>DFSS01000012.1 GCA_002381225.1 Flavobacteriales bacterium UBA3431 | reverse complement strand
CCTTTTTCAATGAAAATGGGGAGGAAATACTTGCCGACAATGATGAGGGTCAAGGCAGCCATCCATTCGTACGAGGCGATGGCCAAACCAATTTTGAATCCCGAGCCCGACATGCCGATGAATTGCTCGGCCGAGATATTGGCCGCAATTAAGGATGTACCCACGGCCCACCACGGAAGGGACTTGCTCGCCAAGAAATAGTCTTCGGCATTTTTCTCGTGGCCTTTTTTATCGCGAGACACCCACAGGCCAACGCCGAGGATCAGGAGGGCATAGCCCATGAAGATGGCGTAATCGAGGAATTCAAACGTGCCGGTCATGGAGTAGGGGTTAGGGGTTTTGGGTAACTAGTTTCGGTACAAAAAGGGAATACTACAGCTCAAAATGGAAGCCCCGTTTAGAGAGGGCCTCGTAGCGCAAAGCGTCAAATTGGTACAACCGCGCGGGGCGATGCCGAACGGCTTTTTGCATCTTATCCAAAGGTATGAGGAGATCCATGGTGAGGATCTTCTTTCGGAAATTGGCCTTGTCGAACTGCGTGTTTAACAGGGTTTCATAGAGATGCTGCAGATCGGCCAGGGTAAATTCCTCCGGGAGCAATTCAAATCCAATCGGCTGATTGCGCACCCTCGCCTGAAGTCGCTGGAGGGCTGCATCAAATATTTCTTTGTGGTCAAAGGCCATTTCTCCCAGGGCCTGAATAGGCATCCACTGGGCATCGGTTGCCCAAGACGAGGGCCGGGGGTTGTAATCACCAATCTTCAACAAAGAGAAGTAAGCAATGGTCGCCACACGCCCGAGTGGGTGTCGGTCCACCCCTGCAAAGGTGTACAACTGCTCCAAGTAGATATTTTCGAGCCCGGTCAAGTCACGAAGAACGCGCTGTGTGGCGGTCACCGCATCTTCCTGCGGATGAACCAAATCACCTGGAATGGCCTGGTAACCTAAATATGGCTCGGTACCGCGCTCAATGACCAGCACTTTCACATCCACCCCGTCATAGCCAAACACCACACAGTCAACCGATATCCCAAATGAAAAGAAGGGCGTCAAATCGGGATGGTCAGAGGTATAGGCGTTTTTTCGGGAGTTCAGAGTCTGCATGATTGGGTATCGTAACGAAGTCTACAGGGCGTTTGTAATGGTCTAAAGTACTAAAACTTTCCAATCGCGCCATCATTAAGTGTTAAAACTACGATTGTGAAGATATGGTAAAGAGTACTATAAAATAAAATCATGACCACGCAAACGAGTCTAGTTTTTTCTGACGCCGTCTTTTTTTGAGGTAAGATGGTTGCGAAAATTCGCGCTGCGTTTCAATCCCCCCAGACCAAATAAGTGTCTTGTGAACGTTACTTACCGCGGGATTCCGTCCAAGCCACGGCACTGGCTCCAAGTGCAAAACTCATCACGTCCCATGCATCGGCCGTAAATCGGGGGTCGAAGGAAGGGATCCAATACTCAAAAACGAAGGACGTGGCCGCCCAGGCGCCCAGGATGAATGGGATGCGCCAACGAAATTGGGCATTCCATCGGCGCAAGAGCCAGCCAGCCGCCCCAAGGGCCACTGGTAAAAACAAAAACGGATCTAAAAAGGAGTCAGCCCAAACCGCGGACCGGCCCCATGCGATTACCATTTGGTGGGCAAGGAAGAGCCCAAGGGCCCCGAAAAGAAGGGTGTTCCGGTTCAAACAGCCACCCAATAGGCCATCCAGGCAATCGTTCCAGCGATGGCCATCCCGACCCATTGCAGGGCAACGATGGAATTCTTCAAAAAACGCACAGGTGCAGAGATAGACGGGTCATTGACCCACGCGGGTAAGGGCATTTCAAATGGATTGGGGGTTCGATGGTCCGCCCGGTGTTGGGTGGCCGAGGAGGAAAGGTCAACACCTTCGGTTCCGCAGGAAGGGCATATTCCATCTGGAAGTTCATGCCAATGTCCGCAGCGTGTACAAAGGAAGTGCCGTTTCATGCCGCAAAGTTAAGACGCCCTAGCGTCTAAGCATATTGGATTTCCATGGGAGGATGCGGCGATGCCGTCGGTGGTGCACCCTCCACCGCCCGGGAGACTTGATATCGCGGACGTAGACCCAGGTGCTTCGCGCTTCCCTCGCCTCAAAGTCCACCAGCATGTACCCATGATTTCGGGTATCCACGTATTCCAAGGGACGATTGCTGGCCCACAGTAGGGCCCCGGCCAATCGGGCGACTGGCTCGAGGGCGAACTCGTTGAAATTGGTTGACGTCACGCTGGGCGCACACAATTCGACATACCCCTTGCCTTCGAAGGCCCACGAGCAATGGGAATCGCCCGTGAGAATAACCACGGGGGCCACCTGGGCAAACTCCGCAGTCAGGGCATCCCGCTCGGAAGCGTAGCCATCCCATGCGTCCAGGTTGTAGCGATCTAGCCGGTCTGAGGGGAGGATTCCTAAGTTCAATTCGGTAAAAATGACTTGGTTCCCGAGGACCCGGTAGGTTGCCGAACTATGTGTCAACTGCTCCCTAAGCCAATCCGCTTGCTCCACCCCCATCATGTGGTGCCTGTCCGCAGGTCGATGGCGCTCAGCTTCTTTGGAGACGGCCTCGGTCCGGCCATCCAGACGCGTTTCAATCATCAGCAAATCCACCATGGCCCCAAATTTTACGGCGCGGTACCCCTTTTCGGAGGCAGGCCGAATAGGCATCCATTCGCGGTACGCTTGCATGGCTGCAGCACGCCGCTCGGCATACGAGCCCTCGTCGGGTTGATGATTTTGGGCCCCTGTTTCATAACTGTTGTTGGCTATCTCATGGTCATCCCAAATGGCAATCATCGGATGGGCAGCATGCAGGGCCTGTAGATTCGGATCACGTCGATATTGGGCATAGCGCGTGCGGTAATCGGTGAGCGTCACAATTTCATGGGCAGGCTCGTGGAGGCGGTCCACCACCTTCCATGGGGCCTCCCACCGGCCGTACTCATAGATGTAGTCCCCTAAATGCACGACGGCATCGAGGTTTTCTTCGCTGGCGAGCGCGCCATAGGCAAAGAAGTAGCCCGCCTCAAAGTGCGCACATGAGACGACGCCAAGGCGAACTGCTTGGGTGGAGTGGGGGTGAGGGGCCGTCCGAGTTCGCCCTACAGGAGAAACATGCTGGTCCCACCAGAAGCGGTAGTAATAGGTTTGCCCGGCCTCGAGCCCGCCGGCAATCACCTTGACCGTGCCACCTAGATCCTGGGAGGTAGTCGTACTTCCACTGGTCAGGATGCGGGTAAAATCTGGTTCATTGGAAAGCTCCCACACGACGGTTTGGGGCTGGGTGACGGCCTCGAGGGCCGTCCAGAGGACGACGGATTCTGGCTGAGGATCTCCCGAAGCCACCCCAAACGAAAACTGGGCCCAGAGGGAAAGGGGTAGGAGGCCAAGGAGGCTGAGGTATGATTTCACGGGCCGCAAGAAACAAAATACTACGAAATCATGCATGGGTAGTCGGTTGAAATCCAGAAATAAAAAAGCCCCGCTCCGTGGAGCAGGGCTTCAGATTGAACGTGGTTCGGGGCGGGATCGAACCGCCGACACATGGATTTTCAGTCCATTGCTCTACCAACTGAGCTACCGAACCATTCAAAATGGAGGCGCGAAGTTAAAGAGAATTTGGGATTCCACCATTGCTCTTCCCGCGCAATTTTTTTTCTTGGAAGGGGAGAGTATGTTAATCAAATCTAAATCTATAAGTACATTCCACGTATGAAACTGTCATTTCTCCGCGGCCGATTGGCCAAACGTGGCTGGGAATACCGGGATACTTTCCCACCAGCCACTTCGTACATCCTCCTGGTGGGACCACATACTTCTTGGCGTGATTTCTTTGTAGGCCTCTGTGTCCGCGAGGACTTGGGACTGCATGGGCTCTCCTTTTTGGCCAAACACAGCCTTTTTTGGTGGCCCTTGGGGCCCATCCTCCGTGCCCTTGGCGCAATACCCGTTGATCGGCGAAGTGCTCAAGGGCTAGTGGATCAACTCGCTGATCGATTCCATAAGGATGCCTCCTTCAAGTTGGCCCTTTCACCAGAAGGCACCCGCGGCAAAGTGGATGGCCTCAAATCAGGCTACCGTAACATCGCAGAAAAGGCCCATGTACCCATCGTCATTTTGGGGATGGACTTTGGTCGCAAGGTGGTCAGTGTGACCCAACCCTTTGCGGCAAAAAGCCCGGCTGAAGACGACGCCCATGTATTGGAAGTTCTCGGTCCGTTGGAGGGCATGAAGCCGGAATTAGGGCTCAACCACCTCACGCCTGATCGCGCTCGCCGTACCCTTCCCGAGCAACTCGCATGGAATGCGGCACAATTCCCGAATCGCCGCTTCTTAGAGGAACCCCATGCGCAGGCAGGGTACATTCGCTTCACCCACGGGGAAACCTACGAAGAAGCCAAAGCATTTGCCAGTGGACTGCAAGCCCTCGGGGTGAATCCCGGGGATAAAGTGGCCATTATTGGAAAAAACTCGGCCCATTGGTTGATTGCGGACTACGGTTGTGCCTTGGCGGGCGCGGTATCGGTCCCCATGTACCCGACCATAGACGGCGATACCGCCCGCAAAATCTTGGAGCATTCGGAGTCCAAAGTACTCGTTATCGGAAAGCTGGATGATGCCTCGGTCTATGTGGACCATTGTCCCGCGGGAGTTCAACGCATCTACATACCCTTTATGTCCGCCGATGCCGAAGGCTTGACGTGGGAGGCCCTCAAGGCCAAGGGTCGCCCTGATTTCCAGCCGGTCCCCATGGATCCGGAAACCTTGATGACCATCATTTACACGTCGGGGACGACGGGAATGCCCAAAGGTGTGATGCACAACTTTCAGAATTTTCAAGCGGCTTTCCGGATGGTTTTGGAGCAATTTGACTTCCTCCATCAAGAAGTATTTCTGTCCTACTTGCCTCTAAGCCACGTAGCCGAACGCATGATTATTTCCGCTGCAGGGGTCTACCTGACAGGCCGAATCCACTTTGTACAATCCTTGGATACGTTTGCCAAAAATTTGGAAGAGGCCCAACCTACCGTATTCATGGCGGTTCCTAGGATTTGGGAAAAATTCGGAGAAACCCTCCACAAGAAGATTCCGGCGGCATTCCTTCGGCGGGCACTCGCTCCGGTCCTGCGCAAGAAGCTGGGGCTCTCCCGATCGCGTCTCGTACTTTCCGGCGCAGCACCCATACGCGCGAGTTTGCTGACCGAATTTGCCACGTTAGGCATCCACATCCAAGAAGTCTATGGCATGACAGAAAACCTAGGCATCTCGACGGTAAACTTCCGGGGCAAGGTTAAAATTGGGACCGTTGGGCAGGCCTTCCCAGGTATGAACGTCACCATTGGCGAAGGCGACGAAGTGCTCGTTCAGGGTCCAACCTGCACGCAAGGCTACTACAAAGAGCCCGAAAAGACGGCCGAACTCTTCGCCGGAGGGGCCCTGCACACTGGGGATTGTGGGAAGATTGATGCGGACGGCTACTTAACCATCACCGGTCGAATTAAGGACATCTTCAAAACGTCCAAAGGAAAATACGTCGCACCGGCCCCGATCGAAGGCCTTCTCCTTCAGTCCGACGACATGGCCCAAGTTTGCGTCGTGGGCTTGGATTTGCCCCAGCCCGTCGCGCTCGCGGTCATGACCGAAGATGCACGCAACGGATCGCGAAAAGAGGTCTATAAGGCGGCAAAAGCTCTCTTGTCCGAGGTCAATGCAGGCCTCCCCGCACATGAAAAAATGGACCGCCTGTTTTGGGTCGCGGAAGATTGGACGGTGGAAAATGGCTTCCTAACGCCTACGCTGAAAATCAAGCGAAATCGCGTGGAGGCGCACTACCGCGACGCGGTATACGCCGCAGCGGATTCAGCCAAGAAGGTGGTCTTTTTGGATGCGTAAGGACCCGGGAAGGGCTACTTTTGTGCCATGATTTGGGCCATTGAACTCGGGAATACCCGGAGCAAGCGCACGCAGTTTAATGCCAGTGGGGTTCAACTCGGGAATACTGAGTACTTCGCGGTGGACTCGCTGGAGTGGTGTGCAGAGATTTCTCCGGGGACTGTTTTACGCATTGCAAATACCGCACAGCGTTCTCTTCCCGAGTCGCTCATCCCCTGTATTCTCACGCCCGAGCACCCTTGGCCTTTCCGCCGGGAAGCATCGCCAACCATAGGGATGGATCGCTGCCTTGCCGTCATGGGTGCGCGCAGCCTGCATCCTAAGGGCCCAGTCGCGGTGATTTCCTGCGGGACCTGCCTCACGGGAACCCTCCTCGATGCGGATCAGGCCTTGCGAGGCGGCCCCATCTCACCTGGGTGGTCGATGCGACTGCAGGCTATGTCCGACGGGGCGCCCGCCCTGCCCCGTGTGGCCCCGGTGGAGGCGCCTTTTACCCCCTCGGGAACGACGAACACGGAATCCAGCATGCAGCAAGGAGCCTACCACGGAATGCTTGCCGAGATTGGATCATGGATCGCGGCCTGGCGGCAAGAATACCCCGATGTGGCCATTTTTTTGACCGGTGGAGATGGCCCGGCTTTTGCTAAACCATTGGAAAGCGGCATCTTTGCGGCTTCAAATTTGGAAGCGCTCGGGATATTCGCCCAATACGATTATGAAAAGAACCTATAAAATCCTCCCCCTCCTTCTTCTCTTCGCAGGAGCTCACATGGCCCACGCCCAGAGTGGAAGTGTTAGTCCGTATTCTCTGTACGGGCATGGATTGGTTCAGCCCAACGCATTTGCCTTTCACCAGCTTCTGGGAGGCACCCAAGCAGCTGCGCAGTCTGGATTGTATGTCAATCCAGCCCAGCCGGCAAGCTATGCACACATTCGCTACACCACGCTCGACTTGGGCGGGACCTACCAGGGAATTCACCAGGCGACCGAATCGGCCAGCTTGTGGAATACGACCGGGGGCTTCCGCAATATGGGCATTGCCTTTCCTCTTAAAAAATGGATGGGTTTATCCGCGGGCATCATGCCCTACAGCCTAACCGGGTACAACATGTTGACCTCGGGAACGGATGCCGACTTCGGTGATTACCTGCAGCAATATCAAGGGAAGGGTGGCTACAACAAAGCCCACGTGGGCATTGGGCTCACAGCCTTGAAATACTTGTCGGTCGGGATTAATGCAAACTATGTCTTTGGTTCGTTGGACCAAACGACCAACCTCATCTTCACCGACAACCAATTCAACGCCGTTCGCCTCCATCAACGGACCCTGGCGAGTGATTGGATGTGGGATGCCGGCGCTCAGTTGCGCCTTCCGATGGGTTCAGTCCAAGCAGTCTTAGGCGTCACCTTTCGCGATGGTGCGGCCATTCGCAGCACCTACAGCGATGTTAGCTACACCTACATTGCAAGCCTCTCTGGGCAAGATACCCCCTTGGATACCGGAAATGCCGTGGTCGATCGGGCGGGTGTGATTTACCTACCAACCCAAATGGCCGTTGGCCTGGAATTCTCGAAGCCCGTCAAGGATTTGCCCATTGCAGCCTGGTCCGTGGGTGCACAGTACCAGGTGACAGAGCAAACGGAATTGTTGCCCTTCTGGTCGGGCACCCTCCCTTGGCTGACTTCTGAAGCTTGGACGCCGGTCTATGCGGAAAATGCCCAGCGCATCTCCTTGTCCGCTTCCATGATCCCCTCGTTAGCGATGCCTGGAAAACGCCTGAAGTCCTATCTGGCGGAAGTGGCCTACCGCGCCAGTTTTCAGTTTGAAAACACGGGATTGGTCCTCCAAAACACGCCCATCCGCGCATGGTTGGGGTCAGTCGGCGTCGGACTTCCGTTGGGAGGACGTGCCATTATGCCTGGGGATGTTAAATTTGCCACCCTTCATATTGGCGCCCAGCTAGGTGCGTATGGAACGAAACAGAATAATTTGATCCAAGAATTTTATACACAAGCCGTGATTGGGGTCACCCTCAATGATCAATGGTTCATGAAATTTAAATACCGTTAATACCTATGAAGCGTTTTCTAATCGTATGTATCGCGTTGATTTCTTTTGGCGCACAAGCCCAGAAATGGGGACCAACAGAGGCAGACAGCATCCGTTGCTTTGAGAACTACAACAACTTTGGCTCTTTGTGCAACAGCAAAGAATACCTCCAAGCCTACGAGCCCTGGTTGATGGTCTATACGACATGCCCTCAGGCGAGTGAAGTGGTGTACAAATTCGCTCCCAAAATTTTTGATGCGAAAATCAAAGCCGAGACGGATCCGGCCAAAAAGCAAGCACTCATCGATGCCTTGATGGGCATGTATGACGATTGGAACCGCTACTATCCGGGGAATGAAGCGAAAATCTTGGGCCAAAAAGCCAATGATTACTACGATTACCACCCCAAGGATAGCTACAAGGCGTTCACGATGTTCAATGCTGCGTTGGCGGTCAATCCAGGCGATATTCAGCCCTTGTATTTGAACAATTACTTCAACGCTGCGATTGCCTTGTATAAAGTCGATACGTTGGACTCGGAAGGCTTGTTGAACGCCTACGGAGCCGTCGGAGAAGCGATCGAAATGCAAACGGATAACTGGAACCGCGAGATTTCTACTTTGACTGAAAAGGACACGTTGGGGACGATCTCTGCGCGTGAAAAGCGCGTTTTGGACATCGATAAGCGTCTATTGGAGCAGTCCAACAAACTCATTGGCAACATCGAGCGTGGTCTGGCACCGCTGTTGACCTGTGACCGCTTGGGCTTGATCTACAACCAAGACAACTTTGACAAGCATGCGGGCGACGCCGCATGGTTGCGTCGTGCGGAGAAAATGCTCTCCAAAGAGCGGACGGATACCGCCGGCACGTCAGACTGCACGGACAACCCCATTTACTACCAGGTGGCCCAGTCGCTCTATGACTTGGAGCCCTCCGCTCAGGCTGCACGCTCCATGGGTGTTTTGAGCATCAAAAACGAGAAATACGACGATGCATTGAAGTACTTCACGGATGCCATTGCCCAGGAAGCGGATCCTTTAAAGAAGTCACGTGACTACTTGCGTTTGGCGGCCATTCACCTCAAATTGGGCAATTTGGCTGCAGCAAAAGGCGATTGTTCGAATGCGATCCGTGCGAATGAAAACTCGGGCGAAGCCTATCTGATGTGGGCCAACGTCTATGCGTCTGCGGCCGGAAGCTGTGGCAACAACGTGTTTGAGAAGAACGCGGTCTACTGGGCGGCTATTGACAAGGCCAATCGTGCCAAGTCCGTAGACCCCTCTATCGCAGGGCGTGCAGATAAAACCATCGCAAAGCTTCGCGCAGGCATTCCAGACAAGAGTATTTCTTTCCAGTTTGGATACAAGGAAGGTGACCGATACAGCATCGGTTGTTGGATCAACGAAACGGTGACGGTTCGTTTCTAAAGCGCGGTGAAGCACAAGAATAGACATCGATTCAAGGGGGCCTTATGGGCTCCCTTGTTGTTGGCAGCCTGGGCATGTTCAAACGATGAGGTCGCAGTCAGCCAACTCGCCCAGTCCTTTCATGGCGCCATGGTGGAGCAGGAACACGTGCAGATTGTCTACAGTGATAGTGGTCTGGCCAAGATCCGGGTAGTAGCCGGTCTGATGGAGGATTACTCAGAGGATGCAGAGGTGCCTCGTCAGGTGTTTCGCCAGGGATTTCGTGTGAGCATCCTCGATGCCCGAGGTCTGGAAACGGGCTACCTCAAAGCAGATAAGGCGGTTCGTCGGATGTCCGACCAGGTATGGGTGTTGACGGGCGATGTGCAAGTGCTTCAAGATGGCGGCAATGCCTTGTACACCTCGGCCATGGAATGGGATCGATTGAAGCAGGAATTCCGAAGCGAATCGGAGGTCCGTATCCTCGACAAAGGTGAAGAAGTCCAAGGAAAAGGCTTCGTAGCGCGGGAAGATTTGTCGCAATACACCATCTTTGCAGTGTCCGGCCACTTTGAAGGCGACGAAAACAACCTCGAATGAAACCAAACTTTGCCCGCCGCAGTCTACGCACCGTTGAATGGGTGTGGCTCGTCATCGGCTTGCTATCCTTGGAAACCATTTACAGCCAATGGACCGTGGACCGCAATAGGGCCTACATGTTTATCCTCTTTGCCTTTTTGGGCTTTTTCATGTTCGTCCTGCGCCGAAAGCAGCGCAAGACCATGGAAGCTCGCTGGAAATCCCACGACGAGGCGTCTAAGCCATCATGAGCGACGGACTAGCTCTACTCGTGGCGCTGGTGCTTTCCGCCTTCTTTTCGGGGATGGAAATTGCCTACCTCAGCGCGAACCGGCTTCAGATCGAAATTGAAACGAAGCGCTCCACCTTAATGGGGCGGTGGTTGACTTACCTCATTGCTCACCCGGGCCATTACATCGGTGCGATGCTGATGGGCAACACGCTTGCCTTGGTGGTGGTCGGCCTAAAAACGGCCTCTCTGCTGGATCCTTGGCTTTTGGCATACATGAGCACCGGATGGGCGGTGACCCTCGAAACATTGGGCTCCACCATCGTTGTGCTCTTTGCGGCGGAGTACTTACCCAAAGCTTTTTTCCGCCACCGGGCGAATGATTCGTTGCGTTGGTTTACCGTGCCCTTGATGCTGGTCTATATGGTCCTTTGGCCCTTGGTGGAGATCCTTACCCGCCTTAGCCGTTTGTTTTTGCGCCGAATGGGCCGCGATGTTCAGTCGGCGCGTGAGCCGGTGGTCTTTGGCCGGGCGGATTTGGACCATTACTTAGAGGAAGGAAGTTCCGCGGAGGAGGTTGAACCCGAGATTGAATTGTTCCGAAATGCCTTGGATTTTGGGGATACCAAGGTCCGATCCTGCATGGTGCCCAGGACGGAGATTTGCGCCGTTCCCGCGGACATATCCATGGATGACCTGCGGGAGCAGTTTACCCAAACAGGATTTTCCAAATTAGTGGTCTACCGCGAAACGATTGACGACGCCTTTGCCTACGTACATGCCTTTGGTTTATTTCGGCGACCGAAGCGCCTAGCCTCCATCCTGACGCCGCTGTCCTTCGTGCCGGAGACGATGAGTGCTCAGGAAGTGTTCAAAATGCTCATCCGCGAAAAACGTTCCATGGCCTCTGTCGTGGATGATTTGGGCTCTTTGACCGGAATTGTGACCTTGGAGGATGTGGTCGAAGAGCTCTTTGGCGAAATTGACGACGAACACGACATCGACGCGCGTACCGAAGAAGTTCTGCCCAATGGAACCTGGCGATTGGACGCCTCCCTGGAAGTGGACTACCTGAATGAAACGTATGGATTTGATTGGCCCGAAGAGGACGCATACAGCACCTTGGGGGGATTGATTGCGGATCATTTGGGTCATTTGCCCGTGGAAGGGGAGACCTTGCAACTCGAAAACTGGGTCTTCACCATCGAAACGATGGACGCTCAGCGGATTGCCTGTGTGATTGTCTCGAAAGATCAGGACTAAGTCCAACAAATATTGCTGCGTGCGGGCATTCTGATTTGTATATTCGCACCCTTATTTTCTACGCATTATGGGTATGTTTGACCGCCTCCGCCGCCGTTCCGGCTTAGTTATCGTCGCCATTGGTTTTGCCTTGGGCGCTTTCATTTTAGGTGAATTCTTCACTTCTGGGTCCGTTTTGTTCAATGGGGACCAAGACGCCGTTGGATTTATCAATGGAGAGAAGATCTCTTCCATGGACTTTAACCGCGAGATGGAGGACCTGCGCATCAACAATCCGCAGATGGCCAACATGGGCACCATGCAGCTCTCTCAAATGGTTTGGAACCAGCAACTTCAGAACCGATTGATCGGCGACTTGCAAGAGAAATTGGGCTTTACGGTGTCCCCCGAGGAGCTGTGGGATGCGATTATTGCCAACCCCAGCATCCAATCTATGGAGGGTTTCCGTGATCCGAATACCGGAGGTTTCAATCCCGAATTGCTGAAATCGGCCTTGGCCAATCTGCGCGACAACAAGGACGCCAGCCAAGAGGCGACCGATCAGTGGTTGAATTGGGTCAATTTTGAGGAGGACGTGCGCAACGAAGCCCTCTCCAATAAATTCTACACGGCGGTGAAGCAAGGTTTGCGCACCCCCGTTTCGCTATATCAGCACACCATGGCGCGCCAAACCCGCCAAGCGGAAATCGAATGGTCAGGCCTGCTCGTCAACAGCATCCAGGATTCATTGGTGGAGGTGACCGAGGCGGACTACAAGGCGGTTTACGCCGAAAACAAGGAAAGCTTTAAAGTGGTCAACGAGCTTCGCGACCTCTACTTTGCCAACTTCCCCATCGCTCCTTCCGAGTCAGACCGCGAAGCGATTTTGAATGAATTGGCCGAGATGCAAGGAGAATTAGCGGTCAGCACGGATGACTCGGCCTATGTCATGGCCAACAGCGACGTGCCCTTCCAAGACGCATACTTCAGCTTAGAGCGTTTGGATGAGTCGTTGAAAAGCGCCATCGAGGGACAGCCCGCCGGCTTTGTCAGTGCCCCGATCGAGGTAGGTCCGGGTTATCAGATTGTGAAGGTCATGAGCCGCCGCAACATGCCCGATTCGGTTTCGGCCCGCCATATCCTGGTGGCATTTGCTGGGGCAGAGCGTTCACAGGCCACGCGCGACTTTGCCGCGGCCAAGACCATTGCGGACTCGCTGCTAGCCGGCATTAAGTCAGGTGCCCTAAGCTTTGATGCGGTGGCAAGCACGTTTAATGACGATGTCGTCGCGAGCATGAAAGGCGGAGATCTTGGCTGGTTTAAGTCCGGCATGATGGCCAAGCCTTTCGAGGACTATTGCTTCCGTCAGAGTACCGGTTCCACCGGATTGGTCTTTACCAATTTCGGCTACCACATCATCAACGTGACCGGACAGCGTGGCGCGGTCCCCTCTGTGCAGCTGGCCCAAGTTTTCCGCCGCGTGAACGTGTCCAAAGAAACAGAGCAGGGTATCTACGCTCAGGCAGCTGAATTTGCCAAGGCTATCCAAGCCGGCGAAGATGCCCAAGCCGTATCCAACCGATTCAATGTGCCCTTGTTGCCAAATAAGAACACCTCTGCGACGGACCAAACCATTGTCGGATTGGGCGAAAGCCGCGAAGTCATTCGTTGGGCATTTAACGCCGAGCGCAGCCTCAATGAGGTGGGGGTCATAAACAACAACTACCAGAACTACGTGGTGGCCCAGTTGACGGCGGTCTACGAACCCGGATACAAGAGCGTGGATGAAGTACGCGACGAACTCCGCATGCTGGCCACGAACCACGCGAAGGTGCGTTACCTCAAGTCCCAGTGGGAGGGCATGAAGCCGGCGGCCCAAAAGGCCACGGTTAGCCTATCCAGCCTCTTCCTACCCGGAGCAGGCCGTGAAGCACGCATCGTAGGGGCCGCAGTGGGTTCCCCTGTCGGATACATGTCGGATGTATTGGATGGTTTGAACGGCGTATACCAATACAAGGTTTTGAATATCATTGAGAATCCCGGCTTGAACGCCAACGCCGGCGATGTCGCGGCGCAAAACAACCAGCTTCGCCAGCGCGTACAGTCGGCCTTGTTCCAGGCACTGATTGATGGGGCTGATGTAGAAGACTACCGCGGAAAGTTCTACTGAGCCTGAGCGCTTAGATAAAAACGGACAAGGGGCACCCGATGGGTGCCCCTTTTTTTATGTCCTCCCGTTTGGTGCGCTTAGAGGGTATTCCAGCGCTGGGAGTCCAAGCGCAGAAAGATGAAAAGCATCAAGGTGAACGCCCATAAGGACGAGCCGCCATAGCTAAAGAAAGGGAGTGGGATGCCAATGACGGGGACCAAGCCCAGCGTCATACCGATGTTGATTAGGAAGTGGATGAGCAAAATGGAGGCGATTCCAAATCCGTATATCCGGGAAAAGGCCTCTTTCTGCCGTTCGGCCAAGTAGAGAATGCGCCCAATTAGGCCCGCAAACGCCAACAGAACGATCAGGGAGCCCATAAAGCCCCATTCCTCGCCAACGGTGCAGAAAATATAATCGGTGGTCTGTGCAGGCACAAAATTCAAACGCGTTTGGGTGCCTTGCATGTAGCCCTTGCCCACAAAGCCCCCCGAGCCAATGGCAATCAGCGACTGGGCGGTTTGGTATCCCGCAGCACTGGGTTGATCCACCTGCCCGAGCAGCAGTTGAACGCGAAGCTTCTGGTGGGGCTGAAGGACGGAGTTAAAGACTTGGTTGACAGTCAGGGCCCATCCCATGGCCAAAAGACCATACCAAATGGCGGGGTGGCGGAGGACGGTGCGGAATTTGAGACGGCGTTGCAGTCGGTCCAGGCCTAGGGCTACAAGGCTCCCCAGCGCGATGAGTACGAGGACAGTCGTACTTGAAAAGGCCAAGGCTAAAACGGAGACCACGATGGCCCCAAGTCCAAGGAATATGAAGTACCCAGGAAGGCCTTCTCGGTAAAAAACGAGCATGAATCCAAAGAATACCAAGGCCGATCCCGTATCGGGTTGAAGGAGAATCAGCGCCATGGGGAGAAAAGCCGCGATGGCAGGAACCCATCGTGCGCGCCACTGCCGGAGGTCCACGCCGCGCTGCGAAAGCATGCGGGCAGTCATGAGTGCAGCCCCCATTTTGGCAAATTCCGAAGGCTGCAGGCCAAAACCCCCTAGTTCGAGCCAACTCTTGTTGCCACCGACTTCCTTGCCGACAGCCAAAACAGCCAGTAAGAGGGCCAAGGTTGCGAGGTAGATTGGGACGGTCAGGGCTTCGTATAAGCGGGCATCGCTCAAAAGGACCACGAGAATCAATACAGCGCTGAGCCCCATGAACAGCAGTTGACGTCCCGCTTCGTTGTTCCAATCCCAGCCAAATCCGTCAATTTCGGGATTCACTGTGGCGTAGATATTCATCCAGCCAAAGAGCACGAGGAAGCCGAAGAGGCCTACCGCCAGGCCGTCTAGTTTGCCGAACCATCCACTTTGCCTTTGCATATCAATAGGGGGGGAGTTCAGTTTTGACACTTTGTACGCGGTATTCTCCAACAAGGCTGCCTTCAACCATCGTTTTTTCGAGTGCGGGACGGCTGATTTGGCCATGGATGTACTGCTCCATCATTAGGCTCGCAATCGGGGCGGCCCAACGGGAACCCCAGTATCCATTCTCCACAATGATGGCCAAGGCAATCTTTGGATTGTCCACCGGAGCAAAGGCCATGAAGATGGAATGGTCTTGTCCGTGGGGATTCTCTGCCGTGCCGGTTTTGCCCGCCATGGGAAGGCCTTCAAGGCGCGAGGCCCGTGCCGTGCCACTTTCAAAAACATCCGCCATGCCTTGGATGATCACATCGAAGTGTTCGGGATCAATGGTGGTCATGTGCTTGAAGTGGAAAATTTCTGGATCCACGGGATTCGAACCTACCTGTCGGACGACGTGGGGCGTGTACCAATATCCCCGATTGGCCATGGCGGCCGCCACATTTGCCAGCTGAATGGGAGTCACCACCAATTCACCTTGGCCAATAGCCAGGGAAATGACGGTGGGGGATTTCCAACGGTCCGTGCGGTATACGCGGTTGTAGTAGGCACCATTGGGAACAAAGCCCTTGCGGCCGGTGGGGAGGTCCACCCCGAGGAATTGCCCGAGGCCAAAGCTTGTCACATGCTTGTTCCACTGGTCCAAACCTTGAGAGGCTGTGGGGTATTTGTCCAGCGTTTTTTTCAGGATTTGGCAGTGGTAATTGTTGCAGGACTTTGAAATGGAGCCGCGCAAATCCAAGGTTCCGGCCTTGCAGTGGCATCCCACATGCAATCGCCCGAAATGGTAGCCGTCAATGCAGGTGTATTGGGTGGCAGGCGATACCACGCCTTCCTGCAAGGCGATTAAAGCATTCAGGACCTTGAATGGGGACCCGGGTGGATATTCGGCCAGAATGCCGCGGTCATAGAGGGGTTTGTTGATCGAATCCGTATACAGGCGGGAGTAATTCCGGGAGCGATAGCGCCCTACTAGAGCGTTGGGGTCGTAGTTGGGCGCACTCACGAGGGCCAGGATTTCCCCAGTTTGGGGTTCGATGGCGACAATGGACCCCCGTTTGCCTGACATCAGGAGTTCCCCATAGGCTTGAAGTGTCGCGTCGAGGGTGAGGGTCAGGTTCTCTCCTGGGACAGGTTTTTGGTCGTACTTCCCACCTTGTAAGGGTCCAACATCTCGGTTGAGGTTGTCGACCGTGATGTAGCGGCGCCCTGCTCGCCCACGAAGGTTCTCCTCGTAGCTCGCTTCAATCCCGGAAATACCAATGTAATCGCCCATTTCATATTCGGGCTTTTTACTCAGGAGGTAGTCATTGACTTCCGATACATATCCGAGCACATTGCCTCCCGTTGGCGTGATGTATTTACGGAGGATACGTCGGCGCAATTGAATGCCTGGATAGAAGGAAATCTCTTCTTGAATACGGGCGTAGTCATTGGCCGTCAAGCCCCGCAAGATGGCGCTTGGACGAAAGGGGGAATACACTTTGGCTTTCCGGAGCGAGCGCTTGAGGCGATCCACCTCTTCCCCGAGTAGGAAGGCGAGCCGAACGGTGTCCACATCCTTCATAAGTCGAGGCGTCGCCTCCACATCATAGGCGATTTGGTTGGAGGCCATGACTTGGCCATTGCGGTCCAACATGACGCCCCGTGGGGCAAATACTTTTTCAATGCGCTGGGCATTGTTGGCGGCGTTCAGCGTGTAGCGCTCATCAATGAGCTGGATGTAGAAAAGCCGAGCGATAAAGATGCCCGTGGCACCCAAGAGTAGGAAGAAGTAGAGGCTGATGCGCTTCATCGCTTCCCACTCGGTTTTATGAAGCTAGCGGCCAAATAGAGCAACAAAGTGGTTGTGGCCGTCGACAATATCGTGCGCCATACATAGCCCCAGAAGGCGTAGAGGCCATGGGCATCCACCGCAAATAGGTAGGCATGGTGGGCGGCCACACTCAAGCCCGTATACGTGATCCACTTTCCTGCCCCCATATCGGAGAGCGTAAAGCCCAGGTCTTCTTCGGCGGCACGGGGCAAGACAGAAGCCAAGAGGGCGGGCCGGAAATAGCCCAAGAGGCTGCTTGCCATCATGTGCATGCCCCCGCTATGCATTTGGAAATCCATCCAGGCCCCCAAAATGGCCCCCGTCCATAGCAAGGCCATGCGGGACCACGTAGCCGGAGCGAGCAGAATGATCAAGACATAGAGATAGGGATTCAAGTAGCCATATAAATGGACTTGACTTAGCACAAAGCTTTGAAAGAGCAGGATTGCGAGCGACCAGAGCGCCCAAGGTTGCCACTGTCTCATGGTTCCAAAAGGGCTCGTTGTTCTTCGGCGAGGGCATTTTTGACCACATAGGCGGCTTGCTGCCGGCTAACCCCGCCCCAAATTCGGAGGACCGCGCGTTGGGTAAACGAGGACGAATCGGTATCCACGGCAACGACAAGTCCAATGGGCCAACCCGATGGGAAAATGGCCGAACGGGCATCCGTCACGACGGTGTCTCCCGGTTGGAGCTGTGCTTCGAGGGGAATGTCTTCAAAGTCTACCAAGTTGGCCGCCCCGCCATGCCACACGACGGTACCAAAGTGCCCTGAACGCGTAACGGTACCCGAAATGCGCGACTCGCTATGCAGGACAGAAATGACTTTGGCAAAATGTGGGCTTGTTTGGCTGACCACGCCCAAAACGCCGTCGGAGGACAGGACCCCTTGACCGGGTTTGACGCCGTCTTGGCTTCCCCGGTTGAGCAAGAGTACATTGTTCAACAGGTGGGAGGTCGAGTAGATGACTTCGCTGGCCGTCCAAAAGAATTGATTGCTGTCCACCGCATTGGCGGACCGGGATGCCGGTTGGCTCAATTGGGCGCGCAATGCCGCATTCTCCGCTTGCAAGCGTCGGTTGTCCGATTCTAGGTCAAAATAGGCGCGCCAACCATTCGTGGTGGCATTCCACTGGGCTTGGGTTTCGAGTACCCGAGACCAGTAAAGCGAAGTATGCATCGGGGAATCGCGGTACGTCAAGGCTAACCCGGTCATCTGGAGTCCCAGGAAGATGAGAATAAGCCGATAGCGCAAGAAAAAGCGCAGGACGTTCCACATGCCCTTAACGCATCAAAAGGGTCCGGTATTTCTCCAGATTTTTCAAGGCAATCCCCGTACCTCGAACCACGGCACGCAAGGGATCCTCTGCGACGTAGACAGGCAGGTCGGTTTTGGCTGAAATACGCTGGTCTAATCCGCGCAGCATGGATCCACCGCCGGCCATGTAAATACCCGAATTGTAGATGTCGGCCGATAATTCGGGAGGCGTCATCGAAAGCGCTTCCATCACGGCGTCCTCGATGCGGGTGAGGGATTTGTCCAGCGCACGCGCAATCTCTTTGTAGGAAATATCCACCTGTTTGGGCTTTCCGGTGATCAAGTCGCGGCCCTGAACGCTCATATTATCGGGAGGTGAGCTCAAGTTCTCGATGGCTGCGCCGACGTTGATCTTGATCATTTCGGCGGTGCGCTCCCCGACGTAAAGGTTGTGCTGCGAACGCATGTAATAGGCGATGTCGTTGGTGAAGACGTCCCCCGCCACTTTCACACTCTTGTCGCAGACGATACCGCCCAAAGCCATAACTGCAATTTCGGTGGTACCGCCACCGATATCGATGATCATGTTGCCCTTGGGTTCAAGTACGTCCACGCCAATACCGATGGCTGCGGCCATAGGCTCGTGGATGAGGTACACTTCCTTGGCATTGGCATGCTCTGCGGAGTCGCGAACGGCGCGCTTTTCCACTTCGGTAATGCCCGAAGGAATGCAAATAACCATCCGCAAGGAGGGGGTGAGCCACTTGTTTTTCAACACGGGAATGCTCTTGATCATCTCGCGAATCATGTGTTCGGAGGCGACGAAGTCCGCAATGACGCCGTCTTTCAAGGGGCGGACGGTCCGAATGTTTTCATGCGTCTTGCCGTGCATTTGCATGGCCTCGTGGCCAATGGCTAGAATGGCATTGGTTGTGCGGTCCATCGCCACAATGGACGGAGCGTCGACGACCACCTTGTCGTTGTGAATGATTAGCGTATTGGCCGTTCCGAGGTCAATCGCGATGTCGTAGGTCAAAAAGTCAAACAGTCCCATGGTCTTCGTATGTCAATGTTTAAAATGGCGAATGCCCGTCATGACCATAGCCATGCCGTTGGCGTCACAGTAATCGGTACTCAGTTGGTCCTTAATGGATCCTCCTGGTTGTATCACTGCCCGGATGCCAGCTTCGTATGCAATTTCCACACAATCTGGGAAAGGAAAAAATGCATCGGAGGCCATCACGGCACCTTCGAGTGAAATTCCGAAAGATTCCGCCTTCTGAATCGCTTGCTTCAAGGCGTCTACACGCGAGGTTTGGCCTGTTCCGCTCGCGATGAGCTGGCGGTCTTTCGCCAAAACAATCGTATTGCTCTTTGTGTGCTTGCACACGGCAGAAGCGAAAAGCAAATCGTCGACTTCTTGCGCGGAGGGTGCGCGCTTCGTGGCTACCGTCAAATCCGCTTCACTGTCGCGGTGGCTGTCACGAGCTTGGAGAAGGACGCCATTCAAGGTGGAACGCACCAAATGCTGGGGCCAGTCACAGGGCTGGCTTTCGAGAATGATGCGGTTTTTCTTGCTCTTCAAGATGTCCAAAGCCCCCACACTATACCGTGGTGCGATGACCACCTCAAAGAACAAATCGTTCATTTTGGTAGCCGTTTCTTCCTCAATGGTCTCGTTGCAGGCGATCACACCTCCAAAGGCAGACACCGGATCAACGGCCAATGCGCGATCCCAAGCTTGGCTCAAGGTATCGGCAGAGGCAATGCCGCAAGCATTGTTGTGTTTGATGATGGCTACCGTAGGATCTTCGCCGCCCTCAGCGCAGAAAAGTATCGCCGCATCGATGTCCAACAAGTTGTTGTAGCTGAGCTCTTTGCCATTGTGCTGGATGAAGAGTTCGTCCAGGTTGCCAATAAACCATGCCGGCTGGTGGGGGTTCTCCCCATAACGAAGTGCCCGGCGCTCGCCAGGTAGACCCGGGAAGGGCTTGGATCCGTCGGCAAACCAGGCAGCAATCGCCCCATCGTAGTGGTGACTGACTTGAAAGCTCCGGGCAGCAAAAGCTTTGCGCTGCGCCAAGGTGGTTTGAGCCCCTTGCTCCGTGAGGATGCGCAGTACGTCTGCATAGTCTCGGCGCGAGGATACCATCCAGACATCCGTAAAGTTTTTGGCCCCCGCGCGAATGAGGGAGATACCTCCGATGTCAATTTTCTCGATGATATCCGCTTCGGATGCTCCCGAAGCCACCGTATCCTCAAAAGGATAAAGGTCCACGATGACCAAATCAAAGCTGGGGATGTTGCGCTCAGCGACCGTTTGTGCATCGGCAGGATGGCTCCGGCGCCACAAAATTCCCCCGAAGACATTCGGGTGGAGGGTCTTGACCCGGCCGTCCAGGATGCTCGGGAATCCCGTCACGTCTTCGATGGGGGTGGAGGGAAGTCCTTCCGACTCGATGAATGCTTGGGTGCCCCCTGTGGAATACAAGGCCACCCCCTGTTCGTGCAATGCGTGAAGGATGGGGGCAAGACCGTCCTTGTGAAAGACGGAAATCAAAGCAGAACGGACAGGAGTGAGCACAGACATGGACGAGAAAAAATCAAAAATCAAAGGTAGGGATTCCATGGCATGGACTTTGTAATTTTCAGGGCTCATGCGCAAAATATCCGCCCTCCTTTCTGAATCCTTCCGCTTCGCCTGGATGGCATTGGTTTCCAATCGGTTGCGAACCTTTTTAAGCCTGCTGGGAATCACCATTGGCATCTTCGCCATCATCGCAGTCTATGCCATTGTAGACAGCCTTGAGCGGAACATTCGGCAATCCGTGGACAGCTTGGGGAGTGACGTGGTATACGTTCAAAAATGGCCTTGGGGCGGAGGGGACGGGGAATATGCATGGTGGAAATATTTCCAGCGCCCGGAAGTGGGCATGAATGACTTCAAGCGCCTCCACGCACGCAGCCCTAGAACAGCCGATTTCATCACCTACATCGTTGGAAGCAATGAGACGGTGAAAATGGGCAACTCGAGTGTAGAGCGCGTGGAAGTCAATGGGGTGACGTACCACTATGGTGCATTAAACGCCCTCAACTTGGAAAAAGGGCGTTATTTCTCTGAAGGTGAAATGAATTCGGGTCGAAATGTCGCAGTGCTCGGCGCCGACATTGCCTCGGGGCTATTTCCAACGGGAAATGCCGTGGGCGAGAGTGTCCAATGCTTTGGCCGAACCTTTGTCATCATTGGTGTTCTGCCGAAGGAAGGAGCCAATCTGATTGGCCAAAGCCATGATACGAAGATGCTTATTCCCGCGACGCTGTTCACGGCGCTCAAGGGGGATGAAATGGGGGGGTCGGCCATTCAGGCGAAGGTCAAACCCGGATACACCACCTTGGAACTTAAAGAAGACCTCCGCATGCACATGCGGGCCATCCGCCGCCTCAAACCTATTTCAGAAGACGATTTTACCTTGAACGAATCCTCCGTTTTTTCACAGGGCTTGGACACCATGTTTGGTGCAATCGGCATGGCTGGAACGGTCATCGGTGGATTTTCCATCCTCGTGGGCGGCTTTGGTATTGCGAACATCATGTTCGTTTCGGTACGCGAGCGAACGGGTCAAATAGGCATCCAAAAAGCCCTCGGAGCCACTCGGGTCTTTATCCTCACTCAGTTCCTGGTTGAATCGACGCTTTTGTCGGTTGTGGGGGGGGTGGCAGGGCTGATCCTCGTGGCCGGATTGATGGCGGCGGGCACCGCGATATCGGGCTTTGAATTGGCCATGAGTGTGAGCAACGTCGCCACAGGTGTTTTGTTGTCCGCGGCCATCGGTCTGTTGTCCGGCCTTGCGCCCGCTTCCATGGCGGCCCGGCTTGATCCCGTCGAGGCCATCCGATTCAATCAATAAGGCGTTTACAAGGCTTCGGCCACCGCCCGGCAGACGGCTTCCAGTTTGGCTTGATCCGCAGGGCCAAAAGCACCTTTGGTGTGGCTATCAATGTCGAGTTGACCGATGAGATCCCCGTCTTTGTAGATGGGTACAACAATTTCGGACTGCGTTTCGATGGAGCAGGCCAAGTAATTGTCTTGCGCATGCACATCTGGCACGACGAAGACCTCTCCGCTTTCCGCCACTTGCCCACAAATCCCTTTGCCAAAAGGAATGCGGGTGTGGTCCGTGCTTGCCCCCACGTAGGCCCCAAGTTCGAGCATCCGGGCGTCAGAATCCATCCAATAAAATCCCACCCAATTGTAATGAGGGTTTTCGTTTTGGAGCGTTTGGCAAATGGCCAAATGGTCGGCAAAAGCTTCGTGAATGCGAGTTTTCCAGTTCATAGTGGTTCCAAACTAGTAGGAAGATGCGAGGAGAGAGGCTATTTTGGGATAGAAGAGGACGACGGCCGTCGCTACGGCAAAAACGGAGGCCAAGAGTACTGCGCCGGCGGCGATGTCCTTGGTTCGTTTGATGGCTGGATGGTCCTCAGGTTGGATATAATTGCACAGCGCTTCGATGGCTGAATTCACTAATTCCAGCCCCATAATCAATCCATAAAGGCTGAAGAGGATGGCCCATTCCGTGGTGGACAATTCGACCCAAACCCCCAGTCCGCTGACCACCACCGCGGCCAGGAGATGAACCCGCATGGTGAGTTCGCTCTCCCAGGTCAATGCAACACCGTTGAGGGCTTGACGTATCCGGAGGAGGGCGTGGCGAAAAAAGGCCAGCGGTTCATTTGGTTTCATGACTCAAATGTAGGCCTCTGAGCGCTCAGAATGGATCAAACTAGGTCGTACGCTCGAAGAAATCCATCGCTTAAACCAAAGCCTCATTCCGCAATCTCATTGGAGCTAAACGCAGAGGCATTGAGGGGGGTCGCTTGGGAAAAACAAAACACTTTGCCACCCAAACTCCTTACCTTTGTTTAATTATCCTTAAAGAAACCTCCTCATGGCTTGGATTCGCCGAATCACCCTAGCAACCTTGTTTTTGCTTTCCGCCTCGCTCGGAGCCCAAACCCTTGATCTTGTTCAAGCGCCCAACCTCTCCAAATGTACCGGAGACTCCTTGCGCTTGACTTTGACGATTGGCGCCCCAGGCATGTCGGCCACCAATGACTTTTTTGTGCTGCTGGCCCCAGGCATGAAGGCGGCCTTCACTCAAGCCGCCAGTGATACCCTGGACATCGTCAAATGGCAATCCATTACTCCGGCACC
>DFSS01000029.1:2115-5308 GCA_002381225.1 Flavobacteriales bacterium UBA3431 | reverse complement strand
TTTTTTGCCGTAGACATGATTTCGAGGGATTTGGCTCAAAAGTACAACGCAGTTCGGTGGTATCTTTGAACGCTATGGTTGGTAAGAAGCTTTGGATCGCCCTCGCGGCAGTAGCCCTTTGGGCCTCCTGCGACAATACATTGGACGTTACGGCACCCTTTGAAAACGTGCCCATTGTCTACTGTACTCTGAATCCAGATTCGGATACACAGTATGTGCGGGTCGGTCGCGCCTATTTGGGCCAAGAGGGTCCCAATGGGGGCAGCGCTCACCCTGATAGCCTCTACTACCCGAATTTGCTCGCCCGCATCCAGGCCTTCAAGGAAAACGGGCAACTTGCCTGGGACAAGACCTTGGAAGTCACGTACGACACCCCCAAGGACTCCGGCCTATTTACCAGCCAAGGCCACCGATTGTACCGCCTTATCCTCCCTGGGTTCACCTCCAACTCGAACCGCCTGGATTGGGACTACAAGCTGATCCTCCAGAAAGATTCCGCCAGCCCTGTGTTGGCCACCGCGATCACGCCTATGGTGAATTCGGAGTCCTTCACCTTGAAAAAGCCGACGCCCATTGGCATTCAGCGGTTGAACATGACGTCGACCAAGGGCCAAGAGATTGAATGGAACCAAGCTAGGAATGCGCGCGCCTACCAGGGCTACATCGACTTTCTTTATATGGAGATGCCGGAACACCAGCAATCGGATTCTACGCGCCACACGGTGCGCTACCGCTTGCCTTACCAGCTAGGCAGTACACTCAATGGCGGAGCGACCAGCAAAACGACGCTCACCTACCAAGAGTACTACCAGTTCTTGGCGGAATCCTTGCCCATTAAGCCTGGATACATCCGCTTTTTCCGTGGGTTCACGCTGCACTTGACGGCCGGCACGGACGATTTGGCGACCTACATATCCGTCACGCAGCCCTCTAACACCATCCTCCAGGATCCGCCCTTTTATACGAATGTTCAGGGTGGGGCAGGCATTTTTGCGAGCACGGCCAGCTTGGATCGCCCTAATTTGGGCTTGGCAGACCGCTCCTTGGATAGCCTCGTTTTTGGCAAATTGACATGCAGCCTGCGCTTTGCCAAAGCCAGTTTCCTGGATACGCTGACATGTAACTGACATTTTGTCTCGCTTGAGGCTTTGGTACGGGGTTTGACCTTACGAGGCCAAATTCACGAATAACTCAAGCATTCAACATGGGTAAAATCATAGGAATTGACTTAGGCACCACCAACTCGTGTGTGTCCGTCATGGAAGGCAATGAAGCGGTGGTCATCCCCAACGCCGAAGGCAAGCGAACCACCCCATCCGTCATTGGATTTGTGGAGGGCGGAGAGCGCAAAGTCGGAGACCCCGCCAAGCGTCAGTCCATCACCAACCCCAAGAAAACGATATTCTCGGTCAAGCGCTTCATGGGCGAATCGTACAGCAACGTCGCCAAAGAAGTTGGCCGTGTTCCCTACGAAGTCGTCAAGGGCGATAACGACACCCCCCGCGTGGTGATTGATGACCGCCAATACACGCCGCAAGAGCTTTCGGCCATGATCCTTCAGAAAATGAAGAAGACCGCCGAAGATTATTTGGGCACGGATGTAACGGAAGCCGTCATCACGGTTCCCGCCTATTTTAACGATGCACAGCGTCAAGCGACCAAAGAAGCGGGCGAGATCGCAGGTCTTCAGGTGCGACGCATCATCAACGAGCCCACGGCAGCCGCCCTGGCTTATGGCATCGACAAGCAGAATCGCGACATGAAAATTGTTGTGTTTGACTGCGGTGGCGGTACCCACGACGTGTCCATCCTGGAGTTGGGCGACGGCGTTTTTGAAGTAAAGTCAACCGACGGCGACACCCACCTTGGTGGCGACGATTTTGATGACCGCATCATCAACTGGTTGGCCGAAGGGTTTGAAAAAGAGGAAGGCATTGACTTGCGCAAAGACGCGATGGCCCTCCAGCGCCTGAAAGAGGCTGCAGAGAAGGCAAAAATTGAGTTGTCAAGCACAACGAGCACCGAAATCAACCTCCCCTATATCACGGCTACAGCAAGCGGTCCCAAGCACATTGTGAAGACCATGTCGCGGGCGGACTTTGAGCGCCTTGTGGCCGACTTAATCGAGCGCACCATTGCTCCCTGTAAGTCTGCGTTGAAAAACGCTGGCCTATCGACGGGCGACATTGACGACGTCATCTTGGTCGGTGGTTCTACCCGAATCCCAGCCATCCAAGACGCCGTGAAGAAGTTCTTCGGCAAGGAGCCCAACAAAGGGGTGAACCCCGACGAGGTAGTGGCCATTGGTGCCGCTATCCAAGGCGGCGTGCTCGCTGGCGACGTGAAGGACGTGCTCTTACTGGACGTGACGCCTTTGTCTTTGGGTATTGAAACCATGGGCAGCGTGATGACCAAGTTGATCGAAGCCAACACGACCATTCCCACGAAGAAGTCTGAAGTATTTTCTACGGCGAGCGACAACCAGCCCAGCGTAGAAATCCACATCTTGCAGGGCGAGCGTCCCATGGCCAAAGACAACAAGACCATCGGGCGCTTCCACTTGGACGGCATTCCCCCCGCCCCCCGCGGTACTCCTCAGATTGAGGTCACCTTTGACATCGACGCCAACGGCATCCTGAACGTAAGCGCCAAGGATAAGGCCACCGGCAAAGAGCAGAAAATCCGCATCGAGGCCTCTTCCGGCTTGAGCCAAGAGGAAATCGAGAAGATGAAGAAGGAGGCCGAGGCCAATGCCGACGCGGACAAGGCTACGAAAGAGCGCGTTGACAAGCTCAATGCAGCGGATCAGATGATTTTCCAAACGGAGAAGCAACTTGGCGAGTTTGGCGACAAACTCGGTGATAAGAAGGGCGCGATTGAGGAATCCTTGGAGAACCTCAAGAAGGCCCATGCCTCTCAAGAAATCACGGCAATCGATGCAGCCATGGAGCAGATCAATGAAGCCTGGAAAAATGCTTCAGAGGAGATGTACAAGGCACAGCAAGAAGCCGGGGACGGCGGTCAGCCTGGACCAGATGCTTCGGCAGGTGGTGGTGCAGACGACGTGACCGACGTAGAATTTGAAGAAGTCAAGTAAGCGCCCCGCGCGGACTTCTGGAAACGTGAAGCGCGGCCCCTCGGGGTCGCGCTTTTTTTGTTTTAGGTTTTGGTATGAGACCGCGTATAAGCAGTC
>DFSS01000029.1:1113-1812 GCA_002381225.1 Flavobacteriales bacterium UBA3431 | reverse complement strand
GCACGAAATCCATCCTTCCAGCCAATTTTCTTGCCCTCTTCAAAGGTGCGCCCGTAGTAGGAGATGCCTACTTCGTAGATGCGGACCTTGGGGATGCGGGAAATTTTGGCCGTCACCTCGGGCTCAAAACCAAATCGCTTTTCGGTCAAATGCAGGGATTGAATCATCTCGCGCTTAAAGAGCTTGTAGCAGGTTTCCATATCCGTGAGGTTCAAATTGGTGAACATATTGGAGAGGAAGGTGAGGAATTTATTGCCCAGCGAATGCCAGAAAAATAAGATGCGGTGCGGGTTGCCGCCCATAAAGCGCGATCCATAAACGACGTCGGCTTGGCCCGCTAAAACGGGCTGCAGGAGCAGGTTGTATTCCTCGGGATCGTATTCGAGGTCTGCGTCTTGAATAATCACGTAATCGCCCGTGGCCTGAGCGATACCTGTATGCAGGGCCGCGCCCTTGCCTTGGTTGACCTTGTGCGCATGGTATCGGATAGGCAGGGCAGGATGGCCCGCCGCCCAGGCCTGAATAGCTGCTTCGGTGTCATCCTTGGAGCAATCGTTCACAATAATGACTTCTTTGGTCCAGCCGCCAGGCAATTGCACGGCGAGGACTTTGTCCAAGATAAAGTGGATCGTGGGCCCTTCGTTGTAGGCGGGGATGACAATGCTAAGTACAGGCATGGGGGCAAAAATAGGGGTTTTG
>DFSS01000029.1:0-791 GCA_002381225.1 Flavobacteriales bacterium UBA3431 | reverse complement strand
CGCGTCCATTGGCTCAATTTTCGGGGTTATCCGGAGGAGTCCGCTTGGTTGCAATGGCGCGAGGCACTTGGGCTCAATCCACACATGATGATGGACGCCATCGATGCCAAACAACGCCCCTTGATGGAGGAATATCCGGAGGCCTTGTTCTTGTCCGCCAAGAGCATTGTCAAACGCAAGGGATCCCGGGTGAAGCTGGAACACATATCCTTCATCCTGACCAAGGACTACGTTATTACGGTGCAGCAGAAAGTTCAGGACCGCTTTGAGGCTGTGTGCACCCGCATCCAAGAGGGTAGAGGCATCGTGCGTCAACGCCCTGTGGACTACCTCGTATACCGCCTTTTGGAAGCCGTCATTTTGCCCTATGGCGAGGCCTTGAGCCACATGGAGGATCAATTGGACGCTCTGGAGCAGGGGGTCGTTCACGAACCCAGTCCGGCCGTCATGACCCAAGTGCTCCAGCTCAAGCGTGATTTAACTCTTTTGCGCCGCGCCTTGATTCCAATGAAAGAAGTATTAGGCAATATCGAAACCTCGGCCTTCATCAAGGTCGAGCACCATCCCTATTTCCGGGATGTACGGGATCAAGCCATGCAATGCATCGACCGCATGGATTCGCTTCGGTCTATGCTCGATTCGCTGGAGTCTTTGTACTTGTCTAGTGTGGGACAGCGGACGAACGAAGTCATGCGGGTGCTGACCGTGTTTAGCGCCATTTTTCTGCCCATTACCTTTTTGGCTGGCCTGTATGGGATGAACTTTCAGAATATGCCCGAAACAGAAACCCA
>DFSS01000017.1 GCA_002381225.1 Flavobacteriales bacterium UBA3431 | reverse complement strand
GCGGTGAGCGCTGCAGGTCAGCATTTAAAGGATGTCAACGTCTTTCTGGGGACGGAACGCATGGGCCACACTTTTCCAGGAGCCGTCGTACCCTTTGGCATGGTGCAGCTAAGTCCAGATACGCGTTTGGTCCCCTATGCCCTGCCGAATGGCGCCTATAACCCCGAGGTATATGGCTATTGTGCGGGGTACCAGTACGAAGACGGGACCATTTTTGGCTTCAGTCACACGCATTTCAGCGGAACGGGGCACAGCGATTTAGGGGATTTTTCTCTGCTTCCTGTGAAGAAAGGAGAATCCCTTCGCCCAGGAGATGGGAAGGATCCCGCTACGGGCTACTTCGAAACTTTTGACAAGGAAACAGAGGCCGCTGAGCCAGGCTACTACCGCGTGCAGTTGGAACGTTCGGGCGTTTTGGCGGAGCTCAGCGCAAACACCCACACGGGCTTTCACCGCTATACCTACCCCGCCGAGGACAGTGCCGCCCTTCTGCTTGACCTCGTCAACGGCATTTACGGATACGAAGGGAAAGTCCTGTGGTCGAGCCTTCGCGTGGAAAATGACACCCTGATTACGGGCTACCGCCATGTGTCGGGCTGGGCACGCGATCGCTACATCTACTTTGCGGCGTCCTTTAGCCGGCCCATTCAGCGCTACCGGCACCAGAAGGACGACCAAACGCCCTACCGCGGCTTTTACCGCCGATTCAAGGAGTTTGAGAACTTTCCCGAGATGGCCGGCCGAGCAGTGCGAGCAGAATTCACCTTTGCCCCAGACGAAAAACCTTTAGAAGTGGTTTTTGCCCTCAGTGGGGTTTCAACAGCCGGCGCGCTCGCCAACTTGCGAGCGGAAGCCATGCCCTTTCAGGTGGCCATGGAGGTGGCTCAAGGGCACTGGAATGCGCAGTTGAATCGGATTCAAGGGGAATTCCTGTCGCAAGCGGACCAAACCACTTTCTATACCGCACTCTATCACAGCATGATGGCCCCCCACGTCTTTCAAGATGTCGATGGGCAATACCGCGGCTTGGACGGCAATATCCACCAAGCGGAGGCCTTCACCAATCTGACCGTGTTCTCCCTTTGGGACACCTACCGCGCTCTCCATCCTTGGTTCAATTTCTTTCAACCGGAACACAACCGGAACGCCGTATTATCCATGCTTGCCCACGGCGAGCAGAGCGTGCACCAAGCCCTGCCGGTCTGGAGTCACTGGGCCAATGAAAACTGGTGCATGATCGGCTACCATGGCGTGAGTGTGTTAGCGGATGCCGCGGCCAAGGGCATGACGGGCGTAGACTGGGACCAAGCCCTGAAGCTGGCCGTGAGCTCCTCCAGCTGGCGTGGCTACGACGGCTTGGGCGAGTACATGGACAAGGGCTATGTGCCGGAAGATGTCGTGGGTGCATCGGTGAGCAAGACCTTAGAATACGCCTACGACGATTGGTGCGTCGCAGAGCTCGCTCGACGTCAAACCCCCTATCATAATTTCTATACAGGAACGGATCATCCCAATATTCGGCTGAACAAAGCCTACCTGAAGCGTTCACAAGCGTTTAAAAACACTTTTGACCCGAGTATTCGCTGGGCACGCCCCAAGCTCAGCAGCGGAGCCTACAAGTCAGAATTCGACCTACTAAGCACCCACAACCAAGGCTTCATTGAAGGGAATGCTTGGAATTATAGCTTTTACGTGCCGCATGACGTACCTGGTTTGATGCAAGTCATGGGCGGAGAGAAAGTCTTTGTGCAGCGTTTGGACTCCTTATTCACGATGGAATTGCCCGACGAAGCCATTGCGCACACAGAGGATGTCACCAGGGACGGCATCCTAGGGAACTATGTGCACGGCAATGAGCCTTCTCACCACATTCCCTACCTCTACAATTGGACGGGTAATCGGTCGAAGACGCAGTATTGGGTCCGAACGATATGCCGCGACATGTACGGCCCTGAAACGGATGGCCTTTGTGGCAACGACGATGCCGGCCAAATGTCCGCCTGGTATCTCTTCAGCTCCTTGGGCTTCTACCCGGTGACACCCGGTTCGGCCACCTATGAGTTGGGCAGCCCCAGCGTGAAAAGCGCCAACATTCAGTTAGAGAATGGCAACGTGCTTCGCATAGAAACCGTCAAGCAATCGCCCAAAAACGTATATGTGAAGGAAGTGCTTTGGAACGGTCAGCTCCTACCCGGTCACAGCATCTACCATCAACAACTTATCCAAGGAGGCACGCTTACTTTTGTCATGTCTCCCAAACCCCAGAATTAATGCACATTTCGCTTCGTTCCCTGGCTATTATGGCTGGGTTGATGGTCTCTTTTGCTGCGTTCGCGCAACCTATTCCGCATCCCAACAATGGACGTGTCTTTGAGGAGGCTTTTGTCCCCAGGGTCTATATGACCTTGCCCGCGGATACGATGGCTTGGATTCTGCAGAATGTGACCAGCGACAGGGAATGGCACGCACAATTTGTTCATGTCCACAATGGGCAGGCCGATACCATGCATGATGTGGGGTTTCGACTTCGAGGGAACACTTCACGGTATTCGGGGAAAAAGTCCTTCAAGGTGAGTTTCAACAGCTTCACGCCAGGCACGCGTTGGGAAGGCCTCAAGGAATTAAACCTCAATGGGGAACATAACGACCCCAGTATGAACCGTGCACGCATAGGCTGGCACTTGCTGAGCGACCTGGGATTAAGCGCTTCGCGTACAAGTCATGTTCGGCTCTACATCAATGGCGACTACTATGGCCTTTATGCCAATGTGGAGCACATCAACGATGACTTTGTCGAACGACGCTATGGCGGCAAGGCGGGAAACCTATACAAGTGCTTATGGCCTGCCACCCTGGAGTATCTATCCAACGACCCGAACGATTACAAATTCACCTCCAGCGGCCGGCGTGCATACGAGCTGAAAACCAACGAGGCCGCGGATGACTACAGCGATTTGGCCCACTTCATCCAGGTACTGAATCAGACGCCCTTGGCCGACCTTCCCTGCGCACTTGAGGACGTTTTTGATGTCAATGAATACCTCTACACGTTGGCGGTCGAAATCAGCATCGGCCATTGGGACAACCATGCCAACAATAAGAACAATTTTTACCTCTACCACTCCCCCGTGGACGGCTTGATGCATTACATCGCCTACGACTTGGACAATACATTGGGAGTGGATTGGATTAACCAAGACTGGACGTCCAAGAACATTCATGCCTGGGGGGATCAAAACAATAATTATCCCATGTACCACCGCATTACCTCGGTCCCCGAATACAAACTACGCCTTCAAGTATTCTTGGAGGAGGTGAACGCTCAAATATCCTCCAACGCTTTCGTCAATCGCTCCTTGGGCTATCGCAACCAAATGTTGGGCTATGTCGCGGCGGACCCGGCCTATCCTTTGGATTATGGCTACGACTCCACCGATTTCTATGAGGCCTGGCATGTGGCCGCAGGCGGGCATGTAAAAAAGGGGATTTTCCCCTTTATCAATCAGCGCGTGGGTCATACCCAAAATCAATGGCTGGCTGGGAATGCGAAACCGATACTTTGGAGGCCCCGACTGATGGGAGCGAGCAACCAAGCGCCCGTAAAGGTCAGCGTAGTGGTCATGGATGAAGGCACTCCCACCTCTGTGTTGCTCCAATACCGCCCAGCTGGAAGCACCGTTTGGACGTCCACCGATCTCTATGACGATGGATTGCATGGGGATGGTGCCGCGGGAGACCGGACCTACGGGAGCCAATTTTCCGTCTCGACTTCCGTCACGGAGGTTGAATACCGATTTGTGGCGCAAGACGCCCAAGGGCTGCTGGGCACCTGGCCTTGCACGTATACGACGCATTCACTGCACCCATTTCCAGCCATCGTGATTAATGAAGCCCAGAGCGCAAATCAAAATACGGTATATGACCAAAACGGGGATGACTCGGATTGGTTGGAGCTCTACAACCTCGGTGCTTCCAGTGCGCCATTGGTGGGCCTCACCCTCACTGACGACCCAAGCAATCCGGGTGCATTTCGCTTCAAAAGTGGCAGCATCGGAGGGAACGCACACGCGATGGTGTGGGCAAGTGGCGACACGAGCCAATACCTCGACCATGCTTCGTTCAAGCTGAGTTCTGGGGGTGAATTTTTGGGATTGTATTTTCTTGATAATCAAGGAACTTACCACCTTTTAGATGAAGTTCAGATTCCAGCCTTGGCCCCTGATCATTCGTATGGACGATTGACCGATGGACATGCCCAATGGGTGGTCTTTTCGGAACATCCAACTCCCTTGATGTCCAATGCCGGATCCTTGAAGACGGAAGACAAGACAGCTATGGCCTGGATGGCTGCACCCAACCCCTTCCGAGCGGGCACATGGATTCAATCCCCCGAAAATACCCCGGCGCAGGTTGAAATCACCAATGCCCTGGGTCAAGTGGTTCAGCAATTCCAGGGAGAGGGTCCCTTCTATTGGGCCGGTGACACCCCGGGC
>DFSS01000038.1 GCA_002381225.1 Flavobacteriales bacterium UBA3431 | reverse complement strand
CGCCTTCGGGCCAAAAGCCAGCACGCCACCGCCATTCAATATTTGAAGCGCACCACCCTCAAGTCGGCGAAAGAATGGAACCTCGCGGGGTTGATCTATTCGGAAAGCAGCATGCCGGAACAAGCGGTGATGGCTTTTGACGCCGCCCGTGAGGCCAATAAGAGTGAAGCACCCTTTTCGGCGGAAGTCATTTTTGCCCACGTCGACGCCCTGCGCCAATTGGGCCGCACGGAGCAAGCCGCCAAGCGCATGGACGACTACTCCAGTGCCTATCCGGCACACCGCCGTTCGGAGTTGTGGGAGAACCGCGGTGAAATTGAACACCTCGAATTGCCCGGTGGGGTGACCATGGAATTGGCCAAAGGCATCAACTCCGACAACGACGATTTCGCCCCGGTTTTCTGGGAAAACCGATTGATTTTTTCGTCCTCCCGGCCCCAAGAAGGCTTCGAAAAAACGGACAAGCGCAGCAATGACCCGTACATCAAGCCGTGGGTTTGGGACTCGACGAAGGTCCGCTTGTTTGAAATGAGCGACAAGCCCCTGACCGAAGCGTCACCCTACCACGTGGGCCCCGTTTCCTTTGGCGAAAACCGGGTATTCTACACGAAAAATGAGCTGCAAAAACTCAACGGGCTTTTCCGCTTGCAGTTGTACTCCCGCTCACGGCTGGAGGATAGTACATGGGGCCCGGAGGAAGCATTCCCCTTGAACAACAATGCCTTCAACGTCGGCCAATCCACATGGGATGCCAAGCGCCAGCGCCTCTATTTTGTTTCGGACATGCCCGGAGGACTAGGCGGTACCGATCTCTACTATGCCGACTGGAAGGATTCCAGCTGGGCCGCTGCGCAGCCTTTACGCATTGCCAATACCGAAGGCAAGGAAATGTTCCCCAGCATTCACGGCGACACGCTCTTCTTTGCCTCCAACGGCTTCCCCGGCCAAGGCGGTTTGGATTTGATTATGCTCAATTTGGAGACCGAAGAGTGGTTTATGATGGATGATGTGAACTCGACGGCGGACGACTTTAGCCCCTTTTTGGACGCGGCCGGCAGTGGCTGGTTTGCTTCGAACCGAAAGGCTGCCCTTGATGGCGACAACATCTTCCGCTTCGAGATCGATATGACCGCTTTGCTCGAGGAGCAGGCGAAAAAAGATTCGGCCCTCGCTGCCGAAGATGCCGCCCGCCAAGCCAGCATCGCTGTAGAAGGCGAGGTGGATTACCCTGGCTTGCCGGAAAAGGCCGGCCAGTGGAAGAAGGCCGGAGGCAAATCCCTTACCTTGACCTTGCCTCCTTTATACTACCGGTACAACCGTTCGGATTTAACCACGGAGGAGCAGGCCAAACTCGCCTTTGTCGCACAAACTCTGCGCGAACAGCCCGAACTCCATGTCATCGTTCGTTCCCACGCGGACTGCAAGGGGACCGAAGCGTACAATCTGTCCCTCTCCAAGCAACGCCTGGGTACTGTAGAGCGCTACTTCGCTAACCAAGGCATTACCCAAGACCAATTCCACGGCGAGTTCCACGGAGAATCCGAGCCGGCCATGCCTTGTGAAATGGAGTGTTCGGTTTGCCCAGATGACATCCGTTGGGCGAATCGTCGCACCGAGTTCATTGTCACCAACCAGCCTCGCGCCTTCGCGCCTTCCTTGCCAGCATCCTCTTCGGTGGTCGAACTGGTTCCAGCGAAGGAAGAGAGCTCCGTGGCGATGGTACCCTTGGTACCCGCTCAGCCCAAAGCGAAGGAAGTTCCGGTAAAGGCCGCTTCCACCATGGCGCAGCCGGCCACGGCTCCGGTATCGGGCGCTGTCGCCTGCTACCTGGTGACGGGATCCTTCAAAACCAAAGCGCTGGCGACAAAGCGTGTCCTAGAGTTGGTGGCACAGGGCTACCCAGCACAGAGCATGGAGGTAAATGGTATGCACCGAGTGGTCCTTCCATTGACAGAAAGGCCAAACGACGCTGAGTTGGGCATTTACCGTCAGCGCTTGGGTAAGGTTTGGATTGCTCGTCCCTAGTGGGCTGAGTGGCCAAGGAGTGAAAAGGTTTCAGGGTAGAAACGTTTAAGCGTAAAAGTGCTCAAGCGTATGTGCCTGTTTAGGGCTAGAGCATCCATGGCGCTCGTAGTCATGAAGCTTGCAGAACCTTTAACCCAATAATCCTTAATCCCCTAAAAGCTTATCCAACGTTTCTTGCGCCACAGCGTGGTAGCCTGGGCGAGCCTTTTGGTAGATCGCTACGGCGAGGTCCTTTCGGCCTGCGTCCACGAGTGCTTTATAGAGTGGGGTGAGGAATTTGCGACGTCCAACGCGGTACAAGAAGTGGTGCATTTCTTCATCGAGTGACGGGCTTTGGACCCCGCCTCGGGTTGCAAGTTCTGCCCATGCTGCAAAAATTTCCGCATTGCCCGATTGAGTGAAGTGAAAGGCTTTGTCCAGATCCAGCGCAGGTTCCGCTTGTAGACCTTCCAGGGCCTTAAAAAAGCGCAACCACTGATGCGTATTCCAGTTTTCCGTCTCAGAAGGCAGGGTGCCGTCGGCGATGAAATGCGCCGCCTGAGTGTCTACCGAAGTAAAGAGTGTGGGCTCCACCACTGGACAGTTCGCGGGGAGGCCCGTGCCAAAAATCCACTCGTCCCCCCCCATTTCTTCCCATTGAACGTCGCTCAATAGGCTTACGCGAAGGTGAGCGATGAAGAGCTCCGTGGTCATAGACTGGAAAGTGTAG
>DFSS01000014.1:12326-30490 GCA_002381225.1 Flavobacteriales bacterium UBA3431 | reverse complement strand
CTTGCTCATCGAAACAGACGACCCCTTGGTCAACGGTAGCGGATTTGGTCAAGACAAGTGGCAGCAGCGCATCGACATTTCCAATGAGTTCTTTCTTGGTAGCACGCATACCATGACGCTGCGTGTCTACCAGTGGGATCAGCAGGGCATGGAAATCCTCTTTAAACTAAAGAAGGTGGACGAGGCCACCTTCTTTTACGAGCGATCATTAGATCAGTATCAAAACGCCAACGGGAATCCATTTACCCAGCCCGTTAGTGTCTACTCTAACGTCCAAAACGGCCTAGGAGTCGTTGCAGGAACGTCATACCGCTGGATCCTTCCGTAACGGTCTCTGCAGCGGGTGGAGCCATGGCTACACCGCTGTTTGGGCATACATAGTTGGTCACCTCAATCCCCTCTTGGTTCTTGATGGCCCCAAATCCGCCTTGGATGTCCACGATGTTGTGGACGCCACGGCTCTTTAAAATGGAGCTGTAAATCATGGAGCGATAGCCCCCCGCACAATGGATGTACACGGGATTTCCTGAGGGCAACTCGTTAAAGCGGGCATTGAGGTCGTCCAAGGGAAGGTTGATGGAGGTCGTCATGCGCTCCGCGGTGTATTCGCCGACCTTGCGAACGTCCAATACCACGGCAGCGGGATCCGCGGCTAGGCGCTGGGCAAATTCAGAGGTCGGGATGCTCTCGACCGAGTCGGTTTCCTTGCCAGCGGCAGACCAAGCTTCAAAACCACCTTCGAGGTAGCCTAAGACGCGGTCGTAGCCGACACGTGCCATGCGTTTGATGACTTCTTCTTCCCGGCCCAAGTCGGTGACCAAGAGGATGTTCTGTTTGATGTCGGGAATCAAGGCGCCCACCCAAGGGGCAAATCCGCCGTCGATCCCGATGTTGATAGAGTTGGGGATGTGCCCCGCCGCAAAACTCTGGGGCTTGCGCGTGTCCAGAACGAGGGCTTCCATTTCATTCGCCATGGCCTCGAAGGCGACAGGATCAAAGGCTTTGCCTGCCTCGGCGAGAATTTCTTCAAATCCAGGAATAGCCTTCTTATTGAGCGCTACGTTTTCAGGGAAATATGCGGGGGGAGGAAGCAGGCCATCGGTGACTTCGGCGATAAACTCTTCCCGTGACATGTTGACGCGCAGGGCGTAGTTGGTCTCTAGCTGCTCGCCCAGGGTCCCGACCGTTTCCTTGCTCATATTCTTGCCACAGGCCGAACCCGCACCATGACCAGGGTAGACCACCACATCAGGACTCAAGGTCATAATTTTCGTGCGAAGCGAATCAAAGAGCGTGCTGGCCAAATCTTCCTGGGTCATGCTGGCCGCTTTCTGTGCCAAGTCAGGACGACCCACGTCGCCTAAGAAAAGCGTGTCGCCGGAGAACAAGGCGCGGTCAGTTCCTTGCTCATCGATGAGCAAGTAGCAGGTAGATTCCATGGTGTGTCCAGGCGTGTGCAACACTTTAATTTTTAAATCGCCCACTTCCAAGATTTCGCCATCCTGGGCGCTATGGAATTCAAAAGCAGGATTGGCATTCGGCCCGTAGACGATTTTCGCTCCCGTCTTCTCGGCCAAGGCCACGTGTCCGGAAACAAAGTCCGCGTGAAAATGGGTTTCTAAGACAAACTTGATCGTGACGCCCAATTTTTCGGCGCGCTCCAAATAGGGAGCAGACTCGCGCAAGGGGTCAATGACCACCGCTTCTCCATTGGAGTGGATGAAGTAAGCACCTTGGGCCAAGCAGCCCGTATAAATCTGTTCGACGTTGGGATGGATATGCATAACGTGTGCGGTTTAGGTGTTAAATCTTAAAGCAATTCTTTGCCGACAATAAAGAGTCCCATGATCAGGACAAACCAGCCAAAAGCTTTCTGGAGCGGCTTGGAATCGATTTTCTTACTGACAAAGGTACCGATGACCATGCCAACGATAGCGACTAAAGTCACCAAAGTGAGGAGGGTCCAGTCCATAGTGTGTTGGCCCAAATCTCCTGTAAATCCGAGGAGTGACTTGAAGGCAATGATGGTCAAACTTGTGCCCACTGCGGTTTTCATATCCAGGCCAGTGACCAAGACTAAGACCGGTATGATCAGGAAGCCGCCCCCAGCCCCTACGAGGCCGGTCAGAACACCTACCGCGAGGCCCTCCGTGAGGATGACAGCGATTTTCTTCCACGTTGGCAAGGGGGTAGTAGGACTCGTTGCTTTCTTTCCGACAATCATACCTCGGGCGGCCAAGAGCATCAAGACCGCAAACAGGAGCATTAAGAAGGTGCTTCGAGTGAGGGTGAAGGATGCGGTTTCCAGGATGATATCTGGAATCAGGGGTACGAGGTGCGCACGGGTCAGGTAGACGGCTACCACTGCGGGCGCCCCAAAGTATAGGGCCGTCCCAAAATCCACTTCTCCCTGGCGCGCCTTGGGAACAATGGATGCCAGGCTCGTAAACCCGACAATAAAGAGTGAATACGCGGTGGCCAAAGTGGCATCAATCCCGAAGAGGTATACCAGCACGGGAAGCGTTAAAATCGACCCGCCTCCCCCTAGAATTCCGAGGGAAAGACCAATAAATAGGGATGCTATGTAGGCAAGAATGAGCATAGGATGATCTAGTTTTCGTTACAAAGATGATTGAATCATCGCCCTACCGAGGTGACTTGCGTCACGCTGGAGACATTCATCCAAAGTGCTGGGGCGATTTCTTGCGTGGCTTCCGGCTATCGCGCATCTTTGCACCATGTCCCATGCTGTCCTGCGTCACTCCGCGATTATCCCCTTGGCATGGCCTGAGATGACGGCTCGAGGTTCAGAGAAAATCTGGACATATCTGCGTAAACTGGGCCTCATTCGCAACGTCAACCTGATGGTTGGCCACGCAGGCATGGTCATCGTAGAACATGATCAATTCCGCTATTTCGACTTTGGGCGCTATCTCACCCCACGTATAATGGGACGCCCACGCAGCCAAGAAACCGATCCAAAGTTGGCTCTGACAACCCGACCAGAATGGGATGAGCGAGGGCACCTAACCAACTTCAAGGCTTTGCTGCAAGAATTGGAGGATAAAAAGGCGGCAACCCATGGAGATGGCCGCATGTTCGCCTCCATTTTCTATGGGGGGGATGTCGCAAAAGCCCTCGCGTTTGCGCATCAAATGCAGGAAAAAGGATTCATGGGCTACAATGGCTTGGACCGCAGGCAATCCAACTGCGCTCGCTTTGTCGCTACCACCATTCTAGCCTCCTTGGAACCGGGCACGAGGCCATACCGACGCTTTCGCTACCCCGTGACCTTGGCGCCCTCCCCGTACTTCAATGTCATTGCTGGGGCAAGCTCTGGCCAGTTTATGATTTGGAGCGAAGGCCGCGGCGAATGGCATCAACGCCCTGTGGGACATGCCCTCCGGGACATTCTTGAAAAGATCACCTATGCCTTTCGACGTAGCAAGGCCATCCACTTACCACCGGATACGCGGGTGGGACAGCTCCACGAACCCGATGAACAGCCAGAGAGCTTGCCTGAAGGGGCAGTTTACCTTGGGGGCATCGGTGAAGGTGCCTGGCATGATGTTCGCGTTGTTGCGAATGATCGTCTTCAAATGAGCCGAATCACCTTGGAGGGCATCGTGGAATTCACCGCCGACTACCACTGCGATCCCGACTGGTCGGAAGCTTACCGCCGAGGCGAGGCCCGTTTGGTGCACGACACCCACTTTGCATGGCTAACGTTGGCCATGCATACGACCAATGAGCGGCTACGCTGTCGCCGAATCCTTTAAACCATGACATCCATGTCTTCGGATGATGCTACGCTCCTAAAAATCCTGACTTCAGGATGTGATGAGCGCATTTTTCTACGCCCAGAAACGGACGCAAACAAGTACCACCTCAATCCTTTAAAGTACGAAGGCCTCTTTCATAGGGGGTCCTGTACCTGCGGCACACTTACCCCGTCAGGGCATGAGACAGCACGGGACTTTTTGGCCACGTACAGCGATGCCACCCACGATGCCATGGTCAAAGACCAAGCAAAGCGGCTACAGGCCTTGCTTCGGGCTACGGAGGAAGACCAATTCCACGTCTACTTTGGACCAAGTGGCAGCGACATGATGTATCTGCCCTTGCTGTTCCAGGCCATGCTGCATCCAGGACAAGAAATCATCAACATTGTTTCCTGTCCCGAAGAGTTAGGGTCGGGCTCCAAAGCCGCCGCCGAGAATGCGTACTATGCGGAATGGAACCAATTTGGCGCGCGCATTCCGATGGGAGAGCAGGTTTCGGAGGAGATTCAGGCCCGTGTGCACTTCCTGGACGCCCGCGCAGAAAGTGGCCACATTGTGGACCGAAAACAAGCGATTCGCGACCTTATTGCTAAACATCCCGGCCAGCCTTTGGTCGGAAATTTGGTCTTTGGTAGCAAGTCGGGCATCAAGGATGATTTGGCGATCATCGATGAATTCCGGGAGGGCGTGATGTGGGTTGTGGACATGTGCCAATTTCGGACCGACCGCACCCTTATTCATGATCTGATTGGAAAAGGGGTGATGATCATGGTCACAGGATCCAAATTCTATCAAGCGCCGCCATTTTGCGGGGCCTTATTGGTTCCCAAACAATGGACCGCGATGTTGGCCACCAAGCCTGCCCAGGTAGCTAAGGGTTTTGAGCACTTGTTCACCGCCTATGACTTTCCTACTGCCTTGCCTGCGGTCCGCGAACAGTTGCCTGCCTTTAAAAATGTCGGTTTGCGCCTGCGTTGGGAGATCGCCCTTCGCGAAATGGAAGCCTACATGGCCTTTTCTCAGGATGAGGCCAATGGATTGATTCGCCGGTGGAGCCAGGTTGTAACGGGCCGTTTGGCACAAAGCGATTACTTCCGCCTGATGCCTAACATCGAGTTGACGAATGACAGCATTGTGAGCTTCATGGTTTTGGTCCAAGGACGTGCCTTAAACAATGCGGAGCTCAAAAAACTTTTCGATTCTTTGGTCCTCAGTCGTCACGAGGGTTTGCGTGATTACGACCGCATTTTCTTGGGGCAACCCGTCCAGTATGGCGAGAAGAGCTTTATTCGGTTGGCTATCGGCTCCTACAGTGTGCGAAAGCAACTGGCCAAGAAGCAGTTTGATCCCACCAATGATCTCCAGATCATCGCCCTCATTGAGCGGGCGGTCAAACACCTTTTTGAGGCATGAAAACCCTGCGCGAGGAAGCGATCTGGGCCATAGAGGCCGCACGCCATGAAGGGTGGATCGGCGAGGGGGATACCGCCGTTCTCTTTCATTCATGGACCCAGCAAAAGCGCTACCTCGACCATTTAACCGCCGCTTTTTCGCACCCTCGTGTACTCCATGCGGTAGCGATTAAAACTCAACCTCACGTGGAGATTTTGCGCCGTGTGGTAGGATGGGGCTATGGCTTGGAGGCCGCTTCCATGGAAGAGGTTCACCTGGCTCGGAAAGCGGGCTGTCCGCCCGAACGCATCGTCTTCGATTCGCCCGTAAAGACCCGGCGAGAGATTGAACAATGTCAAGAAGATTTGCATGGTATTCGATTTAATGTCAACACGTTAGAAGAGTTAAATCGACTTCCTTCCAAGCCCCATTTCCCCGTGGGAATTCGCATCAATCCCATGGTGGAAACAGGCGCCCCGTCGGTCTACCATGTGAGCCACGACGAATCCAAGTTTGGGGTGCCCATCGCACAGAAGTCGGCCATTCTGGAGGCCATTTTAGCGTTTCCCGTGACCCAACTTCATGTGCATTCGGGGAGCTCCATGGCTCGGACGGAATCGGCCGTAACAGCCATCCGTTCCGTGTTGGATTTGGCCGAGGAGGCAAATGGGCTGTTGGCGAATGCGGGCCTGGAGCGACGTATTGACACCTTGGACATTGGCGGAGGCTTGATGCCCGAAATCCTCACCGATTCCCCTTCGGCAATGATGGCCTATGCGCAAGCGCTTCGCCGCACCTGTCCGGAATTGTGGAGCTACCAGCTGATCACTGAATTTGGCCAATGGTCCTATTTCTATACGGGCTATGCATATAGCGATGTGGAATATGCCGTCCAGCGCGGGGCCACACGGGTGGCCTATGTGCACGTGGGGGCGGACTTTTTGCTGCGGGATGCCTACGTGAAACCCCGTGGAATGGAATTCATTCCACTCGGAGACGCCGCAGACCGTCCAATCGTACGGACCGATATAGCGGGGCCTTTGTGTTTCGCTGGAGATTACCTGCAGAAAGCGTTGCTGTTGCCGCAATTGGAAGAGGGGGATGGGCTGCTCATGCTGAACACCGGATCCAACGCCTATGCACTTTGGTCCCGCCATTGTAGCCGGACCATTCCGGCCGTCTTGGGGGTCGATTCGGAAGCCCTCGAAATTCGCCGTTTGTCCCCGCGGACAAACCCTTTTGTATAACGGCGGTTCATAGAAATAGTATTCTTAACTTTAAGGGGTGCGTCGTGCCCTCTTTTTTCTATACTGTCTTTGGGCGCAATCTACTTTGTACGGGCAGCTAGACACGGCATTTTACTTGCCGCCCATCCCGGAGTGGCTCGACCAAAATCAAGAAATCACCCTGAGTACCCCCTTTCCGGATGCGGAGGTGGTGGTCTTCAATTCGGACAGTAGCTACTTTCAAACGGTCAACCTGCTCCAAGGGGTTCCCCAGACGCTCGCGCTTTCAAGCCAAATCACGAATCTCTGGAGCACCTACGGTGCCATTTCGCTCACGAAAGCACATCAACCGATGAGCCGAACGGCCCTCTTTGTGCGCAGCAATCGGGACATTATGGTCACGCAGCGGGTGAATCATGTGTTCAACCAAGACCTGGTCACGGGAAAAGGGACGCGCGCTCTAGGAACCGCCTTCTTGGCGGGGAACCAAACGAAAATTGTCGCCGCCAATCCGGCACCAGAAGCCGCGATGGGCTTTATTTCCGTGGTCGCTACAGAGCCCAATACCACGGTAGTGATTACGCTTCCTCCCGGAATATTGAATACGGCCGGCACCAACCAAATGACGGTTGCGTTGCAAGCCTGGCAATCGTATACCACGACAATTGCTGAAAATTTTCAATTTGCTGGGGCGAGCATTGTCGCAGACAAGCCCATTGCCGTGACCACCGGCGGCAACCACTACAAGCAAAATTCTGGGGCACCCTCCCAAGATGGAGGCTTTGATCAGCTGGTACCCGAGGATTTGCTTGGATCGGAATACATGATTGCCCGGGGAATCGCCCCTACGGGTTTGGACTACCTCGTGGTCATCCCCACGGTAGACAGCACCGAGATCAAAATAAATGGGGTGGTCCAAGGATATTGGGATCGGGCCTCGCCCGCTACAATCACCTTTGCGGGCAACCAATCGAATGTGGGGGATTTGGCTCAACTCGAGGCCAGTGCTCCCGTCTATTGCTTTCACATTACGACAGGCTCCAATCAGTTTCAGCCTGAATTGGGTATGTCGCTCGTGCCACCTATTGGGTGCACAGGCAGTCGGGCCGTGTACGCCACCCGCATGAGTGGACTCAATACGCACTTGCTGGTCATTGTCCCTACATCCGGTGTGCCGAGCCTGAAGTACAACGGTGCCCCACTGACCGCGAGTACAAAAACAAGCGCCAATGGGCTGTGGAAGTCCATATACATTCCGGACAACCAGGTAACGGGCACATGGTCCTTGACCTGCCAAAAACAATTCCATGTCGAAGTCATTGCTGGGGAAGGGGCCGGAACAGGCTTATCGGGGTTTTATTCGGGCTTTGATTCGGACTTGGACCTCTTGGACCCCTATTTGAACTTGGGATCGAGCATTCTCAATTTTCCCGTTCGCTGTAGCACGCCTTTGCCAGGCTTTTTTAGTATCCAAAGCTGCAACCGACCGGTGGAGGTGGTTCGAACGAAAGTGGTGAGTGGGCTGGCCACAGTAAGCGACATCAACCCCTGGGATACCCTTCTCACCGTGCAGCCTGCATTGGGCTTTGCCGGGGAGATCTGGGTCCGGCTTGTGGCGCGCGACGCCAGCGGCTCCATGGATTCGGTCTTAATGCGCTTTCCGTACTATCCCGAAGGGGCGGACCTCTTGCCGGATACGGTTCAGGGCTGTCCGAACGAGCCCGCCTCCATCACGGCACCCTTTGGGATGGATCAATACCTCTGGTCCACCGGGGCCACGACGCAGACCGTCGCGTATGGGGGATATGGTCCCTTGGTGCTGTATGCCACCTCCGATTCCTGTGCCTACACGGATACTGTATGGGTCGTATCGGCGGATCCCTTGCCACGGGTTTTGCCCCGAACTATTTTGGTCTGTGATTCGAGTTATGTGGCCGAAATCGGAGAATTCACGGGGGTGGATAGTATGGCCTGGCGCGGTCCCGATAGCACTCGAGGCGTGGCGGTTTCATCGCCCACGGGCGGGTTTTCCATGGCCTGGGATCGCCCGGGTGAGTACATTTTGGAGAAGTTTGATGCCAACGGATGCCTGACCTACGAGCTGGTGGAGCTCAAGTTGAATCCGCCCCCGTTGATTCTCCAGGAAGTGGACTGCCCCCAAGCGTGGGTGTGGCTGCAAGATGTTTCCTTGGTTCAGACTTTTCTGATTCATGAGGTGCCACAGGCCCTGGATTCCGTATCGGTGACCTACCCCTTTGATGGAGTGTATTCCATCTATGCGGTGGTGGAAGATCTTTGTGGCCAAGTGGATACCGTGGAGGCCCAATTGCCCTATTTCTGCACAGGACGGGATCAGCGCTGGTTTCCGACGGCTTTTACACCCAACGGGGACGGAAAAAACGATCGCTACTGCCTGTCTTCCTCGTACGGCGGCGCCTTGCGTTTTGCCGTCTACAATCGCTGGGGTGGGCTCGAATATGAAGGGCCTGGAGATAGTTGCTGGGAGCCTCCGTTGGGTACGCAAGGTGCCTTTGTCCTTCGCGTAATCTATCCAGAGATCGAGGGCTATGCCCCGCGGGAAGAAATTCTTCCTATCCTTGCCCTACCATGAAGCACGTTTTACTTTGGATGGCTGGGTTGGGAAGCCTAAGCATGGTTGCCCAGTCGGGAGCGGGGGTGGCCACGGCGCACCCCATTGCAACGGATGTGGCTATGTCCACCTTAGCCCAAGGCGGCAATGCCTTCGATGCGGCGGTAGCCACCCATTTTGCCTTGGCCGTTGTTTTGCCTCGTGCGGGGAACCTCGGGGGTGGGGGATTTGCCATGGTGCACACGGCGGGCGGGGAGGCCGTCAGTCTAGATTTCCGGGAAACAGCTCCTGCCGCGGCATCCCGCGACACCTACTTGCCTTCGTATGCAACTCGATCCTCATTGCGTGGTGTCGCCGCATCGGGTGTGCCGGGATCCGTGGATGGGATGTGGCAGCTTTACGCCCGCTTCGGTTCCACATCGCTGAGTTGGCCCGAACTCCTTCAACCCGCGATCTTTTTGGCGGATACGGGATTTGCGATCACGCCCTTTTTAGCAGAACTCTTGAATCGATTTGGGCCGGACTTCGCACCCCATCCCGAAAGTCCCTTTTTTCACCCGGAACCCTGGGTGGCAGGGGAGCGGCTGGTGCAAAAAGCCTTGGCCGAAACCTTGCGGGATATTGCCATGTTTGGCCCAGATGCCTTCTATCAAGGGCTGCATGCAGCCCGCTTACTTGAGTGGTCTCAAGGTTGGTTTTCACCTGAAGATTTGGGAACCTACCACGCCACATGGCGTAGCCCTCTGCAGCACACCTACCGTGGGCATGAGGTCTTTACCATGCCGCCTCCTTCGAGTGGTGGGGTGGCCTTATTGCAAATGCTCCAGGCATCCGAGCAAGCGAATAGTGGCTTTGGTTCAACGTGGAATGTCGCCAGTATGCATGGTTTTGTGGAGGTGGCTCAAGTCGCTTACCACGACCGCTCGAGGTACCTTGGCGATCCGGCCTACATGACGGTTCCGACGGAGCTCTTGGTGGATTCGGCCTATGTTGCCAGCCGTTTTGGACACCTCTCCAAGGGCCTACATGAACCCCTGAACTGGGAAGCGACCTATGAAAACTTGGAGTCGCATGAGACGACGCATTTCAGCATACTCGATTCCATGGGGCATGCCGTCGCGGTAACGACCACGCTCAACGGTTTGTTTGGCAGCGGAGAATGGGTGGATGGCTATTTCATGAACAATGAAATGGATGATTTCGCGACCCAGCCGGGCGTACCAAACCAATTTGGACTCATTGGTTTTGAAGTGAATGCAGTGGCTCCAGGGAAGCGTATGCTGAGCAGCATGACCCCGACCATCCTCATCGGGCCTGATGGATCGAAAACCGTGTTGGGGACGCCTGGCGGGAGTACGATTATCACCAATGTCTTCCAAGTGATCCTGCATCACGTCCGTTATGGCGAAAGTTTGCAGGAATCGGTGGACCATAAGAAGCTTCATGCTCAAGGGCTTCCGGATGTGCTATACTTTGAAGAGGGCGCCTTGCGTCCCAAGCAAATGAAACGCCTCAAGGCGCGGGGGCATACCCTCGAGCGGTGGGCGCAAATCGGACGCTTTCAGGCCGTTTCAAGCCGAGAGGTGGCACCTGATCACACCCGTTCGGGCGATTCTAGTGGGCAACGCGTCCCTTAAGCTCCCAAAACGGCTCCCACATCACTGGGCTGATAGAGAAGCCATCCCGTTAGACTTTTGCGCGGAGCCTTCGCTGGCCGGACCGCGTGCCACACCACGTCACTGCGGAAAAAGACCATGCGGTTCATGTAGGGCGCAATGCGAAGGGTTTCCACTTCCCCGGTGGCATCATAGAGTTGCAATTCGCCTCCATCGCCTTCTTTCCAGTGTGGGTTTAAGTAGAGCACACATGAAATCATCCGGTTGTTTCGGCTTCGGAATTGGTCCAAATGTTTGGCGTAATGCCCCCCCGTCGGGTAGTAGGCCAAATGGAATTCATAGCCACTCAAGCTGAGGAAAAGTAAGCGATTCCATCGTTGGAGACTCTCCTCAATCCAGCTAAAAACGGAGGCCAAAGCGGTATCGCGGGGCTTATCCAGCCAGAAGGTCAGATCCGAACGGACATCGGATAGCTGTTGGCGTTCCCCCAAAGCGCCGACCCGGGCAGGGGTCAGTTCATCCTGCTTCGCTTTAAAAAAGGCCAGGAGGTCGGCCAGGATAGGGGCGGGGAGGAATTGATCAATGACCACATATCCCTGGTCCGCGAGCAGATCTGCCCACGACTCCCAGAGGGCATCGCTGTGCACTAGGATAGGAAGGTCATCGTCACGTCTTGCTCGACATCTGGGTGCAAGGAGCGGGCCACTGGACAGGTATGGGCGACACGTCGCAACAAGGCTTCCATCGGAGCGTCGACGGCGACGTTGAGGCGGAGAGTTATAGCCACCTCAATGCGCGCTATCCGCCGAGGGTCTGAGGCCATATGCTTGGTAGTTTCTCCGGTCGCATGCACTATTTCAACTCCTTTTCCCTGGGCGTAAATGCCCAAGGTGGTCATGATGCAGGTCGTGAGGCTCAGGGCACATAAGTCGGTCGGCGAAAAGGCCGAGCCCATGCCTTGGTTGTCAGTGGGGGCGTCAGTATGAATCCGAGTGCCACTTTGGAGGTGAAGGTTTTCGCAGCGGAGGCTGCCGAGGTAGGTGCTTTGGGCGGTGGCCATGAGGAATGGTTTGAGGTGACAAATATCACCCTTATTTCGGCTGATTGTCGACATCTTGCTCCCATGAAACAGTTTAGCTTCCTATTGATTGCCCTGCTGCCCTCCTTGGCCATGGAGGCGCAAGTAAGTGGATGGAATGTGCGTGTAGAAGAAAAAACCATCAGCGGTTGGGACGGTGCTCAGAGCTTTTCTATCGGAGAAGCCAATGGCGAATGGCTCGTGGCGGGTGGACGCGTGGATGGTTTGCACCAACGCCACCCGTTTTCGGCCTTTTTAGCCTCGGAGGCGAACCATTCCATTCATGTGGTGAATCCCAGTACGCTGCAATATTGGTCCATGCCCGTAGATTCCCTGCAGGTAGAAGTTCGAGAACAGTTCTTAAGCACGAATATGCAGGCCGTTCAGCTGGATAGCATCCTGTACCTCATGGGGGGCTATGGCTATTCCACGACAATGTCCAACCATACCACCTACGGCCGAATTACGGCCGTCCATGTGGCAGAGCTTATTGACGCCATTCAGTCGGGCAACGGTGTGGCGGCGCGGGAAGCCATCTCGACCCAAGTTGATGCACGCTTCGCCTGGACGGGCGGCGTAGCACGCGAACTGGACGGCACGGTTTACCTGGCGGGTGGGCACTATTTTCACGGCCTCTACAATCCCATGGGTCCCAACCATGGCCCTGGCTTTAGCCAAACGTACCACGACGGGTACAGCCACTTTGAGCTGGGCTTGGTCGGGGATTCCATCGCCGTGAGCAACTACATTGCGGTATCCAGCCCAGCCTTGATGCACCGCCGAGACTACAATATGGCGCACCGCATCAACCCTGCAACGGGGGACCATACCCTGACGGCTTTTACGGGGGTATTTCAACCAACGGCCAACTTGCCTTGGCATGACATGGTGGATGTGGATGACAATGGCTTGGCCCTGCGTACGGGGGCTTCTCAGCTGCTTAATCAGTACCACAGCGCGCACTTTGGCCTGTACGATTCCGCTAACGCCGAAATGGTGACCGTCTTCCTCGGCGGTATTGGAGAATACCTCGTTCAGAGCGATGGAACGCTCATTCAAGATCCAAACGTTCCGTTTACAAAGCACGTTTCCGCGATGGTGGAAACGGTGAATGGCACGTCCGAATACTACCTTGGCGATCTTCCCGATTACTTAGGTGCGGGGGCTGAATTCTTGCCCGCCCATGCTGGCTTCCAACAAGGCATATTGCATGAATCGGCCCTGCCATCGGCTCCCAACAGCTCGGTTTTGATTGGTTACATGCTTGGTGGAATTCGGAGCACAGCACCAAACATCTTTTTCAGCAATGGTAACAACTTGAGCACGAGCAATGCCAAACTCTATGAAGTGTGGTTGGATGCTTCGGGTGTGGGTTTGCCCACGGAAGTTCTGGAGCGCCGTTGGGCCCAGTTCGACAGCGAAGGACGCTTGCGATTGGGAGGCAATCTAGATGCTAGGACCGATCTCTGGGTGTACGACGCAACGGGCCGAATCATATACGAAGGCCGCGCGGTGGCCTTTGGTCGTGGGTATGCGTTGGTCGACTCCATGCACTGGATGCCGGGGAGCTATATAGTCCGGTTTGAATCGGGCGAGAGCGTACGCGCGGTGAAATAACGCCTTCAGGGGCACCGCTTTTTTTAGGCGAACACGATTTTTTTCTCCTGAGCTTCCGTAACATGTCCAATTGGCGAGGCATGCACGCCTTCCTGACGCAGTAGGGTTTCAACGCCTTCCTGCGCTTCGGGGGCTACGGCCAATAATAGGCCTCCGCTCGTTTGCGGGTCAAAAAGCACAAACAGCTGTTCCCCGCTTACCGCGCCGCAATCGCTGTAGTACGTCACGTAGTTTTTAGTCGTGCCTTGAGGCATGCAGCCCGACGCATAGAGGTCCGCCATGCGCACTTTGTCATAGGTCGGGATCGATGCATAATCCAGCTCCGCACTCGTGCCAGAGGCCGAAAGAATCTCGTGCAAATGCCCTGCTAGGCCAAAACCGGTCACGTCTGTCATGGCGTGGACGCCCTCGGGAAGTTTGGCGCCGACGGCATTAAGGGCGCACATGGTCTTCAGACCCCAAGCATGGTCGGCTTCGGTGGCGAGCCCTTTTTTCATGGCCGTAGCTACGATGCCAATGCCCAAGGGTTTGGTGAGGTAGAGCAGGTCGCCGGGCTGAGCGCCGCCGTTGGTCTTTAAGGCATCGCGACGGCATCGGCCGGTAACCGCTAAACCAAAAATGGGCTGCGGTACATCGATGCTGTGTCCGCCTGCAAGGGGTATCCCTGCCTTGGTGCAGGTGTCCCGTGCGCCGGCGAGGACCTGGCCCGCCATAGCAGCGGGAAGTTTGTCCAAGGGCCAGCAGAGGATGGCCAGGGCCATGTCGGGGGTGGCACCCATGGCATAGACGTCACTAATCGCATTCGCCGCGGCAATCTGCCCGAATTCAAACGCATCGTCCACAATGGGTGTAAAGAAGTCCGTGGTATGCACCAACACGTCTCCATTTCCGAGGTCCATCACCGCGGCATCTTCGTTGGCTTCATGCCCAAAGAGCAGAGTGGGCCAGGATTGATTCGGATTGAACCCAGACGCCCCGATGACTTCCCGCAATGCGTTGGGGGCAATCTTGCATCCACAGCCCGAACCTGGGTTGAAGCTAGTTAGGGCTGGGCGCGTCGCTGAATCCATGTTTGTAGGGTCGTTTGGGTCTCGCGAAGGATCTTCTCCGCGGCTTCCGCAAAAGTACAGTCCGTGGCATCGACCTGGGCGAGGATGTAGTCCTGGCGTTTGGCCATGCTTTCGGAATAGGTTCGGTCGTAGTATTGGAGCGCAAGGTCCGCCGCGCTGCGCAAGTCACCTGCATACACAGCGTCCATGGCCCACTGGGCATTTTGGAGGCCTAGGCGTTTGGCAATCTTGGGGAAAACGGCCGCCAGGTCTTCGCGGCTGGCTTGTCCATAGAGTGCCACCAAGTGGTCCAATCGGTTCTCGCGAGAGCGCTGGGCGATGATAAGCGGTGCCTCCTTTTTTCGGTCAAAGAACCCGTGTTGAAGCCAGATGCGTCCTATGGATCGGCTTTCATCCTCGATCCACCAAGCTTGGTGGGGGTCGAGTCCTTGAATGCACTGGGCGCCGTCGTTTTCAAATTGCTCATTGGTGGGCTGATCGTCCTCCCCAACGTGGCCAAAAGCGGACCCTTTATGGTGGGCCAAACCTTCCAGATCCAGCACCTGGGCCTGCGAGGCCATATGCCGGAGGATTTCCGTCTTGCCACTGCCGGTAAGTCCGCTGAGCACGACCCAGGGGTGGTCGCCGCACCAGGTCTCCAATACCCGGCCGCGGTAGGCTTTATAGCCGCCCTCCCAGCGCTTTACGGAATGGCCCGCGGTCTGCAAAAGCCACGCGACCGATTGAGAACGCATGCCGCCGCGCCAACAGTAGACTTCCAGAGGACCCTCTGCGGCGTAGAGATCTGCCTGGGTCACGAGATCGGCCATCTTGGGCCCCACTAGGGAGAGTCCCAGCCGAATCGCTTCGCCTTGGCCCTTTTCCTTGTAGCAAATGCCCACTTGGGCCCGCTCGTCGTCGCTGAAGAGGGGCATGGACAAAGCGCCTGGCGCATGGCCATGGGCGAACTCACTGGGGCTTCGAACATCCAAAAGGGGCATGGCCACAAGGTACGAATGCCCCTATCTTTGACTCATGCGCTACGTGGCCCTTTTGTCGGTTTTTTTCTTGGTTTCGGCCTGTTTGGTGCCGAAAAAAGATTTGCTCTTTGCCCAAACCCAAGTTGTGCGCCTGCAATCGGACAGTTTGGCCTTTGAACAACGCTTGCTGACGGCGCAAGGCACCATGGGAAATACCCAAGGACAGCTCGAGGAGCTGCAGAAGAGCTATGAAGAGATTTCCAATCAACTCGATAACGCGGAGGCCACCCTGCAGGTCGTTTCACGCGAGCTCGATAGCTTGCAGCTGCGTCACAAAGAAGTCAGTGTTTCGCGGGATGTGTGGCGCATAGAGGCCCTGCGCGCGAAGCGCCGAATGGAGCGCGCTGAGTTTGTCCGCGACAGCGTATCGACGGTCTTGCTCAACTACAAGTCGTCCGCGTCAAAGCCCAAGAAATAATTAGAAATGCGTCTTAATCAGGCGCAATTTGTGGGTGTGCTTACCGAGCTCCGCATTGTAGATGCCGGTGCTATCGAGTCCATCCATTCGGACTGAACCGCTGGCATGTAAAATGCGGTTTTCGCGCACATAGATGCCGACGTGCACGATTTGGCCTGCTTCATTGTCAAAGAACACCAAATCTCCGGCTTGGGCTTCGTCTAAGAAATCAAGGGTGCGGCCTTGCGTGGCTTGTTGGCTCGCATCACGGAGGAGCGAGAAACCGGTCAGCCGGTAGGCCATCTGCGTCAAACCACTGCAGTCAATACCAAAAGCACTTCGGCCACCCCAGAGGTAGGGCGCATTGGAGTAGAGGTAGGCATTGAGCAACAATTCTTCCCTGGTGCGCAACCGCTGGGCCGTCCGCCCCTGGAACAAGAAGGCCTCTGACCCGACTTGCAGTATTTGTTCCGCGGGCTGGTAAAAGGGCAAGGGGGAACCGGCCACCACGGTGCGGGTGAGACTTGGGGAATCATGCTCAATTAAATCCACCGCATCGCTCACCAAGGCTTGAGGTTCATCCACGAGACGTCGATAGGATTCGTGGGTGATGCCTTGAATTTGACGGTCCAATACCCAACCCATATAGCCGTCGTGGCCCAAGCGGATATGGGTCCATTCATTCTTGCGATCCACGATTTCAAAGGCTTCTCCAAACAGCGCCTGGTTCACCATTTCTGCGCGGTGGCTGGGTTCGGCACGCATGGGTGCCAAGCTGTAGAGGGAAAAGCCGTGGGTGCTCAATGCAATCGTTCAAGAATCATGGCCGATGCCCCACCTCCACCGTTGCAGATGCCGGCACCGCCGTACTGCGCTTGGTTTTGCTGGAGAACGTGCAGCAAAGTAACAATAATTCGTGCACCGCTGCATCCTAGGGGATGACCTAGAGAAACTGCGCCGCCATTCACGTTGCAGGTAGCCGGATCAATGCCCAAGAGGTCCATGTTTACTAACCCGACGACGGAGAAGGCTTCGTTCAATTCCCAATAAGCAATGTCCCGAACTTCCAAGCCTGCCTTGGCGAGGGCCTTGGGCACGGCCTTGGCCGGGGCGGTCGTGAACCACTCAGGCTCGTGGGCGGCATCTGCGGTACCGGCAATGCGGGCCAAGGGTGTCAGTCCCAATTCCGCTGCTTTTTCGGCAGACATGAGGACGAGGGCCGCTGCACCGTCGTTCAATGTCGAGGCATTGGCCGCCGTAACCGTACCGTCTTTGGTAAACGCGGGGCGGAGTGTAGGCACCTTATCGCGCAGGATGTTGGTGTATTCCTCGTCGCGGTCGACCACCGTGGTGGTGCCGCGGCGGTCCGTGATTTCAATCGAAATCACTTCTTCGCTGAATTTGCCGGCTTCCCAGGCTGCTGCGCTGCGGTCGTAGGACTGCAGGGCAAAGGCATCTTGCTCTTCGCGGCTGTAATCGTGTTCTTTGGCACAGCGGTCCGCGCATACACCCATCACTTGCTGGTCGTAGACATTGATCAGACCATCTTTGGTTAGGCCGTCCACCAGATGGGTGTCGCCAAATTTGAATCCAGCACGGCTGTTGGGCAGGTAGTGGGGTACTTGGCTCATGTTCTCCATGCCGCCGGCTACGGCGATGTCGACGTCACCGACCCGAATGGCATTCGCGGCCAATGCAATGGCTTTCATGCCAGACGCACAGACCTTATTCACCGTGGTGCAAGGCACGTCCTGGCTCAAACCTCCTGCGAGGGCTGCTTGTCGGGCAGGTGCCTGGCCCAAATTAGCTTGGAGTACACTCCCCATGAAGACCTCTTGAACTAGCTTCGGGTCCAGGTTGATTTTAGCCAATGCGCCATGGATCGCTTTGCCGCCTAATTCGGTGGCAGGGATGGAGGACAGGGCGCCTTGGAAGCGGCCAATGGGGGTACGAACGGCGGAAACGATGACGACGTCTTTCATGGGAATCAAGGGGGTTGTGTTTACTCCACGAAGATACAGGTCGATGCCCTCTGGGTGGAGCGTTGATTTTATTCATGGGCGGCAGAATTCGTTATGACCAAGCCGAATTTTCATGTATTTTCGCAGCCCTAATTCAGTCTATCTGTATTTACCCGGTGAGGTGGGTGAGAGGCTGAAACCACCAGTTTGCTAAACTGGCGTACGGGAAACTGTACCGCGGGTTCGAATCCCGCCCTCACCGCGAAAGCTTGTCAACAAGCTAAGGAGACCCGCCCAACTGGCGGGTCTTTTTTTTGCCTTGGCGCATCAGAAATACTTTCTTGTAAGCCTATGGCAATAAAAAAGAACCACCGGCAAAGAGCCGGGGGTAATAGGAACTTGTGGATGGGCTTTTT
>DFSS01000014.1:10129-12052 GCA_002381225.1 Flavobacteriales bacterium UBA3431 | reverse complement strand
CGCTGCGGGTTTTTTGTTTTCAATCCTGCCTCCGTCTGGAACACGCGAGCGAAGGAATGCACTCACGCCCTTAAGGCTGGAACACGCGGATGTAATCTACCGCCATGCGTTGCGGGAAAGTGGTTTGGGAATTGGGACTACCGGGCCAAATGCCCCCCACAGCCACATTGAAAATGAAGTAGAAGGGTTCGTGAAACTCCGTCTTATCGGAGCCGGTAATATCCAAGGTGTAATAACGCACGTCATCGCGGTACCATTTGATGGAGTTCGCATCCCAAATAATGGAGTAGACATGGAATTCGTTCTGGTAGGAACTGCCGTTGGGAACGACAATGGACCCACCGGTGTAGGCATGGTTTCCATTGCTGGACCAATGTCCGGTGCCGTGGATGCGCTCATCGCCTTGGTTCGGGGTACTGCCCCCTGTCATTTCCATGATGTCAATTTCCCCGCAAGAAGGCCAGCCTACCGTGGAGATATTTTCTCCGAGCATCCAGAGTGCCGGCCACAGACCCTGCCCCGATGGCAAGGCCGCCCGAATGTCAATGCGCCCATATTTAAACGAGCGCTTCCCTTTCGTAATCATTCGGGACGACGTGTATTGGAAGCCCCCAAAGGTTTCTTCTTTGGCCGTAATGAGTATACTTCCGTTAAGGAGAGTGGTATTTTCTGCTCGGTAGTATTCCAATTCATTGTTCCCCCAGCCCCAATTTCCGTTGCCGATTTCAAAGGTCCAATCGTCGCTCAAGGCCGTCGAGTCAAATTCATCGTTCCAAACCAAGGTGTAGCCTGGATAGCTCATGGGTGTACTATATCCTGTGGTGGGCACCAGTGGGGTTTGGTTCACAAGTTCGATGTGGATGGTATCCCACACTTCGACGTAAATATCAAATGTGCTGTGGGCACGAATACGTACTGGATAGTCCCCCGTCTGGGTAAACTGATGAGCGAACTGTCCACTGGGTTCATTGAGCAATACCGCGTTAGGGTCTTGACCCAGCTTAAGTGTGAAATAATTGCTCGCATCCGCGGTGACAGTGATGTCCACTAAGCCAGCTGTTTGAGTAGAAGCCACAATGGTATAGGCCAAATTTTTGGGTGCATTCGCCGAAGGGCCTTCGGTTTCGCATCCCAAAGAAAGAAGCATGGTAAGGAATAAGATATGGGGAAGCTTGCTCATGGGTCAAAAATAAAGTGGGCGGGATGTCCCGCCCACTGTGTATTGAAAAATTTGGAATGTTATTCCTGCTTGATATTGTCTACGTGGAAGGTTCCCGCATTGGAAACACCCCATCCTGGGAATAGGACGACACGGTCATATAGCGTCGCGGCCCCAGTCAAATCAAAGGTGAGCTCAGTCCAAGCCTGTGCGACGGTGACAGGTTGATCCTGCTCCACAAACTGGCTTGTCGCCGCGGAGTTCTCCAACTTGAGGCGGAAGGTACCCGTGTCTGGGGCCCACACCATCAATTTGATTTGATTGGCTGTAGTGAAGTCAAGCTGCGCATCGAGGTCCACAAAGAGGCCTGCCCACGTTTCATTGCCATGCACGGTCGTCAGAACGGTAGCGCTTGTGTTAGCTCCCGAGGCATCCGGATTGGCACCAATGCTGTAAGTACTATTGCCAAACGTGGTGAAGGTGGGCTGCACCGTTTCAAAATCAATAGGCAAAGCATACGTTGTGGGCTGGGGGCCAGGATCACTGACAAATCCTTCAGGAACTAAACGGATGTACCAAGCCAAATCGGCATTTTTGCTGTCCGTGTAGCGAAGGAAAATCTCATTGGTGTCAATGGAAACGATTTTGTACGTCTGCACACCGGTCCAATATCCGATCATGGCATTTCCCGTGAGCGTGATGGTTGTATCGGTCCCTTCGGTCAAGGTCCAAGACTCACCCAAAACATTGGGCGTGAAAGCCGT
>DFSS01000014.1:0-9754 GCA_002381225.1 Flavobacteriales bacterium UBA3431 | reverse complement strand
AAATGGAACGTGTAGCGATCGTTGTACAATCCAGAACCGGCCTTTTCATTGGAACCGGCTGCCCACCATTCAGGGTAGTCGCCTGCAGCGCCCGAGGGGTTGGGTCCTACACCCATGTGTGCGGGACGGACCGAATCTACCGCCCAGGTCTTTGAAGAACCACCCGTAAGCAATTGGTAAATAGGGTTATTGATTAAGCTGGGGTCATCTTGAGCGATCACAATGTCTTGTGAACTGCTTGCACTACCGCCAGAGTTCTGTACGGTCAAGGTGACGGTGTACGTGCCTGCGAAGGGATAGCTGCTTGTGGCATTGGTCCCTTCACCAGTGGTGCCATTGCCGAAGTCCCAAGTGGCTTGCAACGTGGCATTGTTGGCGGTGAATTCGATTACGTTGGGATTTGTAGCCGAAGGCATGAAAGTAAATTCTGCGTCTTCAGCGGTAGGAGGGTCGCCCAAGGAAGGCTCCTTTTTACAGCCTACAGACACGAGGAGGGCCAGGGCGACGAGTGTCCAACCTTGGCGCCAGATGCGAGTGGGTGCATTCATGGTTTTTGGTTTTGAGTTGATATGGATTAAAAAAACGTTTAGTAACCGGTATTTTGAGGCCAATTGCCACCGGCGAGATCGATTTCAACCTGAGGGAGGGGAAAGAGCTCATGTTTTCCCGCTTGGAAATTAGTAATTTCTTGCACGGCTTGGCCACTTCGCACCAGGTCCCAGAAGCGAAGACCCTCGCCGGAAAGCTCCAAGCGGCGTTCGTGGAAAATATCTGCGAGCAAGGCAGACCCCCCGGAGGAGAGCGCAGGCATGTTCACCCGTGCGCGCACTTCATTGACATAGGTCAATGCTGACGCATCATTGCCATTTTGGGCATGCGCCTCAGCGGCCATCAGTAGCACATCTGCGTAGCGTATCACTTTGTAGTTCAGTGGGGAGGTCAAGTCGTTGTCGGGCAATCCCAATTCCGCTTGGCGCTTGATGTACTTGTTGTTGTAGTACCCGGTGTGGCCACCTCCGCCTATGGCATAGCTAATGCTGCTTGCATTGGGCTGCGCAGCAATAAAGGCATCGAGGTCGAGGACTGTCACATCGCGTCGAAGGTCACTGACGTCAAAAGCATCGTAGAGGTCTTGGGTGGGCAAGTTGTAGCTGTTTCCGTCGCTGTAGTAGGGGCCGTCGTACTGGCGAATCCCATTAAAGCCTGCCGCCGCATTGCCTTCCAAGCAAACAAAACAGCCATAGCTGCCGCCTTCCAAACCGGAATACTCAATGTCAAAGACGGTTTCACTGTTGTTTTCATTCGCGTCCAACCAGAGGTCCGCATAATTCTCGACCAAGGCATAGCCACCAAAGTTGATCACAGAGTCCAAGGTGATGGCCGCTTGGGCGTGCTTGCCTTGGTAGAGCTGTACCTTGCCGAGGAGGGCCAACGATGCGCCCTTATCTACGCGGCCTTTCTCGGGGTTACTCCAAGGCAGGGTGGCCGAGGCATAGCGTAAATCAGCCTCGATCTGCGCATAGACCTCCGCTGCAGGGCTTCGGTCTAACTTGGTGACTTGATCCGCACCCAAGCGCTCGTCAATAACTAAGGGCACATCGCCAAAGTACTTCGTCAGCTCAAAGTAATAGTAGGCCCGTAGGAAGCGCGCTTGGCCTAGGATGGCATCCTTTCCGACAAAGTCAATTTTGTCTTTGAATTCCATCATGTAGTTCACCCGAGCAATGCCCGCGTAGTTCCAGCGGAAGATGCTGCGCAGCTCGTTGTTCACTGCGTTGTGCGTCATGGCTTCGATTTGGTGCAAGCCTTCTGTGTCTGTGACACTCTCCCCACCGGCAATCGCATTGTCCGATGCGATTTCACCGATCCATTGGGTGAGATAAGACGTTTGAAGTAAGTCGTAGGCAGCCGTGAGCGCCATTTCATAGTCCGAAGGCTGGTTAAAGTAGTTCTCCGCGTCCTGCACATAGCGGGGTTGGACGTCCAAGAATTTTTCACAACTGCCCATCGCCAGAGCGCTGAGAGCCAAAAGGGAAAGAGAGATAAAACGTGTTTTCATCGCTTAAAATTGAAGCGTTAGACCAACCATGAGCGTGCGAGCTTGGGGATAGAATCCGTAGTCGACTCCAGCGGCGAGCACCCCGCCGAAGTTCCCTATATCTGGATCAAAGCCCTGATAGCCCGTCAGGGTAAAGAGGTTGTTCCCTGACAGGTACATTCGAACCTTGCGCGCACCCAAGCGCTCTGTCAAGGATTCAGACAAGGTGTAACCCATTTGGAGATTTCGGACGCGCAAGAAATCCCCTTTTTCTACAAAGAAATCAGAGAATACGGTGTTCCGGGTCAGTGAAGTTGTTAAGCGTGGTACGTCATTGCTGCTGCCGTTTCCAGTCCAGCGTCCAATGGTGTAGTCCAACATATTCGCATAGGGCTGCTGGCGCTCATAGTTGCGGATAATCTCCTGGCCAATGGCGGCATAGAGGTTGGTGCTGACATCAAAAGCTTTGTAGCGGTAGCTCAAGTTTAAGCCTAGGGTGAAGTCAGGAATGGGGGATCCAATTTGGGTCTTGTCCGAATTATTGCTGAAGTTGATGACGCCATCCCCGTTCACATCCACAAAGCGAAGGTCGCCTGGGCGCGCTCCTGCTTGAACAACGGGGCTGTTATCAATTTCGGCTTGAGACTGGAAGATGCCATCCGTTACAAACCCATGGAAGTACCCGATGGGGAAACCCGCCTCAAAACGTGTCGCCACATTGCCGCCCACGCCAAATCCGGCACCGGGAATAAAGTCCACCCCATCCGGGACGCGGAGAACTTTGTTCTGAAGGTACGTGGCGTTGAAGCTGGCAGTAAACTGACCCGTACGGGTGGGCTTGGTGGCGTAGGCCATCTCCAATTCTACCCCGCGGTTTCGTACATCGCCTGCATTGATGAAAGGAGGGTAGCCGCCTGCACTATACGTGCCTAAAACCCCGGAAACTTCGGGTTGGAACAGCAGGTCGCTCGTGCGCTTCTCAAATGCGTTCAACGTGATGTTCAGGGCGTTACGGATCCGCAAGTCGAGGCCAAGATTGGCTTGACGGGTTGTTTCCCATTTCAAGTCCGGGTTGGAGGCACGTCCAATGGCCACACCGGGAGTGAGCAGATCATTAAAAGGATAGACTCCTTCGCCATTCAGCAAAGCACGGTAGGCGAAGTTGGGGATTTGGTCGTTGCCTGCGACGCCAAAGCTGGCACGCAGTTTCGCAAAATCAATGGTTTGAGCCCAACGGTAGGCGGGCTCGTCAGAAATGACCCAGGCACCAGAGATGGCAGGGAAAATGCCCCAGCGTGCATTGGGACCAAATTTGGAACTCCCGTCACGGCGCAGCACGCCTGAGACGAGGTAGCGGCTCTTGTATGCATACTCTGCACGGCCAAAAGCGGACAGAAGACGCTCTTCAAAGAAAAAGCTGCTGGCACCATTCAAGTACCCGCCGGCCGCTTGGCTCGCGGAAATATCGGCGTAGTCCCAGCTATTGTTGGGGATGTTAAAGGCCCACGCTCCGAGCCCTTTGCCCTGACGGGTAAAAACGCTCGTACCTGCGGTGGCTTTTACATGGTGGTCTTCGCCGAAGGTCCGGTCGTAGTTGAGGTAGGATTCAAACGTGAGGTCTCCATAGGTGTCGCGGTGCTGGTAAACACTTGGCCCCCGCTCAAGGCTAAAGCCCTCGGCCAAGGTGACCATCGGTGCGTCCAGATCGGCATTGACAGCCGTGTTCTGTGCTTTGCCCGGTCCGTACCACACCAAGGGAGAGAACACGCGGCCATCCACCAAGGCATAGTTGTAATTGAAGCGATTTGTCCACGTCAACGACTCGTTCACGGTCCAGGCCAGCTCTTCCTTGCCAACGAATTTATTCACTCCCGTTTGGTTGTAGGTATTCGCCATTTGGGCGATCGGGTTGATGATATCGCTCACCAGCGCGAGATAGCTGTATCGACCATCTTCTTCCACTAAAGGTTCCGTAGGGTAGGCATTGATGGTGTTAAAAAGGACCGAACCAATGCCGTTCTCGGGAAGGGTTTTGCGCTCCTCGTGGGTGAATAAAAAGACGGAATTCAGGCGCAAGCGGCTTGTCATATCCGTGCTGAGGTTTACACGGCCGTTGTAGCGCGAAAAATTACTCTTGTCGCCACCCACGATACCATCTTGGGTGAAGTAGGATCCTCCGATGGAGTAGGTGGTTTGGTTGGAGCTTCCGGTAGCGCTCAAGCTATGACTGGATGTCATCGCGGATTGAAAGACTGCATCCTGCCAATCGGTTCCGACACCCAAGGCAGTGTTGGCAAAGGGTTGGTCTTGCCCGCCGTTGAGGAAGGCGTTGTTTTTCAAGACGGCGTATTCTTGGGCATTAAGTAGGCCCAAACGCTTGGCGGTTTGCTGCACACCGAGGTAGGAAGCATATTCAAACACAGGTGCGCCCCCTTTTTGGCCTTTTTTTGTCTCAATTAGGATGACGCCATTGGCTGCACGAACGCCAAAGATGGAGGCGGTGCCATCCTTCAAGACGTTGATGGAAGCAATGTCGTTGGGATTCAAGGCGTTCAATCCTTCTGAATCATACACAACGCCGTCCACCAAGATCAGTGGATCATTGTCTCCAAAGGTGCTCAATCCGCGGATGCGAATGCTGGTGGAACCACCAGGGGATCCCGAATTGGTGTTGATGACAACCCCTGCGACTTGACCCTGAAGGGCTTGGTCCATGCGGGGGATATTGAGTTTGGTGATTTCATCACTTTTTACCACCGAGGTCGCCCCCGTCATTTCTTTTTTGGTGGAACTCCCGTAGCCAGTGACGACTACCTCGCCCAAATCTACTTGGTTCGGTGCCAAAGCAATGGCAAGGGGTTGCGAAGAAGTTACCTTGAGGCGTTTGCTGCCGTATCCAAAAGCTTCGACTAAAAGCGAATCACCTATTCGAACCTCAAGGCTAAAACGACCTTGAAAATCCGTACCGGTCTTGGATGTGCCGTTCGGTAAAACGGATACAATGGCCTGTACAGGGCTGCGATCCGAGCGATCCGTCACTTGTCCAGTGAGGGCGATCGTTTGGGCCGAAGCGATTCCAGATAGGCTCGTTGTGAGCAGAAGTACGAAAGAAAATCGAAGGAATGTACGCATGGGAGAAGAGGGATGAAGGCTGACGGAAAAGGTGAGAATGGGAAAGCCCGCGCTTTCGCTACGGGCTCTCCTTCTCAACACAAAACCACGTTTAGTGGCGAATAGCGAGCTTTTGAATGGTTTCACCTTGCTCACCCGCTACACGTACCATGTACATGCCGTTGGGCAAAGAAGCCGTGATGACTTGGTTTTCGCCGCGAACCAATGAACCAGCAGCCACAGTCTGACCGTTGAGGTTCATGATTTGGTATGCGCCATGGGCTCCAACGAAATCGATGCTCAAAACGCTGTTAGCAGGATTGGGGGTCAAGGTCATGAGAACGGCGTTCTCCTCCATGCCGATGCCAGAGCAGGCGTTACAAGAAGCCCAGCAAACCACGTCCAATGTGTCCGACTGCGATACAACCAATACACGGTTTGTGTAGGTCGCGTTGCCGTTGGTACATGGAGCCGTGGGGTCATTCATTTCCTGACCGGTCCAGTTGTCGTGAGAGTACTTGTACTCAACCGTGTCACCTACGTTCAACGTGATGGTCACGTCCCAAACATTGTCGCCGTTGGCGTCAGACATGGCAGCACAGTTACCACACCAGCCGTTAAAGGTTCCATTAACCTCAGGGGTGGTGAAGCTTCCCGTGTACAACTGCATGTCCACTTGGAAGGTGATGTTTGCCGTGGCTGGAGCGGAGCTACAAGGATCGCATGACGCCCAGCATACTGCGGGAAGGGTCGTTGCGGCAGCTGGAACAACCAAAACACGGTTGGTGTAGGTAGCGTTGCCGTTGGTGCATGGAGCGGTGGGATCATTCATTTCTTGACCAGTCCACGCATCATGGGAGAATTTGTACTCGACAGTGTCGCCTGCAGTCAACGCGATTGTGACTTCCCAAACGTTATCGCCGTCTGCGTCGGTCATCGCGGCACAGTTGCCACACCAGTTGTTAAAGGTGCCGTTGACCTCGGGGGTCGTGAAGCTACCCGTGTAGTTGTTCATGTCAACCTGGAAGGTGACGTTGGTTTGTGCAAAAGCACTTCCCAGAATAGCCATGGCCATTAGAGTAAGCGTTTTTTTCATGAGTTGGTTTTTGGTTGTTGAATAATAGTACTATGGACAATAATACGACAATTTTGGATAGAAATTGTTTTTTGTACCATAACTTGGTGAAAATTTTCAAGGCTTTGGTTCAATCCCTCACATCCTGGATCGGCGCATCCATCCGTTTCCTTTTAACCACCATGGGAATCCTTTGGTTCACGGCCTATCATGCCGCCGGCCAAGAGGGTCCTATTCCAACAAGTGTAGAGCGAACAATTGATGGCGGTTACACCTTCATGCGCAACGGTTCACCCTACTATGTGCGGGGCGCAGGAGGGATCGAATACATCGCCGATGTCGCTCGTTTTGGGGGCAACAGCATCCGGACTTGGAGCCATGACAATGCCAAAGAAATTTTGGATGAAGCACACCGCCACGGCATCACCGTGATGATGGGTTTGTGGGTGCAGCACGAGCGCCACGGGTTTGATTATGACAATGCGGAGCGTGTGGCGTCCCAGTTGGAAATGTTTTCCCAAGTCATTGATCAGCTCAAGGACCATCCCGCCCTCCTGGCATGGTCGGTCGGAAATGAAGTCGATCTGAACTACAGCAACACCAATGTGTGGTATGCCGTGGAGGACATTGCCGCCATGATCCAGCGCAAGGATCCGAACCATCCCGTGACGACTATCACCGCGGGCTTGGACTCCACCGAGGTGTTTCTCATCAAAGAACGCTGCCCTAGTCTGGACTTTTACGGGATCAATACCTACGGAGACCTGGATAAACTGCCGAGTCAAATTGAACGCTATGGCTGGACTGGTCCCTACATGATTACTGAATGGGGCCCCAACGGACATTGGGAAGTAGCACGTGCGAACTGGGGTGCCCCGATTGAGCAGACATCGGGGAGCAAAGCAGAGAGTTATGGCCGGCGGTATGCTGAAAAGATTTATGCAGAGCGACGCACTTGTTTGGGGAGCTATGCTTTTTTGTGGGGCCAAAAGCAAGAAACAACCTCTACGTGGTATGGCTTGCACACAGAAAAAGGCAAACCCACCGAAACGCTCTGGAGTGTTAGCCAATCCTGGCAGGGACATTTCTCTCAAGCGGATCGAATTCCCGCTCCTGCTTCGATTGTATCGATTGGTGGTGCTCCTCCCGTACTTCGTGCAGGCGAAAAAGTAGCCGTCCCCGTGGACTTCATGATTGCGGATCGCGTGAAAGGAGCAAAGCTTTGGTATGAAATACTTCCGGAGAGCACGGATATTAAATCTGGAGGCGATGCGGAGAGTCGTCCTCCGAGTTTATCCTATAAATCGCTGGGCCGCATGAAGCCGGGGACCTACCGCGGAAATCCCCTGGCATTCAGAACGCCCTCAAAACCAGGTCCATATCGAATCTTTGTATACCTGGAAGCCGAGGGATTTGTGGCCTACGGAAACTTGCCCTTCTTTGTGGAGCCTCGCGGACCTCAAGAACGTCCGTCTCGTGCCCTAGAGTTTATGCCCATACCCCTGAACGAACAACCATGAGCCCGAACGCTTTTTACCTGAAAGTGGTCTTCGCAGCGGTTTTGGCCGGGCAAGGCTTGGTGGCAAATGCCCAAGATAGTTTGCCGCTCCTCGAAACGAGGCAGTGGGATGCGCTTCCCTACCAAGGGATCCACATATTTCAAGCCCACGCTTTTCCTGAAATGGATTTTGGCGTGCTTCCCAAAGTCGAGCCGGCGCGATTGCGATCCTTTAATGCAGGCGGATACTACCGCTACTTCATGGACTACCGCTACCTGCCAACGGGGTATGAAGCGGTGACGGGCTATCCGCTTCCCAAACGAGACATCTTCATCGGCGACGATAGCCAACTGCCTCAATTTATGCTCAATATCAGCGGCAAAGCAGGCAAGGGGGCGACGTGGGGTATGGACCTATTTGGCTTTCAATTTCTGGAAGGAAACATTCGGCCGGTGTATAGCCTGCCCGTGACTGACACCCTTCTTGGTCATTACGACAAGCCTTTGGAACAGCCCAGAATTGGCGGGCAAATGAACATGCTCTTGGGCATGAACTTGTACAGTACGGTCGTGACCCCTTGGGGAGGCATGGGGGTGCGTTTAGGCGGCATCCACTGGTATGAACTGACTGAGCTCACTATGGGGGCGTACATTGGGTACAACCGCTACATGCTCTTTGACCGAAATCCCTGGGATCCCATTGGTTTAAGTCCTTTTGAGCGGTACAACAACTACGTGTCCCAGGGCCAGGTTAGCCAAGAACAGCGTTGGGGAAAACGCGCTTTCCAGGGTGGGATAGTTGAGCTTCTCGGCCTACCGGGCGAACAGCAGGTGAAATTGCTCTTGGGAAAGAATGAGCAAAATGGAGGTTTTGACCTTCGCCCCAATGGCGCATTTGGCGGACAGTACATTAAGTCCCTCGGGGAACATTGGCAGCTGTCTGCGCAAACGATGAACCAACAGGCTTATCAGGATTCCATGCTCCGGCAGCCTTTTGGATCCTTCATGCATACCGGGAAGGTGGATTATCAGGGCGACAAGTGGAAAACCTATGCCGAAGCCGGTTGGAGCGGGTACAGCAGTGTGGATTTGGGCCGTCTGCAAGGTTTTGCGGGCCAGACGCGGGCCCTTTATCAGCTCAATCCTGTTTTAGAGCTTCAAGCCCACGGTTATGCAATCAGCCCCAAGGCCATCAATAATGCGGGAGCGATTGTCAATGCGAGCATTTCCGAGGCGGGGATCAATAGCATCCCTGCAGGACAAGCGGGCAGCTCCGGGGTGCTACAACCCACAGGGGCTTCACTTTTGGGCTTTGGCCAGCTGGCCAATAACCGTTTTGGTTTGGATTTGAATGCGTCCTACCATCCCAAGAATCTTTATCTGAATTTGGGCTACAGTGCTTCGCGCGAATGGCAAGGAGGAACCCAAACCCTGGCCTTTGGCCATCCTGTAAATGCTTTAACCCGCAGTCGTTTTTGGCGTTGGCAATTCCCCGCTGGAGTAGGCCCCTATGCGCGGACCAATGTCATTTTCCGGAACACCTACGACAAAATCAATCTCGCGGTGGTTCAGGAGATGCCCTTGCATTTTGCGCAATGGGAGGCGCAGAGCTTGTACCGTGTTCAGACGGGGAACAAGGTGTGGATCTTCAACCACTTACTGCGCGCACACAGCATCGATGATCAGTGGTCTATTCTGAATGTCGCAGCTGGGGCCTTATTCCGCCAATATTCCCTCGAAAATGAGGCCTATCTTTCGTGGAATCAGCACATCACTTTGGTAGGCATGGCCAGCGCCGACGCCAGCCTGGGGAATTTGCAAACCATGGTCAATTCAGATGGACGTCCCATGAATCAGCGTGGCTGGGCCTATGGTTTTGGGGCAGACATATGGGCCACGAAGGATGTAAGCTTTTACCTCCGGCACAAATGGTTTGGATTCACCGACCAAAGCTTCCTTTTAGACACATACCAGGGAACGGAAACGACCCTGGAACTAAAACTGTTATTCTAATGATGAACGTTCAATTCGT
>DFSS01000002.1:35045-45741 GCA_002381225.1 Flavobacteriales bacterium UBA3431 | reverse complement strand
GGCCAACAGGTTAGTCTCTTCACTCAAAATCCCGAAGCCCTCGGCACCCTGGTTGACGTTTTTGTTCAGCAAGTCGGTCGGGTGAACATCAATGCTCAGTGCCAGCGCGGACCAGACACCTTCCCCTTCAACGGACGCAAAGACTCAGCTGAAGGAACTTTATCTGTCTACGACGCCTTGCGTGCTTTTTCCATTCGCAGTCTCGTCACATTTGCCTCGCAAGGGGAACAAAAGGCCCTCGTTTCAGAGGTCCTTTCCCACCGAAGTAGCCAGTTTTTAAGCACAGATTTCTACCTATAATCACGTACTTGCTCCACGGTTTTTCTGCAACGTTGCAGGGGCCCATGCTTGACCCGACTACCTTTGTGGAATGCATGCCGTCATCTTAGACAACCTCGATTCGTTCACTTTTAATTTGGCCCATCGGCTTGAGTCCATGGTGGACCGCGTCACAGTGGTTCGAAACGATGCGCTGCAGGCAATGGAGGTACTCGACATGGCCGATGCCATTGTATTATCGCCGGGCCCCGGTCTTCCAACGGATGCGGGCTGCTTAATGGAGGCCGTGCAGCGCTATGTGGGGCGCAAACCCGTATTCGGGGTTTGCCTCGGCATGCAAGCCTTAGGGCTCCACGCAGGGGGCACACTATACCATGCGGGCCCACCACAGCATGGAGTCGCTCGTCTGATTACCGAGACCTCTGCACATTCCCACCTCTTTGCCCACATTCCCCTCCCGATGGCCGTGGGGCTCTACCATTCGTGGGCGGTGGCAGGCATTGACGAAGCGGTCACGGCCCAGCTGCCCCATGGGGTACCCATGGCGGCCGAATGGCCCGAACTTGGAGCCTATGCCGTACAATTTCACCCGGAAAGTATTCTGACCCCCGCGGGGGATGCCCTGCTCTCGAATTGGGTGGGCCGTGCACGCGAAGACGCCCCCCGTCTCGCAGGGCGGGCCTAGCCATCTCTTCAACTCGAAGGAAAAGCCCGCTTAGTAATCGCCGATACCTCGCCGGCGCTCCAACTTAAGGGCCGACATGAGGGGAGCCTTCACCCCAATTCCAATGTTGTAGGACCGGGCATAGCCGAAGGGCACCCAGCGAATGCGCATCTCCCAACAATGCAGTTGGCGCACGACATCAATGGTGGTAAAGGTGAAGTCCCGAGCCTTCAAATCATAACCCGATGTAATGCCCAAGCGCCAATTGGCCGTAGGTTCCCACGAGGCATCCATCCGGACACTTTGGGTCGTCTTCAAGTCCATGGATCCGGCTTGGCTATTTTGGCGCAGCGAATAGCCCAGATTGAAGGTCCACGGGGCATGCCAATCCATGAAATCCATGTACCCGTAATAATCTGGATACAGATCTTGCTCCAAGCCCATTTCATTCATAGGTGCCATGGGGCGCCCAGCGGCATTGCCGCCGCGGAAGCGCAGGTCGACAGACATTTGGTGCAACGTGGGGCGCAAGGGACCTTGCCCGGCTGTCCAAGCAAATGTCTCGAGGCGCTGGCCGCTCGAATCCACGGCATACCAGTCGTAGGTTCCTTGGTACGAAACGCGAATCTTGCTCTTGAGAAAACTCGTACTCGCACGCACCCCCACCGGGCTCCAGGGATTGGCCGCCAAGAGGGGGTTGTAATTGCTTTCCAAGGTGAAATCCTCCAAGAGGTTAAATTTTTTGACAGCCCCCGAATCTCCCAGCGCCCATTTTCCGTCCAGCGTATTGCGCAATCGGATGTTGACTCCTCCTTGATTGCCCAGGCCTGGAGCACCATAGATGAAGCCTTGGTAGCGGCTAAACGTCTTGGTGTTGCCCAAGGTATCCGACTGGACCGTCTGAAAAGCATTCCACCGGTCCGTGGTGAAATCCGGGACAAAACGCCAAGACACGGAGGGGTACAGCATGTGCCGAATCGCCTTGACGGGGCCTCGACGCACATTGAAAATTCCATAGATCGTGGTGGATGCCCCGGCGCTCACACCATATTCGCGCGCAGCAAAAAAGCCGGTCACCGTATCCCGCTCCACAGACTGGGACAGGCTGTCCCACCGATAATCCAATGCATAAGGGTACCAGCGCTCCTGGTAAGTGGCGTTGGGGTTGACCGTAATGAAACGCAAGACCTTGATGTTGGTCCCCATGTTTGCGCTGTGGTTGACCCCGGAGCGCAGTCGATTCGGTGCAAAAAAGACATTTGGGGTGGCCATTTCGGTCAACAAACCACTCGATTCATTGCGTCCTTGCATGCTATATGTCAGGCCGATTTTCTCATACCATCGGGTCCCCCCCACGGGATTGCGCCGAGCAAAGGGCTGAATGCGGCTCATTCCAAAATTGATGTCCGGCAAGCTCAAAGACAGGGTCCCATTTTGGTTGTTCTGTCGGTGGCGGGCTGCCGCCGTGAACGAAAAGGGGCTGCCGGGCCAGCGCTTGGTATAGCTGATCGACGACGACATGTCGTTCTTCTGAAAATCCTGGGCGTTGGTCGTGGTGTTTTTAAAGAAACTGCCTGTGGCCAGTTCTACGCGGGCACTAAATTGTTGGCTCGGATGCGCTTTGGGATCTTGGCTATGGCTCCAAGTCAGCCGGTAATCGCGTGAATCCATGAATTGGCCATTGGTCTGGCGAGGATCCCCAAATTTGGTGCGGTTGATTTGCAGACCCACATTGCCCGAATAGCGGTAGCGAAACCGGTAATTGCTGGCCGCTTGGATGCCATAGGACCCTTGGGTGTAGACATCACCCGTGAGCCGGAGGTCATAGTGGTCATTGAAGGACCAATAGTACCCGCCCCCCACCAAGCCTAGTCCCCACTCACGCTTATCGGCGAAGGTGGGAAGGATAAAACCACTGGCTTGTTTGTCCATCATCGGAAAAAACGCAAAAGGCAATCCCAATGGGGTGGGCAAGTCGAGGATTTCCAGAAAAGCTGGGCCCGTCACAATACGCTTACCGATGTCCAAGCGCGCTTTTTGGGTGACAATGGCGAAATGCGGATGTTCGTGGTTGCAGGTCGTGAAGGTCATGGGACCCAAATAGTAGCTGCTGTCATCAATCATTTTGATGCGATCCCCATGGATATACCCCCCATTTTCCGTCGTGTTTCCTTGGTACACCCAACCTTTTTGGGTCTCGTAGTTGTAGCGCAGTGTATCCGCTCCAAACTGCCGATCACCTTGTTTAAAGATGGGACGGCCTGTGACGCGGCCATCGGCTTGGGCCACCCCATAGGCGGTAAGTACGTGTTCCGCGTAGTTGATTTCAATATAGTGTGCCCGCAATTCCATGCCTTCCATGGTAACCATGGCCTCTTCTTGCAGAAGAACGGCATTCTTATGGACCAGGTAGACCCCGTCTTGTTTGGAACGGAATTGGATAGGGGAAGAAGATGCCGCGTCTTGTCCCCAGACCGAAAATGTCCCGGAGAGCAACAGGCATATTGACGCGAAACCGCGTAATTTTGTTCCCAATCCCATGAATACGAAGTCCAAAAGTACTGCATTGCAACGCCTGAGCTGGTTTCTTATTGCCGTATTTGCCTTACCCTACCTCGGATTTCGGCCAGAATCCATTGGTGAAGCCGACCGTGTTCAAAAAGTGATCATCGATGCCGGCCACGGCGGCAAGGATCCAGGCAACCTGGGAACCCGACGCTACCGAACCACGGAAAAGGATGTGGCCTTGGCGGTGGCCCAGCAAACTGCGGACAAAATCAAAGCCATGTATCCCGATGTGGAGGTGGTTTTGACCCGAAATTCGGACCGTTTCTTAGAGCTTTACGAACGGACCGCGATTGCCAACCGAGAAAAAGGCGATCTCTTTATTTCCATCCACTGCGATGCCGCCGAGAACAAATCGGCCTTTGGATCCACCACCTACGTCATGGGAAAAAACCACGACGATGAGAACCAAGTCGCCTTGCGCGAGAACTCCGTTATCCTGATGGAGGACAACTATCAGGAGAAGTATGAAGGATTTGACCCGCGCAAGCCGGAGTCCTTCATCGCGCTGACCCTGTACCAGTATGCGTTCCAAAACCAAAGCATTGAATTCGCCCAAACGGTCCAGAACGCTTTCAAAAACGATGTAGGCCGCCGTGACCGCGGGGTTCGCCAACAACCGCTCTACGTGACCAGCCGCTGCTCCATGCCTTCCGTTCTGATCGAGCTAGGCTTTACCACCCATTCTGAGGAGGAAGACTACCTCCATGGTGCTGCGGGCCAAGACGCTCTGTCTACCGCCATTGCCCGATCTTTTGGGGCGTACAAAGTTCGCCGCGAACGGGGCCTTCCTCCCGCTGGAAGTACATCAGCGGCCTCGAGCTCCACGGCCACCGCAGCGGAAACACCCGAGGCCCCTGCGGCCCCGGCCCCACCCACGGTGGAATTCTGTATCCAACTTTCCGTCTCCGGCCTGAAAAAGCCGACGACAGAAGCCCCATTCGCGGGCCTAGATGCCGTGTGGATTCGCAGTGAGGGCCGCCTTTACCGATACCTCCAAGGGCATTACACCACCCTCGACGAAGCCAAGAAGGCGCTCCCAAGCGTTCAAGCAAAAGGTTTTGCCGATGCATTCATCGTTGCCTACCGCGGAACGGACCGCATCTCCGTCTCTGAAGCCGAAAGCCTCACCCAATAATCGTATCTTGTTGCCCATGATTTCACGAGAATTCAAAGCCGGCATCGCCGTCCTCCTAGCCGCCGGGATCTTGTACTGGGGCATTAGCTTCTTAAAGGGATCCGATCTCTTCGAATCCGGGGTTGAGGTATATGCCGTCTACGACAACACCGAGGGCATTACCCAAAGCGAAAACGTTACGATCAATGGTTTTGCCGTAGGTAAGGTGGCCAACGTGTACTTTCATCCGGACAATTCGGGCCGAATCGTGGTCAAAATGAAGATCACCACCGACTATCCCATCACAGCCAATAGCATTGCGGAAATTCGCTCCGCCGACTTGTTGGGCGCCAAAGAAATTGCCTTGCTCCTAGAGAAAGGCGCTGTACTCATTGAGAATGGCGATACCCTCCGCTCTAGCGTGGAAGAGTCGATCTCCGAATCCATCAACAAAGAAGTCCTCCCCGTTAAAATCAAAGCGGAAAAGCTCCTCGCGAGTTTGGACTCGACCATCAACATTCTCAGCGGCTTCCTGGGAGGTGAAATGCAGTCCGAGTTCCGAACCTCCTTCACCAACGTCAACCGCAGCATCAGCAACCTCGGCTTGATTACGGATGAACTGAGCACCTACATGGCTGACAACCGCGAGGCTCTTGGTTCCGCCACCCAAAATTTGGAGCGACTCACCAGGATGCTCAATGAAAACCGGGATGAATTAGACCGAGTGTTCAACAACCTCGCCAACATTTCCGACACCTTGGCCCAGTCCAATGCCGGCGCTGCCATGCGCAGTTTGAGCCAAACCGCTCGCCGCCTCGACCAAATCACCGCCTCCGTGGAGCAGGGAGAGGGCACCCTAGGAAAGCTGGTGGCCAACGACTCCCTCTACCACGAAGTCAACTCCGCCATTCTCTCTTTGGATAAACTCCTAGAGGACATTCGCAAACACCCGGGACGCTATGTGGAATTTTCCATTTTTGGCGGCCGCGACAAAGAAGCTAAGAACAACGAATGATCGAGCAAGCGGCCTTTCTCCTCGTTTTGAGCCTTGGCGTCTACCTGTTTGTTCGCCAAATCCAACGCCTGCGCAAGGGACTGTCCTTAGCCCGTCCAAGCGAACGCCATGATCGACCTGCCGAGCGATGGGCCACGATGGCCCGTGTAGCGTTGGGCCAATCCAAAATGGGACCTCGTCCGCTCGCCGCCTTCTTCCATGTGCTCATCTACGTTGGCTTTGTCTTAATCAACTTGGAAGTCTTAGAGATCCTTCTGGACGGTGCCCTTGGGACCCACCGCATTTTCCAAAAGCCTTTGGGCGCGCTTTATCCCTTACTGATTCATTTTTTTGAATTCCTCGGCGGTGCCGTACTCCTCGCCTGCGTGGTGTTCCTTGCCCGCCGATGGAGCGGACGCATCGGGCGCTTCGCCCACAGCGACTTGACGGGTTGGCCCCAACAAGATGCGGCCATCATCCTGTACGCCGAGATTGTGCTCATGACTGCCTTGCTGGTCATGAATGCGGCGGAGTCTGTGCGCTTGGGCACACCGGGCTACCTGCTCTCATCCTACCTCCACCCCCTCTTTGCTGGATGGTCCGAAGGCGCCCTGCATGCGGCAGAAAAAGCAGCTTGGTGGTTTCACTTCGTGGGTATTTTGGCCTTTTTGAACTACCTACCCAAGAGCAAGCATTTCCACATTATCCTGGCCTTTCCCAACACCTGGTACAGCCAATTGGAGGCCCGCGGACGGATCCCCGCGATGCCTTCTGTCACCCGGGAAATCAAGGCCATGCTTGACCCGAGCTATGTGCCGGACGCCACCGAAATGCCCGCGCGTTTTGGGGCCAAAGATGTCTCCGATTTGCACTTTGCCAATCTTTTAAATGCCTACACCTGCACAGAGTGTGGACGGTGTACCAGTGAGTGCCCCGCCAACCAAACAGGCAAGAAACTCTCTCCGCGGAAAATCATGATGGCCACCCGCGACCGCGTGGAGCAGCTCTTGCATGAGCCCGAAAACACCCAAACCCTCCTCGATGGCTGGATTAGCCGCGAAGAACTTTGGGCCTGCACCACCTGCAATGCCTGTGTGGAAGCCTGCCCCCTCAACATCGACCCCTTGGACATCATCCAGCAAATTCGGCAGTACCTGGTGATGGAAGAATCCGCTGCGCCTGCCTCGTTAAACACCATGATGACCAATGTGGAAAACAATGCCGCCCCTTGGGCCTATGCCCAGGCTGACCGCGGTGCGTGGACCACAGAAATGTAACCAGCGGATGACCCAAAACCTCCAAGAAATCATTGTCAACGGGCAAAAAATTAGCCCCGTTTTGCCCGAAGAAGTCAAAAATTACCTCATCGATATTGACGGGACCGTTTGCGACGACATTCCCAACGAAGAACCCGAGCGCATGGCGACCGCCGCCGTATTTCTTGATGCCCTCGAGACCATTCAAAAGTGGTATGCGGAAGGGCACATCATTACGTTCTTCACCTCCCGTACGGAAGAGCACCGCGAAGTCACGGAGATTTGGCTCCAACGCCATGGCTTCCCCTACCACGGACTTTTGATGGGCAAACCACGCGGAGGCAATTACCACTGGATTGACAACCACATTGTTCGGGCTACGCGCTATTCGGGCACCTTTTCCGATTTGGTACGCAAGCCCGCCACCATTGAAGTTTTCGAAGATTAAGGCCTTATGACTGAAACCCTGCACGTCCCGACCCTCGCCGAAATGACCCAACGCGGTGAAAAACCCGATGTTTTATTTTGGGTTGGCTGTGCAGGTAGTTTTGACGACCGCGCAAAAAAAATTACCAAGGCCTTCGCCCGCTTACTGCAGCGTTCGGGGGTTTCATTTGCTGTACTTGGCGCCGAAGAGAGCTGTACGGGGGATCCCGCTCGCCGTGCCGGAAATGAGTTCTTGTTTCAGATGCAAGCCCTTGCAAACATCGAAGTGTTGAATGCCTACGAGGTGCAACGGATCGTTACGACCTGCCCACACTGCTTCAACACGCTGAAAAACGAATACCCCGAACTCGGAGGGACCTTTGAGGTGTTCCACCACACGCAGTACCTCCAAACCTTGCTCAAAGAAGGCCGACTCAAAGTCGAAGGGGGCGCATTCAAAGGCAAGCGCATTGTGTTTCACGATCCCTGCTATTTGGGGCGCGTCAACCAAGAGTATGAAGCCCCTCGCGCTCTTCTATCGACGCTGGAGTCGGAACTGATTGAAATGCGACGCTGTAAAAAGCAGGGACTATGCTGTGGCGCAGGCGGTGCGCAGATGTTTAAGGAGCCCGAACCCGGAAACCGGGACATCAACCACGAACGTGCGGAGGAAGCCCTAGCCACCGAGCCCGCCATCATTGCAACAGGTTGCCCCTTTTGCAATACCATGATGACGGACGGGGTCAAGCATTTTGAAAAAGAAGGCCAAGTCCAAGTCCTGGACATCGCCGAAGCCATCGCCCAAGCCGATGAACTCTAAACCCTGGGAGACCCTTCCTAGGGATAGCCGATTTTGGTGCTTTTCTGCGGCAGCCCCCTGGCCCTCAAACCAGGATGCCCTTGTCGATGCCCATTTGGACGCCCTGTGTGCAACATGGGCCGCGCATGGTGCACCCGTTACCGCGGGATTCACCACCGTGGAGCGCCGAATCATCGCTCTTGCGGTGGATGAGCGCGGACATGCGGCAAGCGGCTGTTCGATTGACAGCCGGATGAAGCAGCTTCAAGTCTTGGGCGACGCCCTGGGAATCGATCTTTTTGGACGGATGCATGTGTACGTGCGACCCGATGCCCAAAGCCCATGGGAACTCCTGTCCTTGAGTGAAGCACGTCGAGCTAACGGCGAATTTCTCAATACCGTCGCCCCGTGCAAAGGCGATTGGCGGGCCATTCAGGTCATTGAGGGGTCTTGGATGCGGCCCAAGCGCGGCTAGCCACCTGTTCAATCTCGAACGTGAAGGGGAGCTTTAAGACCTCCTCGGCGGGAACCCAAACAAATCGTTCACCCTCGTTTTCAGGAACTTCTCTCACCTCAGAGGTGACCAGCGAGTCCAAGGGCTCGAGCGCTCGCACAGCATAAAAGAACGACTGCACTTGAACCTCCGGGTCGATGGCGGATTGCACCGCAAAATCATTGAAGAATAGGCATGGGCCCACAGCAATGTGGAGCCCGAGTTCCTCTTGAAACTCGCGGCATAAGGCCGTCTGATGGCTTTCCCCCCATTCGATTCCTCCTCCTGGAAACTTCACCAAGGGCATGCCCCGAAAGCGCTCAAAGGCAATGAGCAAGCGCCCCGTGGCATCCTCTAAAAATCCATAGACCCGCAACGTGCGCTTGTTCATGGCGTAAAAGTCGTCCCTTTCCGATGAGCACGCAACATTTCGCGTTTTCCTGGAGGGCCGGGCAAATGCTCCACGGCAAATCCCAAGGATTTGACCGCCCGAAACACCTCGCCCGTGGCACAATAGGTAACGAAGAAGCCCTCGGGAGTCAGGGCCTCCAACCAAGGCTCTAACGCTTCCGCTGTCCACAATTCGGGCTGCTGGCGGGGAGAAAATGCATCATAAAATACCACGTCCGCGCGCAGGGGGCTCCGCCACGATGCGGCCTCGCCCTGAATCCAAGAGGCGGTCGACCAGGGGGTTTGCCATGCTTTTCCCTCTTCCCAAGCGTTTCGCATAGCGCGGGCCCAGGGGTCCAAATCCTTCGCTGACTCAGGGCGAGCGGACCACCAGGACTCCCAGGCAGAGGCCTCAGGCAAGGCGGCATCCAGGCCATAATACGTGACGGGCCGTTCTGCCGCGTGGGCCCATTTGACCGCCAGCAAGGCATTGAGGCCGGTCCCAGCCCCCATTTCAAGAATGGTCAGGGGATTCTGTGGTTGGCAGAGGGATTGTGCATGCAATCCCGATTGAATGTAGACGTGCTTCGCTTCCGTCCACGCTCCGTGAAGGGAATGGTAGGCACAATCCCAGACGTCTGATCGCAGGGTAGGGCTTCCGTCGCGGGTGAGGACCCGCTCCATTAGGGTTGGACCTTGATTTTTTCGATGCGCGAAATGGGACCTGGGCAGTGTTCCTGGTGGCAGGCCACACAGGTAGTCAATGCCGCATTGAAGGCCTCCAAGCGCGCCTCACGGCTTGCTTGGGTGGTGATGGTTTCCCGCAAGTCCTGGAGTTGAATCAAATAGGCCTCTGCATAGCCCTCAAAGGAGGGTTTGATGTCCTCCGGCTTGGTAGCGTCGGCCGATGTCATAGCCGCGTGGGCAGAAATCATCGCGTCCACCTCACCCACCGTCAGGGTTCCCGCATCCGCTTTGGCGCGGAGGCTTTCCATGTCGGTGGCCATGGAGCGCATCGCTACGGCTAGGGGACTCGCTTCATACATGCCTGTGCGCCCCGTGGGCGCTTCGGTGTTCGCTGGAACTTCCTCCGCCGTCGGGTTGCAGGCCCCGACACCGAGTAATGTTAAAAACAAAAGACCCTTTCGGGCCTTGTGTTTAGTGCTCATGGCTGCTGTGATCATGCGGGGCAGGGTCTTCTTCCGTGGCGCGCTCTTTCTGTGCCAGGGCAACACCCACGGCCAGCACCGAATAACTCACTTTAGGAGATTGGATGGCGGCAATCGCTGAATCCGATTCCCCAGCGTCCTCCGCTTGGTGGCGCAACCATTCCACACTCAGGGTGTCGACGCTCAAACTACCCTCTACAAAAGCCATTTCAGAGGCCGCATCCATAGGGACAAAGAACCCGTAGTCCTTAAAACGAACCAAGGCTTCTTCCCCTGTGCCTAGATCCAGCTGCATCCAGCATCCTTTTACTTGGCAAACCGATGAAATTGGGGCGGCAAAGGTGCCGTACACGGAATCTGTCCCGCCCTGAAGTTGGCCCAATAAGCCTGCGAGTGAGGTGGTGTCCGCGATCTGAATGGTGTCACCAAAATAGTCATAGGCCACCTCGGCAACCGGGTTTTCCGTTGGGCTTGTGCATGCGGCCAACAAGGCCAAAGCGGGAATCAAAATACGTTTCATAGTAGGGGTTTTGACAAAGGTACA
>DFSS01000002.1:1881-34798 GCA_002381225.1 Flavobacteriales bacterium UBA3431 | reverse complement strand
AGGGGTTTTGACAAAGGTACAATCAATCCTTCGTACCTTTGCAGCGGCTTAGCCGCGCGACGCCCCACAACCCTGCTTCCCTCGATTATGAAAGTTACGACGACGACAGAATCTCGCCTCTCCACCATAGACTTCAACAACCTAGGCTTTGGCGCCGGTCTCTCCGACCACATTTTTATGTGCGAATACAAGAATGGATCCTGGGGTGAAGGCATAATCCAGCCCTATGGATCGCTGAAGCAAGGTCTGGGTTTGCACGCACTCCACTACGGTCAAGCCGTTTTTGAAGGTCAGAAAGCCTACCGCCAAGAAGATGGGAGTATCGCCATCTTTCGCCCTGAGCGCAACTGGGAACGCCTGAATAAATCTGGCGCACGCATGCTTATCCCTGAAGTCCCAAAGGAACTTTTCATGGAAGGATTGATGGAGTTGATTCGCCTCGATGCTGAATGGGTTCCTCGTGGAGCCAACACGGCCCTGTACCTCCGTCCTTTCCTTTTTTCAAGCTCTGAATTTGTAGCGGCGCGGCCTTCCGAAGAATACACGTTTGCGATTGTGACTAGCCCTGTTGGGGAATTGTACACCAAGCCCGTCAAGGTTAAGATAGAACAGCATTTCACCCGGGCCGCTCAAGGTGGGGTGGGGTATGCGAAAGCGGCCGGAAACTATGGCGGGGCGTTCTTGGCAACGCGGAAAGCCGTAGAAGAAGGCTTCCAGCAAGTCCTTTGGACCGATCACGCAGACCATGCCTACCTCGAAGAGGCGGGCACCATGAACGTCGCCTTTGTGGTGGATGGCACCCTCCTTACCCCGGCCTTATCGGACCGAATTTTGGAAGGCATCACCCGCGAGTCCATCCTTGTTTTGGCCAAAGAATGGGGCATTCCCGTGGAAGAACGACGCATTTCTGTGGAGGAAATCGTCTCCGCGGCCCGCGAAGGCCGCCTGGAAGAAGCCTTTGGCATGGGAACCGCTGCGGTAGTCAGTCCCATTGATGGCCTGGGATATATCGGCGAGATCCTCCCCGTTCCGGCTCCCTCAGAAGGCCTCGCCATGCGAGTAAAAGCGGCGCTGGCGGATATCCGATATGGCCGTAGCGCCGACCACCATGGGTGGATGACCAAGATCTAAGCGCCCAACTGTTTTTGAATAAGTAGATCTACGGCTTGGCATAGTGCCAAGGGATCTTGTATGCGCCAACCGGAAAACCGGTAGCGTTCTCCGGCCCAGAGGTACGGGCTCAACCGGGCCGTTCGGAGATCTTGTAGGATATGATCGCGGGCATTGAGCAGGACAATCCAGCCGGCCTCGCAATCTTCAGCCCATTCGGCATAGTAATCTTCCTCGCCTCCATGAAAATTGAGAAGGTTGTCGGCCAAAAAAAGGAATTTATCGATTCCTTGCGAATTCAGGGGATCCGCCAGGCGTCGCTTCATCTCCATCACATCGTTGTGAACCGCATCGTTCCATTCCCCGAGCAGTTCCACTACGGCATATCCTTGGTCGTAGTCGGCGAAGAGCAGTTTCACGTAGAGCGTTTCACATCCAATACTGTCCCATTCCGGGTGGATCACAAAATCATACATGCGGTGATAGCCTTCGCGCTCCGGGGCTCCCTGGTCCATGTAGAAGGGGCTCCTCGGGTCGTTAGTCGCTCGATAGCGACTCTCCCAACCTGGATGTGGTTTTAAATCGTGCATGCGGTGAACTGAGACGCAAAAATGCGGTTCTTTTGTCGATGATGCACACATTTTTAATCACCGGTGGGACAGGTCTGGTCGGCCAGGCACTTACGCGACTTTTGGAAGAGCAGGGGCACGAAGTACGGCTCCTCTCTACCCAGAAAGCCCAGTCCCCTAAGCGCTACCACTGGAACCCGCTCGAAGGATCTATGGATGCCGAGTCGCTCATAGGTGTCACGCACGTGATTCATTTGGCCGGTGCTAACGTCGCCGAGCGCTGGACCGCCCGACACAAAGCAGCCATTCTGGCCAGCCGAGTCAAAGGCAGCGCCACCCTGGAAGCAGCCATCGCTAAACTCCCTGTGGATCAGCGTCCTGAAGCGCTGATCAGTGCATCCGCCGTAGGCATTTACCCCAACCATCCTAATCATCTTTACACGGAAAACGAAGGCGAACCCCAAGGCTTCCTCGGGGACGTAGTGCACCAATGGGAGGCCAGTGTGGACCGCATGGCCGGCCTGGGGCTGCGCATCGCGAAACTTCGAATTGGTATCGTTCTAGGACATGGTAGCGGCGTCATGGCATCCCTACTTCCGGTATTCAGGCTGGGATTGGGCGCTCCATTAGGGCATGGTCGCCATTGGATGCCTTGGATCCATGTGGATGATTTGGCCCGCCAATTTGCCTACCTCGCCGAAAATTCAGTCGAGGGGGTTTGGAACGGGGTCGGACCCTATTCCGTGACCAATGCGGATTTTTCGAGGACGCTCGCCCGTAGCCTAAGACGCCCCTACTTCTTGCCCCCGGTGCCGGCGTGGGCCTTGCGTCTGGCTTTGGGTGAAATGGCCCAAGTAGGTTTGATGAGCACCAAATGTTCCGCGGCGAAATGGGAAAGCCTGGGATTTGCCTTCCACTACCCCACCCTCGAAGCCGCCTTTGCGCAGCTCCTTCAGCCAAGCGCATAAAAAAAGCCCCGGCTTTCGCCGGGGCCTTCGCCCAATCAACGGCGAGCTCCTTAGAGCTTAGCGGTAATGTTAATCTTGATGCCCAAATCGTCGGAAATCAAGTTGTCCTTCGCCAAATCCACGATGCTCGTAGAAGCGTACATCACACCCCATTGCTTGCGGTCGATGTTGAATTGTGGAGCGGTCAACGTCACCACAGAATCAGCCACCGTGACGTTGGCAGGGAATTGAATGTTATTCGTCACGCCGCGCAAGGTGAGGTTGCCAGCGATCAAGCTGTTGTACTCGCCTTCCTGAGTCGTTACGTTGGTGATTTCAAAAACAGCCGTAGCAAAAGAGTCTACCGCAAAAAACTCAGCACTCTTCAAGTGACCTACCAAGTAGTCTTTCTTCTCCTGCGGAAGAGCTTCATCCGCGCACACAATGCTGTTCATATCCAATGTGAAAGCACCTGAAACTAGGGCGCCATTCTCCACACCTACGCTTCCTTCAGAAATCGCCAAAGTGCCGCCATGACCATAGTTCTCCACAAAAGGCTTGTGGCCGTACCATTCGATGACCGAAGCAGTCGCGTCAACTGTCAACGTTTGGCCGCCTTGGGCCGCATCTTGCGCGTCCGTAGCATCCAAGCTGCCTTGACCACAGGCTACCACCAACAAGGCTGCAGCAGAAAGAGAGAGAATTTTTTTCATTTAGAATTGATGTTTAAACATGATTTAAGAATAGAGTACAAAGGTACATGAATTAAGATGTTTAAACACCTAACAGCCTCATAAATTTTAAGCATTTGCCGCCGGCCGCATATTTCCCATGGCGCGTACTTTTACCCTATGCAGTACCGCGACCAGTTTCGAATTCCTCCTGCCTTTCTCCTTGTCATGGCCATCAGCAGTTTTACGACGGCCACCATCATCATCGCGGTGGGGTGGTCCGACCTGTACGCTTTTGTCCGGGGCCTCCCATCGGAGAACGGGACGGAACTATTTTGGGTGCTCCTGGGTGTTCTCGCTCTAGAAGGAGGCGTAGCCTGGATGATCATGTCGTGGTGCCGCATCGAGCTCAACGCACACGGCTTTCGCACGATCTATCCCCCGTTCATTTGGAAATGGAAGGTTCGCTCGTGGAATGAGGTGAGCCAAATCTACATGGATACCCTTAGTCCCATCGGAGATTTGGGTGGATGGGGGCTGCGCATCGGATCAGTGGGACCCTTTAACCGGGCCCACGTCTATGCGTTTAATGAGGGCACCTATGCGCTCTTTACCCTGCAATCGGGCCGAACCGTCGGATTTCAAATTCAACGAGTCGAAGAATTCCAAACCTTATTGCAAACCATGGCCCCAAGCATTCCGGTACTTGACCCAAAAAGCACCTTAGGCTGATTTGCTCTTAGGCCAGCCGTTAGCCTTCCTCCCCAAAGAATTGCTTTTCATACAGGTTGGCATACGCACCACCCTTGGCAAGCAGCTCCTCATGGCGGCCCTGCTCTACCACCATTCCCTTGTCCAGGACCACAATGCGGTCTGCGTTCAGAACGGTCGCCAATCGATGCGCCACCACCAAGGAGGTTCGGCCCTCTGTCAAGGTCAAGGTTGCTTGTTGAATCCAGGCCTCCGCCTGGGAGTCTATGCTTGAAGTAGCCTCATCGAGGATGAGTAAAGAGGGGTTTCGTAAGTAGGCCCGCAAGAAGGCGAGCAACTGGCGTTGCCCGGTGCTGAGCATACCGCCGCGTTCCTTCACATCATAGTCCAACCCACCTGGAAGACTGCGTAAAAACTCGTCGATGCCCATCGCCTCCGCAGCAGACCAAATGGCCGAATCGGGTATATCCCGGTATACGGTCACATTGTTGCGAACCGTATCCGAAAACAAAAAGACATCTTGCTGTACCAAGGCGACATGCCGACGAAGGGAATTCACATTCCAATCTCGCAAACGCACCCCATCCAAGCGAATTTCTCCCTCTTGAACGAGGTAATAACCCAACAGCAAATGCACCAAGGTGCTCTTTCCCGAACCGGTAGCCCCCACCAAGGCCCACGTTTCACCCACGGGGATATCTACATCAATGCCGCGCAGAATGGGCTCATCTGGGAGGTAGGAAAAATGGACGCCCCGGAATTCCACATGGCCTTGCACGGCCTCCGCCACATGACTTCCGGAGGGTTCCCGGTCATCGGTGTTCGCAATCAATTTGAGCACCCGATCGCTCGCCACCATGCCCATCTGCAGGGTGTTAAAGCGGTCTGCCAACTGCCGTAGAGGCCGGTATAAGAGGTTGATAAAGAGAATCAAGGCAGTTAAGTCGCCAATGCTAATCGCTGCTCCAGCCGCCGCCGCAGCCCCGCCATACCATATCGCCAGACCGATGCTGACGGCGGACAACATTTCGATGATGGGAAAAAACAAGCTGAAGTACCAAATGCTTTGAATATTCGCATCGCGGTGCTTGGTATTGATGGCCGAAAAGCGTTGATGTTCGACACCCTCACGGGCAAAGAGTTGTACAATCATCATCCCGGTGATGCGCTCTTGCACGAAGGCGTTGAGTGCCGCCACTTGATTGCGCACATCGGTAAAAGCGGACTTGATGCTCCGCTGAAACCAACGTGTGGCCAAATAAAGCAGGGGAATGACACTCAAGCTGATGGCCACCAAGGCGGGATCAAATAGGAAGAACATGACACCCACCATCACGGCAATTTTGAATAGATCCCCAAAAATGACGAGCAAGCCATCCGAAAAAATGTCAGCCATGGTCTCCACGTCGCTGACCGTCCGCGTCACCAGGGTCCCGACCGGGGTTTTATCAAAGAAGGGCATTTTGAAATGAAGCAGTTTCCCAAAGAGCTCAATGCGGATGTCCTTGATCACCCGCTGGCCCAAATCATTGGTCGCATAAATAAACGCGAACTGGCCCAGGGATTCGAGAACAAGGGCGCCCGCCAACCACATCATGGCCACGTACAAAGCATGCCAATCCGCGGACACGACCGCATCATCCACTCCATCACGCACCAAAATAGGCCGAGCCGTACTCAAGACCCCGAGGAAGACCGATAGTCCGGCCGCGGCCATCGTTTGCCACCGGTAGGGCCGGGCATACTTGAGCACGTGGCGCAGGACGTTCCAGTCAAAGGCTTTTCCAGCCACCGAGGGCTTAGAAGGGGGCGTTTTCGCGCTCATTAAAAGGAGAATTTGGATAGGTGACGCCCGCAAAAGTTAATCCGTGTGCCGGGGCTGAATCGCCCGAATCAGTCCGCTCCCCTCCCTGAAGGAGAGATTCCCAAGATGCCCAGGAACGTTTGTCAAGGGCGTATTCTACCATGGTACCGACTAAAGAGCGGACCATGTTGCGTAAAAATCGATTGGCTCGGACTTCAAAAACCCACGCTTCCCCTTGATCGATCCAGCGGGCATGCTGCAGGGTACAGAGGGTCGTGCCGGTATGGCTTCCCAAACGGGCAAAGGCGGAGAATTCTTCAGTCGTAAAAAGGGACGCGGCAGCTTGGTGCAGGCGCTCCAAATCCATGGGGCGCTGATAGTACCATGCTGTATCGGTATGAAACACGGATTTCTCGCGTTGCAACACATAGCGGTACGAACGCGATGTTGCGGCAAATCGCGCATGAAAATCGGAGGCCACTCCTTGGATTTCAAACACGGAAATTCGTGGAGGCAAAAATCGATTCAAACGGTAGGCCAGGTCCAGGGTATCCAGGCCATCCGGCCCTTCAAAATGGGCCACGTAGTTCGCCGCATGCACGCCGGTATCCGTGCGACCCGCCCCGACTACGCCAATGGGTTGCCGGAGCAATGAACTCAAGGCCACTTCCAACTCCCCCTGCACCGTCTTCTGGCTTGGCTGAATTTGCCATCCGCTATAGGGCGCGCCATGGTAAGCCAAGCGCATCGCGTACGTAGATATTCCCGAAGTTTGCATGAATGAACGCCAAAGGTACAGCGCAGCGCATCCTTTTATTGTCCGACACCCACGGACATATGGACGAGTCGATTCGAACCCATGCGCGGGCCGTCGATGAAATTTGGCATGCCGGAGACATTGGCTCCTTGGATGTCCTCGATGACCTCCGGCAATGTGGGCCTTTGGTGGCCGTCCACGGGAATATTGACGACGGTGCAATGCGCAGGGAAGCCCCCAAAGACATTCATACCCAACGTGCTCAGAGCCGAATTTGGATGACCCATATTGGGGGGGTTGCCGGACGTTTGCCTCATGCCATTCGGGCCGGCATCGCCACGCACCAGCCCCATATTTTCATTTGCGGCCATTCGCACATCTTGCGTGTCGGCCATGACCCAAGTGGTGTTCTATGCTTGAATCCCGGGGCCGCTGGACACCATGGATTCCATCACATGCGCACGATGCTGCGCTTTGACCTCGGTGTACAAGGCATCGAGAATCTGGTGGTAATTGAATTAGGCAAGCGCGGGGCCCTCAAGGCCCTCTAGCGGCTTATTTGCGGAAGCGATCAGCTGACTGAACTTTCTTCTCGTCCGCTTGAATGGCGCGATTGGCCATCGCCGTGAAGATGACGGCCAACAAGGGCGCCGCCAGAGGCAAGAATCCCGACACCGTGGTGGCCCCCTCCACAAGGCCCATTGAACCGTAGATCAACCAGCCTTCCAGGACGAAGGCAACAATCACCACTACCCGATTCACCATAAACTGGCGTTTGCGGTGTTTGTAGTAGGTGATGTTGGCCAAAAGCAGCGCCACCCCTAAGCCCGCGAGCAAGGATTGGGCATTACTCAGGTTGTTGTAACCAACGAAAAAGAACATCACGGCACCGAGGGCCATGTACAGGGTTTGGATTCTTTGCCACATAGAGTGTGCAATTTCCGAATTTTTTGTACTATTGTGGTGTTCCCCGGTGCAAAAATTCGCATCCTCCCCCTCCCTACTTCTACGTTAGATCCCTCTTTTTACGATCATTTTTCGCGTTTTTTATGGCCAATTCCCCCGATATCACGGAATTAAAACTCCCCGAACTCAAAGCTATGGGCGAAGCCCTGGGTATCCCCAAAGCCCGCTACATGCGCAAGCCCGAACTTCTTGAAGCCATTGCTGGCGCAGGACAGCCTTCGTCATCTTCCGCCACGTCCTCCGATGCCCCCGCGGCCCCGGAACGTCGTCGTGGCCGCCCTGCACGTGTCCAAACGGATCGCACCGAAACGGTGGATACCCCTCGTGCCGAGTCGTTCCAAGGACCAGACGCCACCTCTTCCCAAGGAGAGCGCAGCGATCGTCCAGAGCGGGGCCCTCGTCCCGAACGCATGGATCGCCCAGAGCGGGGCGAACGCCCTGACCGCGGACCGCGTTCAGATCGCGGAGACCGACCCGAACGGGGAGAGCGCCCTGACCGAGGAGACCGTGCTGACCGTGGACCGCGTTCAGATCGCGGAGACCGACCCGAGCGGGGTGATCGCCCCGACCGAGGCGACCGCACCGAGCGCGGACCGCGCACCGAACGCGGAGACCGTCCTGACCGTCCTGACCGCACGGAACGCCAAGACCGCCGGCACTACGAATTCGAAGGCATCATCCCCACAGAGGGAGTCGTTGAAATGATGCCCGACAATTTTGCCTTTTTGCGTTCTTCCGACTACAATTATTTGAACTCCCCGGATGACGTGTACATTTCCGTCCAGCAGGTCAAACAATTTGGCCTCAAAACGGGCGATACGGTCCGCGGCGAAGTTCGCCCTCCGCGAGAAGGAGAAAAATTCTTCCCCCTCACGAAAGTGATCAGCATCAACGGCCGCGAGCCTGATTTTATCCGAGACCGCGTCAGCTTCGAGCACCTCACACCCCTCTTCCCAGAAGAGAAATTCAACCTTACGGGTCGCCGAAGCACCTTGTCCACGCGTGTCATCGACTTGTTTAGCCCCATTGGCAAAGGCCAACGCGGCTTGATTGTGGCCCAACCAAAAACGGGTAAAACCACCTTGCTCAAGGAAGTAGCCAACGCCATTGCCGCCAACCACCCCGAGGCCTACATGATCATCCTGCTCGTCGATGAACGCCCCGAGGAAGTGACGGACATGGCCCGCAGCGTCAACGCAGAAGTCGTGGCATCGACGTTCGATGAACCCGCCGAGCGCCACGTTCGTGTTGCCAACATTGTGCTGGAAAAAGCCAAGCGATTGGTGGAATGTGGCCACGACGTCATCATCCTTCTAGATTCTATCACGCGCTTGGCGCGTGCCTACAACACCGTGAGCCCAGCCTCCGGCAAGGTACTTTCTGGGGGTGTCGACGCCAATGCCTTGCACCGGCCCAAGCGTTTCTTTGGCGCTGCGCGAAACATCGAAAACGGCGGATCCTTGACCATTTTGGCGACGGCATTGATTGACACCGGATCGAAAATGGACGAGGTCATCTTTGAAGAATTCAAGGGCACGGGCAACATGGAAATGCAGTTGGACCGCAAGATTGCCAACCGCCGTGTATGGCCCGCTCTAGATCTCATGTCCTCTGGAACCCGCAAAGAAGACTTGCTCCTTCCAACGGAGGTGCTAAGCCGCATGTACATTTTGCGCCGCCACCTAGCCGATATGACCCCGGTGGAAGCAATGGAATTCATGCACGACCGGATGTCGAAGACCCTCAATAACGAGGAGTTCTTGATCTCCATGAATAGCTAGGCTGGATTCATTTCTCCAACTGGGATGCAGCCCGAATTTCGGGTTCGAAGAAGTGCGCCGTATTCACGGGTAAAAAAGTACCTTTGTGCTTAACATGGCCACCAAAACGCTTCTGGACGCTCGGGACTGCGCTTTAACGCTGAACCGACTTTGTTGCCAACTGAACGAAGTTCATTTTCCTTGGAACAATTCGGTGATCATTGGTTTGCAGCCGCGAGGCACGCGGTTGGCGGAATCCATTGTTGAGCGTCTTCAAGCGGAACATGGTGTCCCCCACATCCCCTTCGGCGCCCTCGACATCACCTTCCACCGCGATGATTTCCGTCGCCGTGAGGAACCCCTTGCTGCGAGTCCCAACCAAATGGATCTGCTCATCGAGGGTAAACGGGTCATTCTGGTCGACGATGTTTTGTACACAGGACGGAGCGTACGCGCTGCCATGGATGCCTTGGGAGACTATGGCCGCCCTCTTCGCGTCGAACTATGCGTGCTGATCGATCGGCGTTTTTCGCGCGAACTCCCTATCCAACCTGACTATTCGGGCCGCCGGGTCGATGCCATCGCGGAGGAGCGGGTTCGGCTTGATTGGAACGAAAATCTCCCAACTGTTTTGATTGAATCTACCCCACATGCCGCACAGCGCTAAACTGAGCACTCGCCACCTCTTAGGCATCAAGGGACTGAGTCCTGAAGACATCCATTTGATTTTACATTGGGCCGCCCAATTCAAGGAGGTGATCAACCGCCCGATCAAGAAGGTCCCCTCGCTGCGTGACATCACGATTGCCAATTTGTTTTTTGAAAACTCGACTCGAACGCGATTGAGTTTTGAATTGGCCGAAAAGCGTCTGAGCGCCGACGTCATCAACTTTGCCGCCTCCAATTCTTCGGTCAAAAAAGGAGAAACCCTCGTGGATACGGTCAACAACATCCTCGCCATGAAGGTGGATATGATTGTGATGCGCCATGCCGAACCCGGGGCCGCAGAATTTCTGAGCAAGCATGTGGATGCGCACATTGTGAACGCGGGCGACGGAACCCACGAACACCCCACTCAGGCCCTTTTAGATGCCTTCTCCATGTCCGAAAAACTCGGAGACTTGACCGGCAAGCGGGTCGTCATCGTGGGCGACGTTACCCACTCCCGCGTGGCTTTGAGCAACATCTACTGCCTCCAAAAACTTGGTGCGGAAGTCGCCGTGTGCGGGCCTGCCACCTTAATCCCCCGGCACATCTACTCCCTGGGTGTCCAAGTGATTCCACGCTTGGAAGACGCTTTGGAATGGGCCGATGTAGCCAATATGCTCCGCGTCCAGCACGAGCGAATGGACCGCGCCTACTTCCCGAGTATTCGGGAATACCACATGCGCTACGGCGTCACCATGGACAAGCTGCGCGCCCTGTCTTCGATTCCAGTCATCCTCCATCCGGGGCCCATAAACCGCGGGGTGGAAATCACCTCGGAAGTGGCGGATTCGGAGCATGCCATCATTTTGGATCAAGTCCAAAACGGTGTAGCAGTTCGCATGGCTGTGTTGTATCTTCTCGCCTCCCAAGGAAAGAACATTGCTTAACGACCATGTCTTTTAAAGTAGAAACGAAATCCGCCTTCTTGCACATCAAGTTCGGGGAAGACCTTTTTGCCCCATCGGATGTCACCGAATTGCTCACACTTATGGCGAAGCATTCCACCTCCCATGTGGTGCTTAATTTGACCATGGTGGAGGAGTTTGAGGACACCGAAGCGCTTCAAGATTTTCAGGTAGAACGCCTTGACGAGAACTACAGTTTCATCATCATTGTCCGCGAGAGCCTACTCCATCTCTTCGATGAGGATTTACCCGTCGTACCCACCTACCAAGAAGCGGAAGACTTCTTTGAGATGGACGAAATGCAGCGCAAATTGATGGAGGAATGAGGTTCCTCTTTGCCCTCACTTTCCTTCTCCCCGTCGCTGCCTTTGGGCAATCTGACAGTGCTCAGAGCCCTGAACCCCTTGGGATGGAGCAAACCTACACCCTGCCTTTCAAGGCCCATTTTGAGAGCGGACCGTACCAGCTTTTTTCACCTAATACTTCTGCGAATAACAGTATTACGGGCAATCTAAGCGGTCTACAGCTTTCCATGCGCATTCACCGGCACTTTTCCGTGGGCTTGAGTGTACAGGATGCCCAAAGTCAAGCCTTGACGGAGACCGGCGAACTGCTGTACTTGGATCAAATGCGTTGGGCAGGCTTCCTCGCTTCAGGATTTCTCATTGGGGTCGATGTATACAGTCCATGGGATCTCAGTGCGAGTCTCGGCTGGGGCTATGCGCGCAGCTCATTCACAGAAACCCCAGGTGTTCCGCTCGTATACCACCAAACAGGCTACCCCTGGGTATTCCGGGTTCAAGGGCATTACCGCCATCGCGACAGCCCTTTCCTTTTCAAACACTGCATCATTCTTCCTGTAGAGATCGCTTTTGGCCCTCAGACCACCTTGGACATGCGCACCGATAAATTGCGCACCACATGGCTCTGGAGCCTTTCCTGGCCATTGATGGGAGGATTCTTATCCGGGGGTTGCTAGAGAGGCACCTCTTAGACCCAAGAAGAAGCCCAAGTGCGGACATCGATGCCGCCCATATTTCCAGACGACATGATGAGCACGTGGCAGGTGGCGGGCAAAGCCTCCAAAGCGGCCTGAACCTCCTCTTGGCGCGTGAACACCTTGACTCCAGGTCCAAAGGTTTCCTGCACCCACGCCGGATCCAAGGCAGGAAGCTTCTTGTGCGCTACGGCGGCTGGATCAAAGTAGACCATCGCCTGGCCCAAACCCTTCATGGTACCCGCATAGCCCGGGATAAAGGCTGGGTTCAAGGAACTAAACGTATGCAATTCCAGAAGACCCACGGTTTGGTCATAGGTCTCCACATACGCGGCCACCGTCGCTTTCACCTTGCTCGGCGCATGGGCAAAGTCCAAGTGCACACAGCGCGCTTCGGACTCCGCGAGCACTTCCAATCGGCGCTGAGCGCCTTCAAACGTGGCCATAGCATCGTAGAAGTCTTCCTCTTGAATCCCCATTTCCAATGCCAACCAACGGGCACCCTCAGCATTGCTCAGGTTGTGACGGCCCATAATGCGCAGAGGTAGGTCCCCATGAGGGGTCTCCCAGATCCATTGGTTATGCTCCACCCGATACGCCGGGGTGCGGTAGGGAATCTTGCGAATTGGGCTTTGATCGGCGAGAACGACGGCGGTCAAAGCCTCATCCTCTTCGTTGTAAATCAAGGTGCCTCCGGGCTCCATGCTTTCCAGAAAACCGCTAAAGGCCTTCTCGTAGTCTGCCATGGTGGGGAACACATTGACATGGTCCCAGGCCATGCCTGTCAGGATGGCTACATTGGCCCGGTAAAGGTGAAATTTGGGGCGTAAATCAATGGGAGAGGACAAGTATTCATCTCCTTCAAAAACGGCCCATTCCGCCGAGTTGGACAAGCGAACCATGGTTTGGTAGCCCGCCAGCTGAGCGCCTACCATGTAGTCGACATCGAGGCCATCCATGCGCAAGGCATGCAAAAGCATCGAGGTAGTACTGGTTTTCCCGTGGCTCCCTCCCACTACCACACGGGTCTTGCCTTTGGTGGCTTCGTAGAGGTATTCGGGGTAGGAAAAAATGGGAAGGCCCAATTCTTGGGCGCGCAGCAGCTCTGGATTATCCGCCCGAGCGTGCATGCCGAGGATAACCGCCTCCACATCCGACGTAATCTTCTCCGGGAACCAGCCCTCGGATTCTGGAAGGATGCCGGCTGCGGCAAGGCGACTGCGTGAAGGTTCAAAAATGGCGTCGTCACTCCCTGTAATGGTCGTATCGCCCCGTTCGGCCAAGGCCAATGCCAAATTGTGCATCGCCGAACCGCCGATGGCAATGAAGTGCGCCTTCATCCGAAAAGGTTAAAGCTGAATCTGGTAGGAGGCCTCCATGTTGGCCTTGATGCTTGGCCACAATCCCGCCGAAATCGGATTGCTGGGATCCACATCCAAATCATCGACCAACAAAGGGTCTGTTCCCAAGAGGAGTTTATCGATGTCCCAAACAATGTTGATGTTCACATCGCGGTTGGGAACCACGTTGAAGGACATGGACTTAAACCAATCCATCTGCATCAAATTGTTGGACACACGGTATACAAAAGGCTTGTTGGGCGCCAGCACGGTCGTATCGCTCGCGTCTTTGTACAAACCTTTGATATACAATATGTTGTAGCCCTCTCCCGCTCCTCGATGCAAGCCCGGATGGCGAAGGGTATGTTTTTCACTCCAAGCACTGGGTGCTGTCGCATTCGCAGCAGAGTCCAAGCCCATTCGGAAATGGTGGGTCCCTGAATAGACTCCCTTGGATAAACGGTACAAGCGGGCTTCCGTGTTGTACGTCAAAGAAGCTGCCACGGGATCAAAGACATAGGGATTCACCGTATCCTTGAAATTCGGCGTCAACGTATCGTCCAAGTGGTCTGTGAAATAGTATTCACCAAACACCAGCTCAATGTCTTGGAAACGCACTTCGGCGTTCCCCAGCAAAAAGACCTTGTTGGTATCCATGGTGACCCCGTCGTAATAGAAAAAATGGCGGAGCACCACATTGCGTTGGTCATAGCTCGCGTCCTCGGGCAAGATGCCATTTTCACAGGCCGAAAAGAGGGCGGTCGCCGTAGCGATTAGGAGGAGAATGCGTTTCATGTTCAGGCGGTTGCTGGACGATTACTGGGTTCCAAGGTACGAATTCCGTGGTGCATTGGGGACTGCTCGATGGCGTCCATGATTTGATCGAGAATCTCTTGCGGCGTGAGCTGCGCATCAAAGGCCATGGGCTCCTTAAATCGCATGGTGAGGGTGGAACCACGCTTTTTGGTTCGAAGGCCCTTTTTATCGAATGCTCGTCGGTAGCCATCGATGACCACGGGCACGACAACTGGGTTTAACTGCTTAATAATGTGCGCTGTACCACGTCTTCCAGGCACATACGGCTTGGTCGTCCCTTGCGGAAATGTGATCACCCAACCATTTTGGATGGCCTTTTTGATATTGTCCAAATCGCGTGGATCCACATTTCGGGAGACCTCCTTACCTGCCTCACGCCAAGTGCGCTTGATGCTCACGGAACCCGCGAGGGAGAGTGCCCTGGGCAGCAACCCCGACTTCATGGTTTCTTTGGCTGCGATAAAGAAGAGATTGATTTTGGGATTGATGAAGGGCCAAAAGCGGTCCGCCCGATCAAAAATGCGGTGTTTGGCATGGCTAAACACGAGGTACATGCTCGCCACGTCCATAAAATAGGTCTGGTGGTTGCTCACAAAGAGGACGTTTTGGTTGGGAAGTGCCTTCAAATGCTCCCCGCCAAGGACAACCAGCTTGTTCAGACGATTGCAGCGGTACCACGTGATAATCCCAAACCAGAAGATGACCGTGCGCTTGGCCCAAATGGGGTAGCCGAAAGGATCGCGGTAGGGCAGTACTTTTTTCTTCATGAGAATCCCACAAAAGTACATAACCTTGCATCATGCGACCACGCCCTTGGCTTCATTCGAGCATGCATGAACTCGACCCGCACAGCGACACGCTTTGGGACGCATTTCGGCGCAAATACGTCAAGGCCACACCCGAGGAATGGGTCCGTCAAGACGCCCTTCGGCGCCTTGTCCTCGATGCGGGATACCCCTCTGCCTCCATCGCGGTGGAGCGCGGAATTCAGGTCCATGGAATGGTGCGCCGCTTCGACATCGCCGTTTTTCATCAGGGCCAACTTTGGATGCTCATCGAATGCAAGGCCGAACACATTCCCTTGAATGAATCCGTCGGTGACCAGTGGATGCGGTACAATTCGGCGACCCGCGCCCCCTGGGGGGCCCTAACCAATGGGCGGGAATGGCAGATATTTCAAGCGGAAGGCCCAAAGTCCGTGCCCATGCTGCCGGCATTTGGTACCTTTGTGCTTTAGTATTAGGAATGGAATTCGCCTTACACGCTCTGTCGCCGCTCGATGGCCGATATGCTCGGACCACACAGCCCCTTTCGCCTTATTTCTCGGAATTTGGACTCATCGCCTACCGCGTTCGTGTGGAGGTGGAGTACTTCATTGCCCTGGCCGAGCTTCCCTTGCCCGCCCTGGCTGGCATTTCTGAGGAGCAAAAAGACGCCCTTCGTGCCCTGTACGCGGAATTTTCAGAGGCCGATGCTTTGGAAATCAAGCGAATTGAAAAAACGACCAACCACGATGTCAAGGCCGTAGAATACTTTTTGAAGGACCAAATGACCCGACTGGGCCTCGCGGAGCAGTCCGAATACATCCACTTTGGCCTCACCTCTCAGGACATCAACAATACCGCTATTCCGCTGTCGATCAAAGAGTACCACGAGGAGATTTTCTTGCCTGCGCTGGAGGATTTGCTCGACACCCTCCGGGACCAAGCCAATGCTTGGGCCCACCTTCCCATGCTCGCCCGAACCCACGGGCAACCCGCATCCCCCACCCGATTGGGCAAAGAGTGGGAGGTTTTCATTGTGCGCTTGGAGCAGCAACGCAATCTGTTAAACAGCATCCCGTTCGCAGCCAAATTTGGCGGGGCGACCGGGGCCTTCAATGCCCATTTTGCCGCCTTTCCAAACACCGACTGGCACGCCTTCGCCAGCCAGTTCTGCCATGAAACATTGGGACTCAAGCGCTCCTTCCCTACGACCCAAATCGAGCACTACGATTACCTCGCGGCCTACTTGGACGGCATGAAACGCATTCACACCATCCTCATGGATTTGGCCAAGGATGTGTGGCAGTACATCAGCATGGAATACTTCAAGCAGCGCATTGTCGCCGGTGAAGTAGGTTCATCCGCGATGCCCCACAAAGTGAATCCCATTGACTTTGAAAATGCCGAAGGCAACCTCGGTATCGCCAACGCCTTGCTCGAGCACCTCGCCGCCAAATTGCCCATTTCGCGCTTGCAACGCGACCTCACCGACAGCACTGTGCTCCGAAATGTAGGCGTGCCCTTTGGACACAGCCTCCTTGCCATGCAAAACCTGCAGAAAGGACTCCACAAGTTGATTGTGAACGAACACGCCATGGATGCCGATTTGGAATCCAATTGGGCCGTGGTGGCGGAGGGCATTCAAACCATCCTTCGTCGGGAATCCTACCCGCAACCCTACGAGGCGCTTAAGGCCCTTACCCGAACCAACGAAGGCATAACGCAACGCACGATTTCCGCCTTCATCGAGGAGCTAGCCGTCTCTGACGCAGTGAAAGAAGAGTTGCGCGCCTTGCGTCCCCAAACTTATACGGGCCGTTAAATGACTACCGACGACGTACTGGTCATTGACGACATCGTCATCCCCCCGGGGAGCTACAAAACGGTTGAAATCCAGGTGGCACGGCTTTTATCCGGCACCTTGATCCACATGCCCGTCCACGTGTTTCGCAGTGCGAATCCCGGACCCACCCTATTGCTTAGTGGCGGATTGCACGGGGACGAAGTCAACGGCATTGAAGTAGTTCGCCGCATGATTTCATTGGGCATTTTTGAAGATATCCAATGCGGCACCGTGGTGGCACTGCCCATCATCAACGTCTACGGTTTCTTATTCTTCAGTCGGGAAGTTCCGGATGGAAAGGACGTCAATCGGAGCTTTCCCGGATCCTCCAACGGGTCCCTCGCAGCACAGGTTGCCCACACCCTGGCCACCAAAATTCTTCCAGTCGTAGACATGGGTATCGATTTTCACACCGGCGGAGCCAGCCGAACAAACTATCCCCAGATTCGCTATGACCCCTTGGATCCAAATGCCGTGGACATGGCAAAAGCCTTCCAAGCCCCCATTTCCATGGGTTCGGGATTGATTTCTGGCTCTTTGCGCGCATGCGGCCAAGCCCATGGGGTGCCCATCATTGTGTACGAAGGGGGCGAATCCCTCCGCCTTGATGAGCAGGCCATTAAAGAAGCCATTCGGGGCACCAAACGCTTCATGCACCATGTGGGCATGCTGCCCAAATCCCCCAAAGTGCATGGGATCAAAGGGCGCGAAAAGGCCAGCCCCAAACTTCCTCGCCACATTGCTGGGAACAGCTGGGTGCGTGCAGAAGCCTCGGGTCTTTTTTCTTTTGAGCGCGCCAGCGGTCAGGCCGTTCGCGAAGGCGAACTGATAGGCCGCATTCGCAATCCATACGATTCGTATACCGTGAAGATCTTCAGCCCCATGGATGGTTTCATCATCGGGCACAACAACATTCCGTTGGTGCACCGCGGGGATGCCTTGTTCCACATTGGCAAAGAGAGTCCCTGGCCCGAACCCGAATCCTAAGTTTTACAGCCGGCGAAGGATCTCTTCACCAATGGCCAAACTTGCCGTCGCCGCGGGAGAAGGAGCGTTGATCACATGCACAGCCGCTTCCCCGCGCTCGATTACAAAGTCGTCAACGAGTTTGCCCGCTTGATCCAGCGCCTGGGCCCGAATACCTGCTCGGCCGGGCACAATATCCTCCATTTGGAGACCCGGCATCATCTTTTGTAGGGCCGTGAGAAATTTAAGCTTGGAGAAAGCCCGCTCGTATTCTCCGAGTCCATAGCGCCAATGTTTGGCAAACAAACGCCAGGTTCCCCCAAAGCCTAAAGCACTCGTGCTATCCTTGGCATCAAAGGCCGTCTTGGAATAGCCTTCCCGAGCGAAACTGAAAACGGCATTGGGACCGCATTCTACTCCGCCTTCCACCATCCGCGTAAAGTGGACGCCCAGGAAGGGAAATTCCGGATCGGGAACGGGGTAGACGAGATGGCGCACCTTGTGGGCCGCTTCGGGAGTCAGGTCGTAGTAATCGCCCCGAAAAGGCACAATGCGAATGCCATTTCGAACGCCGTCTTTCGCCGCCATTCGGTCGCTTTGCAAGCCCGCGCAAACCACCACATGGGGCGCTTCATAGGTCCCCTCCGAGGTTTCTACGTGGCTGATGGAACCCGATCGCTTCAGTCCATGAACGCGGCAATTCAAACGGACCGACCCGTGGCCGTCTGTTGCTCGCTCAAGCAATTTTTCCGTCATGCCCACATAATCCACGATGCCCGTCTGGGGCACCCAAAGCGCTTCGTAGGCTTGGATATGGGGTTCGATCTCTCGGGCTTGGTCGGCATCTACGAAGCGGAGGCCTTGCAATCCATTTTCGGTACCGCGATCCGCCAAGCCGCGCAAACGCTCCGCTTCTTGGGCATCCGTCGCCACCACAATTTTTCCGCAGACCTCATGGGCTACCGCATTTTCCGCACAGAAATCAAGCAGTTGCGCATAGCCGCTTAAACACGTTCGTGCTTTGAGCGATCCAGGTTTGTAGTAGAGACCGGAATGAATGACGCCTGAATTCCGACCTGTTTGATGGGCGGCGGGGCGCGCCTCCTTTTCCAAAATGGCGATGCGTGCCGAGGGGTGCCGCTGGCGGTATTGGTAGGCCGTGGCCGCACCTACGATGCCGCCCCCCACAACGATGAGATCAAAGGTGGTTTTCACAAGCCTCGAAGGTAGCATCCGAAATGCCTCCGCCGTGTCACGGCGCTCATCCCAGCTCCCAGGGGTTCCCTGCATTCATCGGAAATCGGGAGCCTTGTGCGTGAAGACGCGGGTAATATTAAAGCCCAAGAAAATATCCCCTTTGGTCCAATCCCCGGGGGTTTGCATCATCCATTGGGGATCCGCCATGGATCGCGCATTGGTCAAGTGGAATTGAAAGACATGTCCTCCCGTTTCAATGTCAATGCCAATGCTCAGTGGGTTGTGGGTTTGATCTACAGGATTGATACGCAGCAGGTAGTCTGCGGTCAAGGCCATTCTCTGGGTTAGCTTGTAGCGCCCCCCCAGCGCTACGCCCCATTGGTCGTTGGACTCGGCAGGGGTTTGGACCAGATTAAAGTGCACCAAGGTGGGAGCCACTTGAAGCGAAAGAGCCTCATTCATTTTGCGCGCTACCAGCCATTGATGCGTGTAGGCCATTCGGTCTGTGAAAAAATGGTCAAACCCATCCGCAAAGGGGGTTGTCACAATGGTGGCATTGGTGTAATACGCGGTGGTCACGGGCCAGTTAAAACCGGGCCCACTCGATTGACGGGTGAAGCGCACCTTGGCGAATCCGTCATAGGTCTTGGAACCGGAGGAGCGTCCTGCCCCAAAATTCAGCCACTTCACCGGGGAATAGCTGTACTCAAAGCGGATTTGGGCGACATCCAGGCCAAAAAGATTGTACAGGGGCTTGTCATTGAGGGCACCAAACCGATGGCCAATAACAAATTGCCCAACCCCTGCGGCAGGCAATTCTACCGATTGTTGGTTGATAATACGTGTGCCTTTAAAGGTGGCGAAGGCATAGGCTTTCGGGGCAGGCGGGGCAATGGCATCCAATTCTGCCAACAAGTCGTCTTGGGCCCAGGCACTCATGGCGAGGCCTAGACTCAGCGCGAAAAAAAAATGCTTCATGTTAGTTGGCGCGAAGGGTGGACTTCACCTTGACTTCGATCTCTTTGGCGATCTTGGTCACCACTAGGCTGGGAATTTCCACGTCGTGATCCGTCGGTTTGATGATAAAGGTGGACTCCAAGACAACCAGACCTTCTTTGGATACCGTGATGGTTGCAGGAATGGTCATAGGGCGGTCCTTTCCGTGGATATTCATGGTTCCCACCAGCTTGACAGTGTACGTTCCTGCCTTTGAGAAGGCTACATCCCCAGTGATTTTACCCTTGAACAAGCCCTTAGGGTACTTGGTAGACTCCATGTAGTTTTCGTTGAAGTGTTCCTGCATGAGGGCCTTCTCAAACGTGAAGGACTGGATATTCACTTGGAAAACGAATTCCTTGGTTTCGGTGTTGATGAGGCCCACTCCATCCTTCAGCGACGCTTCAATATCCTCTACCGGGGTTTCGGAAAAGAAATGGACATAGGTGTCGCGACTGACTAGTTTTTGGGCCGAAGCAGATAGGGTCGCCAAAAGTGCAATAGAAAGAAATAGCGTCTTTTTCATGAGGGTTTGGGATTAGTTTTCCAGAGCGCCGGCCGCAACCCACGCATCAAGTTTGGTTAAGGAACAGGTAGAGAGGGGGCCGCTTGGTGGCATGAGGAGGGGATCCCCCACAGGCTTGTTCACTCGACTCACTACGCCACCTAGATGGGTCTTTACTTGGGCATAGGTACTCAAGTCCTTCCCGCCCGAAGGCGAAGCCCCCGAATGGCAGGAAACACATTGGGCTTGAAGCAAAGGTTGGATGTCCGCCGTCCACGTCACGACGGTAGCATCACAAGGGGTCGTTCCGTAGAGATCCTCCGCATTGTCGTAATAGCATCCCGACAGCGCGCTCAGTCCGATCCAAACTACCACAAAGCCCTTTTTCATACCCGTGAATTTACAATTTCTGTGCCGTACGTACGCCGAACCAAGAAAGCACCGCCAAGAGGAAGAACACCGAAAGCAACAGGGCGGAAAACCGCAAATCGCCCGTGACCGTTTCCAACCAGCCTACGGCTACCATGCCAAGAACCGTCGCGAGCTTCTCAGCAATATCAAAAAAGCTGAAGTAGGTCACGTGTTCCCCTTCTGAGGGAAGCAACTTGGAAAAAGTTGACCGCGCCAACGATTGGATGCCTCCCAGTACCAATCCCACCGCGGCCCCCAAGAAGTAGAACTGCGTTTCGCTGTTTACGACATAGGCCAAGGCACAAATGCACACCCAAAGCAAGCCAGCCAAGATCAAAGCCTGGATGTTACCCCAGATTCGGCTGAGTCGGCTAAACAGTGCCGAACCCGCTATCCCCACAAATTGAATCAGTAAAATCGTCGTAATCAACGCCGATGTCTCGAGTCCTAGCACTTGTGTCCCGAACAAGCTGGCTATTAAAATAATGGTCTGGACCCCTGCCGAGGCAAAAAAGAAGCCCACTAAAAAGCGTTCTACTCCGGGCATGGCCCGAAATTCCGCCACGACATCAAACACGCGTTGGTAGGCCGCCCGAATCCAGCCCTTTTCTTTCACACCGCCCTCTATTTGATGGCCTGACGGCAAGCGATAGAGGGAAAACTCCCCCCAACCTAACCACCAAAGACCTACGGTCACAAAGCTCATCCGGGTAATCCAACCCACTCCATCTTGGTTGAACCAATCAGGGTTCTGGATACAGGCCAACGCGGCAATCAAGACCAAACTGCTGCCGAAGTAGCCCATAGCAAATCCCCGAGCCGACAAGGCATCTTGATGGTCTGGCGGGGCAATTTCCGGTAAGTACGAGTTGTAGAATACCAAACTCCCCGAAAAGCAGAGCGAAGCCAAATACGGAGCGAGCAGTCCCCACCACAAGGTCTCTTCGGTGAAAAAGTACATCCCCATACATGCGGCTGACCCCGTGTAGATAAAGGCGCGCATGAATTGCTTCTTGTTCCCCCCGAGTTCGGCCAGGGCGCTCAAGTAGGGCGTCATAAGGCTTACGGTTAAGAATGAAGCGGCGACCGCAAAGGTGTAGGCGGCTGTGGTACTGATGTGCCCACCCAGAAAGGCAAACCCTTCCTTGCCTGCTCCTTCCATGACCGCGGCATAGTAAATGGGATAGATGGCTGTCCCAATGACTAAACTGTAGGACGAGTTGGCCCAATCGTACATGGCCCAGCCCCATTGGGTTCGCTTCGAATACTCCATGCTTGGAAGGTAAAAAAAAGCCGCAGCCTTTTAGGGCTGCGGCATGGAGAACTTATCAACCTATGGTTTACAAACCTTGTTCTTGCTTGATAAGGTTTAGGGCGGACCCGGCCTTAAACCAAGCAATCTGCTGTTCATTGTACGTGTGCTGCGCCATTACGCGGTCTTCGAGGCCATTGGCATGGCGGAAAACCAACGTCAAAGGCTTGCCTGGAGCAAAGTCTTTCAAGTCCACCAAGTCGATGACATCGTGCTCTTGAATGAGGTCGTAATCCGCCTCGTTGGCAAAGGTCAAGGCCAACATGCCTTGCTTCTTGAGGTTGGTTTCGTGGATGCGTGCAAAGCTCTTTACCAGAACAGCCCGAACTCCGAGGTGGCGGGGCTGCATGGCGGCGTGCTCACGAGAAGACCCCTCGCCATAGTTCTGATCGCCGACCACCAAGGTGGGAATGCCCGCCGCTTTGTATTCGCGCTGGACGGCTGGAACCTCGCCGTACTCCCCCGTCAAGGCATTCAGAACAGAATTCGTTGCCCCATTAAAGGCGTTCACGGCACCCGTCAACGTGTTGTTGGCGATGTTGTCCAAGTGACCGCGGTAGCGCAACCATGGACCCGCCATCGAAATGTGGTCGGTGGTGCACTTGCCTTGGGCTTTGATGAGCAACTTGGCCCCCGTGATGTTTTGACCGTCCCATGCTGCGAACGAATCGAGCAACTGGAGGCGCTGACTTTCTGGATTGACCGCGACGACCACGTGGCTGCCATCCTCTGCAGGAGCTTGGTAGCCCGCATCTTCCACGGCATAGCCGCGCGCTGGGAGCTCCTCGCCCACGGGGGCGTCGAGCTTCACTGCCTCGCCATCCTGATTGATGAGGGTATCCGTCAAAGGATTGAAATCCAAACGACCGGCAATCGCCAAGGCCGTTACGAGTTCAGGGGATGCGACAAAGGCATGCGTATTGGGGTTGCCATCCGCACGCTTCGCGAAGTTGCGGTTGAACGAGTGAACAATGGTGTTCTTTTCTCCCTTGTCCGCGCCCTCACGTGCCCACTGACCGATGCAGGGGCCACAGGCATTGGCAAATACTTTGCCGCCAATCGCTTCAAATTCTTCCAGCAAACCATCGCGCTCGGCGGTGTAACGCACCTGCTCTGAGCCGGGGGTCACCGAATATTCCGCATTCACGGACAGCTTCTTGGCCGCGGCTTGCTTGGCTACGGACGCAGCCCGGGTTAAATCTTCATACGACGAGTTGGTACAAGAGCCTATTAAACCTACTTCCACGTCTAAAGGCCAGCCATTGGCTTTGGCGACTTCACCCAGCTTGGAAATCGGGGTCGCCAAATCTGGCGTGAACGGACCGTTCACATGGGGCTCCAATTCAGACAGATTGATTTCGATCACTTGATCAAAATACTTCTCAGGGTGTGCGTAGACCTCGGGGTCCGCCGTCAATTCAGAGGCCACGGTATTGGCCAAATCCGCCACGTCTGCGCGGCCGGTGGCACGCAGATAGCGCTCCATGGAGGCGTCATATGCGAAGGTGGAGGTCGTCGCACCAATTTCGGCCCCCATATTGCAAATGGTGCCCTTGCCGGTACAGGAGAGCGACTCTGCGCCTTCGCCGAAGTACTCGACGATGCAACCTGTGCCGCCTTTGACCGTAAGGATGCCCGCTACTTTGAGGATGACGTCCTTCGCTGAGGCCCAACCGCTGAGTTCACCGGTCAATTTGACCCCGATCAACTTGGGAAACTTCAACTCCCACGCCATGCCGGCCATTACGTCGACGGCATCTGCACCGCCAACCCCAATCGCCACCATTCCGAGGCCGCCGGCATTCACAGTGTGTGAATCCGTGCCGATCATCATTCCTCCGGGGAAGGCGTAGTTTTCGAGGACGACTTGGTGGATAATTCCTGCACCGGGCTTCCAAAAACCGATACCGTATTTGTTCGAAACCGAAGCCAAGAAGTTGAATACCTCGTTGCTCTTATTCACGGCATCTTGGAGGTCCGTGGTGGCCCCAACGCGGGCCTGGATCAAGTGGTCACAGTGGACTGTCGATGGAACCGCCGCTTGTTTGCGGCCCGCCTGCATAAACTGAAGCAGCGCCATTTGGGCCGTCGCATCCTGCATGGCCACTCGGTCAGGAGCAAAGTCGACATAGGACGCTCCACGTTGGTGGGCTTCTGTGGCATCCCCTTGCCACAAGTGGGCATACAAGATTTTCTCCGACAAGGTCAATGGTTGACCAACGACGGTACGGGCAGCGGCGACGCGTCCGGGGAAGCGCTCGTAAAAACCGCGAATCATTTCAATATCAAAAGCCATAGATAGGGGTATTTAACGCAAAAATACTTCGGATTTCCCCGAAATCATTGCAGATTTTCTTCCCAGAAGAGGGAATAATTGAAAAATTTCTGAAGTCCTAGCGCAAAGGAATGCGTTGAATCCACGTACCCTCGGGCGATTGCACCACTACAAGAATCATGGCATCCCGAGTGAGCGAGACGGGAATCGCCCATTCACGGTCTGTCCAGGCGCCTTGAAGCAGCAATTGGCCAGTCATCGCAAATACGGAGACCTGGGTGGTGGCGTGGCTATGAGCGCGTTGCAAGTAAATCGCCTCCAGCTGACGGACCCAGCGGTAGCCCTCCAATGCGCGGTCGTCCAGGCTAATCCAAAGGTGACCTGCTTCCATCGTGCTGTCCGCTTTTTCTTGGTAGGCACAATCCTTCAGTGTAAAGGACTTGCCGTCCTCAGCCAATTGGAGACGAATCCACCCGTAGAGGTAGGCCCCGTCTTTTTGAATGCGCGCGCCCAAAAATCCGTCGGTGTAGGGCGCCTGCCACTGGGAATACGGGTCGTGCACACTATCGAAGCGGTAATCAATCGTACCGTATTCATCGGTGGGAGACATGCCTTGCCACGCAGAGGCTGTGGCCGAAATAAGGTCCCCTACCTCCAAGCGGTCCGCATAGTGGAACAGTCCGCGCTGCTGACCAAAAATGCCCGAAGTCACGGAGTCAAACGGCGAGACGATGACCGCATCGATTAAGTTCGTGGTCGTCCCCGTGTCGCGCAACAGCGTAAAGCGAAAGTCGAAGGCCGTATCATTGTTCAGGTCAATGTCGACGAAGTGACCGTTTTGAGACACCGTAGTATCTTGAAAATCCACGTAAACGTATTGCGCCTGGAGGGTCAAGGTCCCCAAAACCAAGGCGAGTGCGGCATGTAATTTGTTCAGCATCATGAGACTGCAAAGTTAGAGAGCCAAGCCATCCACCCACTACCTTTACCTGAATATGCGCAAAATACCCTTTACCGTACTCGCTGAGGCCTTCACTATGGCCGTGCAAGCCCTTCGCGCTCAGCTACTTCGGGCAATTTTGACCGCACTAATCATTGCCATTGGCATCACCGCCCTCGTGGGCATGCTCACCGCCACGAGCGTCATGGAAAGCAGTATTTCGGGGCAATTCAATTCAATGGGCGCCAATACGTTCACCATCCAGCAAGGCGGCATGAACATCCAAATTGGCCGAAATGGCATTCGAGAAAAGGAACAACCCCAAATTCCCCTGCGAACCGCCATCAAGCTCCGAGAAAACCTCGAGCGAAAAGGGATTTTGGCTAGTGTCAGCGACTATGCAGTCCGAACCGCGACCATTTTTCATGAAGGGGCCGAAACCAATCCCAACGTAGGCATTTTGGTCGCCGATAAAAATTACCCCGAAGTCAGCGCCATTGAGCTAGCGGAAGGGCGCTACTTCTCTCCCATTGAACTCAACGAAGCACGTGCCGTCGCTGTCATCGGACCGGATGTTGCCGCCAAGCTCTTTCCCAAGGGTGATGCCGTTGGAAAGCGTATTCGAATCAATGGCACCAAGCCCTACACCATTATTGGCATGACCGCAGCGAAAGGGAACACCGGGTTTATGAACAACGACAATGTAGTCTTCCTTCCACTTTTAACAGGGCACCACGACTTCGCCAATGCGAATTCCTCTTATGTGACCAGCGTCATGGCACCGAGTCCATTGGAATTGGATGCCACTATTGACGCCGCGACGGCCAGCATGCGCGCCATCCGGAAACTCCGTCCCGGGGAAGAAAATAATTTTAATATTCGCCGGAGTGACAGCCTATCTGCCATCCTCATCGAATCGCTGAGCTCCGTCAGCATGGGAGCCGCCCTCATTGGCTTTATCACGTTGCTCGGCGCATCGGTGGCTCTAATGAATATCATGTTGGTGTCTGTGACCGAACGCACCCGCGAAATAGGCACACGCAAAGCCCTGGGCGCAAACCAACAAATTATCGTGCTTCAATTTTTGGCTGAGGCCATCTTGGTGAGCGTGATTGGCGGATTCATGGGTACCATTATGGGCCTCGCCGTTGGAAACGGCATGGCGGTCATCATGAGTTCGCCTGCGGTATTTCCGGTCCAATGGATGATCTTAGCCCTGGTTGTTTCCGTGTTGGTTGGCATCCTCTCCGGATGGTACCCTGCCCGGCAAGCCGCAAAACTTGATCCCATCGAAGCCCTGCGCTATGAGTAAACCCGTGACGACCGTGCATGCGAAGGATCCCTTGTGGCGTCGTAGCGCCGCGGAGATACGTCGTGCACGGAGCGTTGCATGGGCTTTTGCGCGCCGCGACCTGCAATTGCGCTACGCCCAAACGCGCATGGGTTGGCTATGGTCGATTGGGCAGCCCTTATTGGCCGCCGCCATTGTCCTAATCGTCTTTTCGTGGATCGTGCAGGTGCAAGCACCCTATGGCCTTTCCTATCCGCTCTATGCCTTTGCGGCACTGCCATCTTGGCTCATGGTCCAGCACATTCTGTTGCAAGGCGCGCCGAGCTTGGTACACAACCAGCATATCGTCAGCAAAATCTTTTTTCCGCGAACCGCCCTCCCCCTGAGCAAAGCGGGGGTAGCCCTGGTCGATTTCACCGTGGCGACCCTCCTTTTTTGGGTCTACCGCGGGTGGGCCACGGGCATGTGGATCGAGGGACTGCATTGGGTCCTTCTCTTCGCCGTCATGGGCCTTTATGCCGCCCTGGGCTTGGCCTATTGGATCGCCGCCCTTTCGGTGCGCTACCGCGACGGCTTGGCCCTACTCCCTTTCCTGGTTCAGGGTCTGTTCTTGCTCACCCCCATTGCCTACCCGACCGAACGCTTCGCCAGCGCCCTCGGTGACTACGCATGGCTCCTCTACCTCAACCCCTTTGTGGGCGTAGCCGACGGCATGCGCTTTGGCTGGCTGGGGCTTGGAGATTGGCACGACTTCCATGTGATTTCCTTTGGCGTGGCCTTCGGTCTTTTCGTTTCAGGCACCTGGGCCCTCAAAGCCGTTGAACGCACTTTGATCGACGACCTATGAGTCTGCCTTCTCACCTCGCCGTTCAAACGCTGGGCCTCGCCAAACGCTATGATGGCCGAGGCACCTTCCAAGGTACCCACTATTGGGCCTTAAAGCCCTTGGATTTGGAGGTCGCTGCGGGGTCTGCACTGGGCCTCATGGGACCGAATGGGGCGGGCAAGTCCACGTTGCTGAAGCTTCTGTCGGGCCTCACGCATCCAAGTTCGGGGGGGTACCAGTACCGCGGCCAAATGACCAGTCTGCTTGAAGTGGGCACAGGTTTCCACCCCGATTTGTCGGGCCGCGAAAACGTCTACCTCAGCGGCGCCTTGCACGGTATGACCCGTCCCGAAATGACGCAGCGCATGGAGGCCATTCAAGCGTTTGCCGGCCTGCACGACCAATACATGGACCACCCGATTAAGCATTATTCGAGCGGCATGAAGGTGCGGCTGGGCTTTTCTGTCGCGGCGCATCTGCATGCGGACATCTTGGTGGTGGATGAAGTTTTGGCGGTGGGCGACGCTAGTTTTCAGGCCAAATGCCTCCAAAGCATGGAGGCCCAAATGACTGAAAAGGGCCGAACCGTACTCTTTGTTTCGCATAACCTTTACGCCCTTCAGTCCCTTTGTCCTCAGTCTCTTTGGTTGGACCGAGGCGAAAAGGTGCGCTTTGGAGATTCGGCCGAACTGGTTACCGACTACCTCCAGCAGGCACATGGCCCCAAGTCGGCTTTTGCGGCAGGACATAGGGTGGCTTCTGGCAGCGGCAAACTGCGCTTGACCGACATGGAATGGATGGCAGGACCCCCCCAAACTGGGGTGACCAACACCCTACGCATTGCCTATGAAGGCGAGGGGGATCAACACGATGTGGACATTCGATTGAACATCCACGGCCAGGACGGTCGATTCATAGCGCCCATCGCGATGCATGCTCAAGGATTCACGCCTTCCAAATTACCCGCCTCCGGCGAAGTCTATGTCCATTTTGAAGCCATGCCCTTCATGGAGGGCTGGTACAGCGTCCAAGCACGCGTAACCGAACGCGGGGTTGTTGCCTACGAACACAAAAATGTTTGGGGCTTCCAAGTCGCCTCTGGCGGCTTCCTGGCGCAAGCCCCGGCGTATACCTCAGGCAAGAATGGGGTGCACATCCGCCAAGACTGGCGTTTGGAGCCTTAAGCGCGTCCTAGTAGACCTTTTAGGATTTTTTTTAGTCGCGCCTTCCACGGCAAGGGGAGGGCATGTGGACCGTTGGGGTGGTGGAATAGGCGGTGCATGTAGCCGGATCCCTCCGCCGCGGGAAGTTCTTGGACGGTTTCTAGCTGCCAGTCGTCGGCATTGTAGCCCTGAGCGTGCAAAAAGGGACCAAAGACCGGCTTGAAGAAGGCCTCGTCATCGGGTGTAAACCATCGGCGCCAGTTGCTGTGGCTGTTTGTTCGGCTCACGTGCTTAAAGCTGGGACGTATGCCATGATCCGCCGCCAATGAAAAGCCCAAATAGGCCTCCAAGGCCGCCCAATTCTTGTCGACCAAGTCCTCATAGTGCAAGATGAACCAGCCGTCTTGGGCAAGGCCCGTCAAGAAATCAGATAGTGCATCCAAGCCCTCTTTGTAGCCCGCAGCCCATGTCTGCAGCACGTATGGATCGCTGCTGTGTAGTTGATGAAAGGGCACCTCGTCGGGGTGCTTTTCCTTGTGTTCTGTCAAGCGTAGCGCCCGGTAAAAGGCCTCTGGATCCGGATTATGTAGGTGGAACCAGCGGTAGAAAAAGCCCGAAATCCAACGGTCACGCGGGTCCCGAACCAAGAAGATCTTTTTGTCAAAGCCGGCAAAGGCCGCCTGTGCCTCGGGGCCATTCCAACCCGACTTTTGGTTGGCGTCGGCGTACAGGATTTTGGCGAGTTGGTGCGCCGCCGGCGGCCAGGCCATGCCGTCGCCGCGGCGCAAGGTGCCGTCTGAGTCGATCGTTTTGGGTTCAAAGCACTCCACAAGGGGCGCTTGCGCTGTCATGGCTTCGGCCAAGAGCGAAAAGAGGTAGGTCGTGCCACTTTTGGGCAATCCATAAATCACAGCGCGCATGGGGCCGGAAGGTAGTGTAAATTCGGGGTATGAAGGAGTCCCGGCCACGCGTGAGCGTCATCGTCCCCAACTACATGCATGCACCCTACCTGGAAGAGCGCTTGCAAAGTATTGCCAACCAAAGTTTTGACGACTTTGAGGTGCTCCTTTTAGACGATGCGTCGACGGACCATTCCGTCGAGATTTTGAAAGCCTGGGAAGCCAAGGACGCCCGCTTCCGTTTCACCCCCAACGCGGCCAATAGCGGGAGCACTTTTGCGCAATGGAACAAAGGAGCGAGCATGGCAAAGGGCGACTACCTCTGGATTGCGGAAAGCGACGATGTGGCGGATTCCCAGCTCTTGGAAAAATTGGTGGGCCTCCTGGATGCACATCCCCGCGCCGTCATTGCCTACGGGCAGTCCATGCTCATTGACGAGAAAAGTCAGCCCCTGCACAGCTTTGACGTGCACTACCAGTACATTTTTGGGGGCGATCGCTGGTCCAAACCCTATGTAAACAGCGGATTGAACGAGATTGAGGACTACATGATATTGCACAATGTCGTGCCCAACGCTTCCGGCGCTTTGCTTCGGTCCAAACGCTTCCATGCCATCGGCGGCGCCGACCCCAATGCCAAACTGAACGGTGATTGGATGTTCTACATCCGAATGCTCGAGGACGGCGACATCGTGTACACGCCGGAGACCCTCAACTACTTCCGCCTGCACGCGGTCACCCAGCGGCAACGTGCCAATGCCAATGGAAAGGTCTACCGCGAACTGTTGGCCATTGTCGACTATATCCGTTCAGCCCACCACCCCGAACCTTGGGTGCTGCGCAAAGCCTACCGCAACGTGGCTGCGTGGTGGACGCATTCCCTTTATCGACAAACATGGCGCGGGCCTGGATTCCGTGAAAACGTCGCGGTAAATGGGGGCCTTTTTAAACGTTTTTTGGTCCTCCACCCGTTGGTCTTGCTGCACATCCCTTACGAAGGAGTCGTGCGTCTCGCCGTGGTGGTGCTGGAGACGCTCGGCCTCAAGGAACCCCTGCGCCGCGTGCTGCACCGCTTTTTCCCTAGACACTTTATGCCCCGAGCCACCTAATGGACGTCACGGTTATAGTACCCTGTTACCAAGCGGCCGCTTACCTGCGAGAAACCTTGGATTGCCTCCCGGTTGGAATACGGGCCATTGCCGTCGATGACGCCTCCACGGATGAGACGGCCCAAATCTTAGCCGATTGGCAATCCAAAGACTCCACACACCGAAAGGTGATGACGCATACCCAGAATCTTGGATTGGGTGCTACCCGAAATACCGGTTGGCAGCATGCTTCGTCTGAATGGATCCTCTTCTTGGATGCCGATGACCTGTTGGAAGCTGGATGGGCGCATGCACTCGAAACCTACCTCGCGCACACACCACCCTCTGGCTGGCTTTGGCACCCCTATTCGGAATGGGATGGGGAGCGAAAGCGGCTCCGACAAACGGATCGCCTCTTAAAAGCGACCGATTTGGTCACCAAACGCCTTCCTCTGTCCCCTTCGGGAAGCTTGATACGTCGGGCCGTTCTGGAGGAAGTTGGGGGATGGAGCGTATCCCGCGACCGGGTCGAAGACATCGATCTATGGATGCGTCTGTGGCAAGCGGGGCACCGGCCAGTGTCATGGTCCAATACTCCCTGGACGAGGTACCGCACCAACGTCGGTCTTACGAAGGATGTCGAGGGCCATGCCCAGAAGGTTTTTGCACGACTCGATGAATTTGTCGAGCGGGGTTGGGTGCGTGCATCGGAGCGCCAAGAAGCCGAAGGTGAAATTTGGCGCCAAGTAGGCCGGACCCATCACAAAGCCGGCCGGTGGGAGGCTGCTCGTTCGGCCTATGACCGCTCACCTTCTTCCTTGAAGACCCTCCTATTGCGAAGCCTAACCTACTTACACGTGGCCCTATGAAGCCTTTTTCTCCCATTGCCCATGGTTACTGGCGATTGATGGAATGGAACCTCCGACCTGAGGAGATCGCCCGCTTGATGGAGGACTCCCTCGCCTTAGGAATTTACACCCTGGACCACGCGGATATTTACGGAGATTACCGCTGTGAAGCGGCCTTTGGCAAAGGATTTTCACAATTGCCCGCTTCGGTACGAGAAGGTGTTCAGTTGGTCAGCAAGTGCGGTATAAAATTGCTATCCACCTCGGCACCTGAGCGTCGAATCAAGCATTACGACTACAGCTATGATCACATCGTTCAAAGTGTGGATACGAGCTTGCAGCGATTGGGGGCGGAAAAACTGGATGTCTTGCTGCTGCACCGCCCCTCCCCTCTTTTACAGCCCGAGGAAGTGGCCCGTGCTTTCTCGGATTTGCATGCTGCCGGAAAGGTGCTGGACTTTGGGGTATCCAACTTTACCCCTGCACAGTTTGACGTGCTCCAAAGCACATGCGAGCAGCCCCTGGTCACGAACCAAGTGCAAATTTCCCCGCTACATGTGGACTACCTCTTTGACGGCGGACAAGATCATGCCCTTTTGCACCATTACGCCCCCATGGCATGGTCTCCGCTAGGCGGCGGACGTCTTTTTACCCCAAAGTCTGAACGCGATCAGGCCGTTCTGGATGCCTTTACCTCGATGTCCCATTCCACCGGTCTCCCAATTGACACCCTGGCTTATGCCTGGATCCGAAAACTCCCCTCCAAGCCTAGCATTTTGGTGGGCTCCGGAAAACTAGAAAGACTTCAATCCGCTTTAGATGCCTTGGGCTATGACTTTCCGTTGGAGGATTGGTATGCCATTTTGCAAGCCAGCCGGGGCCATGGAATCGCCTAATGGGCCAAGCGTAGCTGTTCATTCCTTCCATCACCCCAAGGCCCCGCGCGAAGCACCTTCCCCAAATCTCCCAAACAAAAAAGCCCGCTTTGCAGCGGGCTTTCTTCTTCTATCGGTGGGGCGTTTTAGTTCAATCGCGCCTGCAACTCTTGGTTAATGGCTTCCAAGAATTCCTGCGTGTAGAGGTAATGGGTTCCGTGCTGAACGTTGTTGCCGTGCACACAGATGGCCAAATCCTTGGTCATCTTGCCCGACTCCACCACATCGACACATACTGTTTCCAGGGTGTTGGCAAAGTGCACCAACGCCTCGTTGCCATCCAGCTTGCCGCGGTGCGCAAGACCTCGCGTCCACGCAAAGATGGAAGCAATGGGGTTCGTACTGGTTTGCTTGCCCTGCTGGTGCTGGCGGTAGTGACGTGTCACGGTACCATGCGCTGCTTCAGCCTCAAGCGTTTTGCCATCGGGCGTGACCAAAACGGAGGTCATGAGACCCAATGACCCAAAGCCTTGAGCCACCGTATCCGACTGCACATCGCCATCGTAGTTTTTACACGCCCAGATGAAGCCGCCCTCCCACTTCAAGGCGGAGGCGACCATATCGTCAATTAAACGGTGTTCGTAGGTAATGCCCGCT
>DFSS01000002.1:0-1561 GCA_002381225.1 Flavobacteriales bacterium UBA3431 | reverse complement strand
AATCGGCCGTCGTACTTCTTCAAGATGGTGTTCTTGGTAGACAAGTAAAGGGGCCATTTTTTCAGGATGGCTAAATTCATGCACGACCGCGCAAAGCCATAGATCGACTCATCGGTATTGTACATGCTCATGGCTACGCCGCCGCCCTCAAAGTTGTACACGTTAAACGTTTGGGCTTCCGATCCGTCTTCAGGAGTAAATGTCATCGTCAAGGTGCCCTTGCCCGTGATCACGGTGTCCGTAGCGCGGTACTGATCGCCAAAGGCATGGCGTCCAATTACAATAGGCTTATTCCACGTGGTGACCAAGCGCGGGACATTTTGGCAAATAATCGGCTCGCGAAAAACGGTTCCACCCAGAATGTTACGGATTGTACCGTTGGGGCTCTTCCACATTTTCTTCAAGCCAAATTCCTCTACACGGCCCTCGTCGGGGGTGATGGTCGCGCACTTGATGCCCACGTTGTATTTCTTGATGGCCTCCGCCGCATCGATGGTGACTTGGTCATTGGTCGCATCGCGGTGCTCCATGCCCAAATCATAGTATTTGATGTCCAAATCCACATAGGGAAGGATCAATTTGTCTTTGATAAAGGACCAAATGATCCGAGTCATTTCATCGCCGTCGAGTTCTACGACGGGGTTCGCAACAGAAATTTTATTCATATGTCAGTATTGCCGGCTTTTTTGCCGAATTTTTGAAAGATTCACAAATTTACTCCAAATCCAGCTTAAATTCTCTTCTGAATTCTGCCAAATGGGAATTTTTTTCTAATAGAAACTGATAGCGCTCCTCGGGTGTATAGACGATTTTGGCGTTGCTCGACCCCTCTTCGACGACCGCCATCAGTCGAACCGCGTCGTTCTCAAGCGCCGCTCGCAAAACGCCCACCAGTTCATCCCGAACGCCATCCAAATAATCTGCTTGGACCCGGTTTTCCACCGAGATGCGAACACGGAACTCATCCTCTAAAACGGGAATCGTTTTGGCAATGACCGAATGAATAATCGGGCGATCTTCCATGGTTTTCACTGCGTCCATCCACGCTGTTTCCAAGGCATTTTGACTAAATGGCGAAACACGCTTGACTTCGATCGGAGCCTGCGAAGCCACGATTTCTTCGCCTACCTCCGTCCCACTCTGCGGACGCAATTGGGCCTTTAGGGAAAACATGGAGCGCGATTTTCGGGGCGACTCGGACGCCTGCAAGGTTTCCACCTTCGTGGCTCCCTTTTCAGAATCGTTGCTGGACCGCATCACGCCCGCCCCGGGATCGTCCGAATCTGAATTCCCCGCCGCGGAGGTAGCAGGCCCATCACTCGGGCCATCAAAGGCCTCTGCGAGGGATGCGGGAGCGACATATCGCTCCCCATGTTCCGGGGTTGTCGCCGAGGACGCCTCGGCCAGGGTAATCGAATCGGAGCTGGAAACCGTTTGCGGTCCGGATGCATCGTTTTCAACACGGTCAACCGGTTCTGCAGGAGTCGAGTTTTGGGACAACGCTGGCTCCACAGGGGACCCTGGCGTGGGGCTTGCGGAGGGAGGGCTTACTTCCGAGGCA
>DFSS01000048.1:54477-54998 GCA_002381225.1 Flavobacteriales bacterium UBA3431 | reverse complement strand
TTTTGCGCGAAGCCTAAGCCTCCAAGCTCTCTAGCTAAATTGCGCGAAGCGCGAGCTTTCTAGCTCCCTAGCTTCCCACTAATCGCATCCCAAAGCTTTAGTCGCGCATCCAGGGCTTCGACACACGCTTCTTCTGCTTCCAACCACTTTTGGTCGTCCTCTTTGCAAAGGTGGTGCATCATTTGGATGGCCATGGGGCCGTGCTCATCGCCGTCGAGTTCAATATGGCGATCTAGGTAATAGACGAAGGCGCTCAGCTCCTCGGGGTTGTCCTTATAGAGCTTTTTGATGAGGGCCGTAAACATGTCCGGGATGAGGTCTTCGCGGCCAAACGTGAAGGCGGCCGCAATTTCGTGCAGCTTGCCACGCTTGATGATGGCGTGGGTGGCTTTCAAGAAGTCCAGACAATCTTCGTCCACTTCGGCGATATTGAAGCGAAGAATTTCTTTGGGTTTATAGCCGCGCTGAAGCGTTTGAACGAATCGAATGATCGGCCGCGTCTCAGCACCCACTTGACGCAT
>DFSS01000048.1:45674-54207 GCA_002381225.1 Flavobacteriales bacterium UBA3431 | reverse complement strand
GCGTCGAGGTAGAGTTCGTAATGGCTGGCGGGCTCACCATTGAGGTCCACGTCGCTCTCTTCGGCGACCACAATTTCGTTGATGAGCTTTCGGCTCGCCCGGTCCTCGGTAGGAACCCATGCTGTATCGACAGAGGTCAGCTCACGCTGAAGAGTCTTGAGCAGGCTCATGAAGTCCCAAACGGCGTAGATGTGGTGTTCCATGAAGATGCGTACCTCCTTAAGCGACTGCATCTTTGGATAGAGTGCGTGATGGAGGATGGCGTCGCGCTGTGCCTCAATACGGCGGTGCAGGCTGAGAATTCTGAAATCGGTCTTCTTCGTAGGAGCTTCCATGGGGCAAAATTAACCTCGGTAAATAGGGACATTGCTGCAGGCTTCGCCATACATCAGTTTTTGGGCACTCAGGCGGAGGTGCATAGCAGCTTGTACATAGGCGGATGGGGGCACGGGGTACTGGCCGCAACCCTTCAAGAGTACTTTTTTATGCGCGAACGCGGACCAATCGAGGCGGCTCAACCGCTGGGCATAATACTGGCTGAGAACGTCTGCTTCACTCCCGGCTCCGATGTACAAGGCATCTTCAGCCAGTTGGGCGGCAGCCATGGGCCAAATCCACTGCGGAATGATCGTGTCGGCATCGAGCTGAACCGCCACCACGGCGTCCGCATATTCGTCTGGATTTAGGCGACTGATGAAGTCGCGCGCTTCGGATTCGCGGATGATTCCATTCGCAGCCAGGGGCGCCAGGTCAAGCGTTTTGACTCCGACGGGCGGAAAGTAATCCTCCAAGTCAAAGACGACGAGGCTTTCGTTTTCGGCAACGCGGTTTCGTATTTCTCCCTCCATGACTTAAAGTTAGGCAATGCCGTACGTGCGGTACCCGTACTGGACCCCTTCGTTGCCAATATGCTGGAGGACAGCACCTGCTGGGCTCGACACGGGAGTCATGAGGGCGCGCTGGTGCAGCTTCTCGTAGGTCGCAAAGTCAATTTGCGTGCGGCGTTCCAAATGGTCGAAGGGGCGTACACCTTCTAAATGGTCCAAATAGTTTGGTTGAACCACCCCCGAGAACACTTTGGACTTGGACCCTGAACCGTATGAAAGGAAGCCAATGCGGCGGCCTGTGATGTCTATTTCTTGGATCCGTGCGTCAATCAAGGTGCTCAAAAGCGCCATAAAAATGGATCCGGTGTACATGTTGCCAATCTGCTGAGAGGCGCGCTCACCGGGCGCAATGAAGGCCTTGACGTAGGCTTTATAGTGGGGTGTTTTGGACCACAATTTGGCCAAGTATGATGCGCCACCCACATCTTTTTCGGTTTGGCCAACCGCCGCTTCGATTTCGTGCAGGCGATCTGCCTGACGTACGAGCTCGAGGGCGATTTCGGCCCACATCCGGCGTCCTTGAAAGGCATAGGGGAGGTGAAAAACCATGGCTTCCCAATCGCGCAAGACCAAATGCCCCGAAAGCTTTTGGTAGGCATGCAAGGCTTCGCTGACACGGCCTACGTAGCAATCATTCGAGTAGGGACCATCAAAAATGGGGTGCTCCAGAAACTGATCAATGTGTACTTCGGGCGTGCCCCAAAAGCCCTCTGTAGCCTGTGCCACCCGCGCTTCAGCCTCCTCGTCCGAAAGCGTAGTTCCCAAGAGAGCCGCCGCTTCTTGAAGTAGGGCCCGCTTTGAAAAGCTGCGTCGGGGTTTGAAGAAGTCGCTGACACTTTCTACTGCGACAGCGAAGTCCGTGTCTATGGCCAGAATGCGCGGAGATTCTGTGACCAACATCGCGACAGCTCCAGCGCCTTGAGTGTATTCCCCTGGGCTACCCGGGGCGTATTTTGCCACATCGGAAGCGACGACTAAAGCCTTTCGGCCCTGTCCCGCGCGGACCCAATCCAAGGAGTTCTGCAAGGCATCTACTCCTCCTACACAGGCAAACGTCATGTCCAATGCATCGCAATGTGCTAGAGCGCGGGGGCCATGCTCCGCAGCCCAGCGTTGTTCCAGCAATCCATGGATGTATGTGGCCGAGGGCTTCGCTGCGTCTACAGAGGACTCAGTTCCCAGGTAAATTCGGCCCAATTCATCGGGCTTTATTCCGGCACGTTGTAGCAAATTCCATGCAGCCTCCGCACCAAGGGTAACGACGTCTTCATCGATGTCACAAACGGCCATCGACTCCAGACCTAGTCCAAACCTCAACTTATCTGTTTCGATGCCGCGCGCTTCGGCCAGCGCCCCAATCGGGAGCGACAAACGAGGTAAGGCAAAGTGCAGGGCATCAATGCCATACAGGGGGGTGCTCATAACATTCCTAATTCCAATCTCGCCGCCTCACTCATCATGTCTTTCGTCCAAGGCGGGTCAAATGTGATTTCAACTTCCACTTCTTTGGCATCCGGAAGGCTGCGGACTTTCTCCTGCACTTCCACCGGAAGGGTTTCGGCTACAGGGCAGTTCGGGGAAGTCAAGGTCATTAAAATGTGGATATCGGCATCCTCGCTGACTTGTACGTCATAGATGAGGCCCAATTCATATATGTCCACGGGAATTTCTGGGTCAAATATGGTCCGCAAGACATCCACTGCCTGCTCTCCGAGGGATTGCATTTGTTCGTCGTTCATCCTCTTTTTGCTTGAAAAGCAACGCCATACAGGCGGATTTGTTTAACCATGCTGAGTAAGCCGTTCGCTCGCGTTGGGGACAGGTGCGCCGTCAATCCCAAGGGGGCCAAAAAGCCAAATTCGTAGGAAGCAATGTCCGCAGGGGCTTGGCCCTGAACCGGACGCAAGAGCAAGGCGATCATGCCGCGTGTGATAATGGCATCCGCGTCGGCGTCAAAAAACACACGGCCCTCTTCCTCGCGAGCGTGAAGCCACACTTGGCTTTGGCATCCTTTTATTTGATTCTCTTCGACTTTCTGTTCTTCCGTCATGGGCGCTAGCTCTTTGCCCAAGGCAATTAAATGCTCGTATTTGTCCATCCAGTCGTCAAAGAAGCTGAAGTCTTCCAAAATGGCGGCTTCCCGCTGTGCTATGCTCTCCATGTTATACCAATAGTGCAATCGCCTTTTCCAAACCATGTGCCAAGGCGTCGAGGTCTTCACGGCTCGTGTAGACGGCGAGACTTGCGCGAATGGTTCCCGGAATGCCAAAGCAATCCATGATTGGTTGGGTGCAATGTTGGCCAGTCCGAACCGCAATGCCCATTTGGTCGAGCAAGGTCCCCACATCGTAAGGATGGACTCCTGCGACATTGAAACTCAAGACGGCCGCCTTCTCGGGGGCTACACCGTAAATTTTCACGCCCGGAATCGCCAGCAATCGCTCGGTTCCGTAGGCCAAAAGTGCCTGCTCATGGGCTTCGATGGCTTCCAAGCCCACCTGCTGCATCCAGCTCAGGGCCGCTCCCCAACCAATCACCCCTGCAATGTTGGGGGTACCTGCTTCAAATTTGTGCGGGAGGCCCGCATAAGAGCTTTGCTCCATCGCTACCTCCGAGATCATCTCCCCTCCGCCTTGGTAGGGAGGCAAGGTCTCTAGCCACGCCGTTTTGCCGTAGAGCAAGCCCACACCGGTGGGGCCATACATTTTGTGGGCCGATCCAGCATAAAAGTCCACATCCAGGTCCTGAACATCCACCGAGCAGTGCGGCAAGGCTTGCGCCCCATCTACAACTACGACGGCGCCCACCGCATGCGCAGCGGCAGTCATCGCTTTAACCGGATTGATCGTACCGAGCGCATTCGAAATATGGTTGAACGCGACCAGCTTGGTTCGTTCAGACAATAAAGATTGGTAGACCGTTTGGTCCAACACGCCGCGGCCATCGATGGGCACATAGCGCAACGTTGCCCCTGTATGCTGGGCGAGCATTTGCCAAGGAACCAAGTTGCTGTGGTGTTCCAATTGCGTCACGATGATCTCATCCTCCGGCTTGAGGATGGACCGAAATCCATGCGCCACTAGGTTGAGGCTATCCGTGGTTCCTTTGGTCAAAATGATCTCATGCGATTCTGCCGCATGAAGGTGTTCTTGCAATTGCCGGCGCACCGCTTCAAAGGCATCGGTGGCTTCTTGACTTAATTGATGCACCCCGCGGTGGACATTGCTGTTGTATCCACTATAGTAGCCCACCAGGGCGTCGATCACGGCTTGTGGCTTCTGGGTTGTGGCCGCATTGTCCAGATACACCAGGGACTTCCCATGCACCTGACGAGTGAGGATGGGGAAGTCGGAACGGATTTTATCTGAAAGCATCGGGGTCATGGAATCGTTGTGCAAAAGTCCGAAATTTAAATGGAAGCAGTCGTTTGATTTCGATTATTTCCAAAGGGGTTAGGGCACCTTGGCCCTATGATTACACAACCCCCCCTCCCCCGAAAAGTTTGTCTGCTCGCTTGGAGTGGATGGCTTGGGTTGCTTTCCGGGTGCCTCTGGGCACAGCAACCTCCCTATGTCTTCACCAGTGAAGAGGTCCACGTTCGCGGACTTCGCGTAACCGAGATCGGCGATACCGTCGCTCTGCGTCCGTCCGAATGGGAGTCCCTCCTGCCCCGGACATGGAAGGCCTACCGTCAGTGGACCCACGATGGGGTCGATGCGGCAACCGAGTGGATTCTCGAAGACCATCCCGAGCCGTGGCAAAGTCCACTCGAAGCCTTACGCTGGGGCCCTGAGGGAGTCTCCTACCGCTATCGAGGAAATTGGCATCCGGCTCCGGCCAACCCCGAAACTACCAGCGATGTCGCCCCCCCATCCTGTTTTCTCCCACAAGTTCTTCCCTCTCCCGAAGAGCGCGTGGTTCTCGGTGCCCTCGAAGGGCCCGTGGGAACGTGGACCTGGGAGGAGAACGGAGTCAAGCGGGTTGTTCGAGCCTTCCCTCCTACCTGGGAATGGTGGGACACCGATTCTTCCGTCACCCGGTGGGATTTTCTAGCGGCTCCGGAAGGTTGGTTTGTCTTTCACGAGGAGTGCCGCCGTCCCCGCACCCTATCCAACGGCCGATGCGCCTGGGAATGGGAAGAGGTGACCCGAAGTTCGCCCGTCGGGTACGCCGGGGGGAACGATCCGGGCGTTCAAATTCGGGTTTCCCCCAATCCCCGCCGTGAAGAGGCTATTTACCTCACCCTCCTTCCGGACCACCCCGCGCTGGCTGCTTCATTGGAATGGGTGGACGTGCATGGCCGCGTTGCAGGCTATGTCGCCGGCCCCTGCCTCTTGCCCGGTTGGTTTGATGTGCCCCTTCCTCCGGGGCGCTATACCCTCCGAACGCACCTCGGTCCCTACGTCCTGAGCCAACCCTTCGTTCAACTTTAATTGCCCTGCTATGCCCTCTCGCTCCAACGCTTCGGCCCAAATTCTCCCCATGATCTTGACCGTGCTCGTCATCGCCGTACTCGTCACCCTGCTGACCCAATCCGCCTATGGTCAGCCCTGTTCTTTTCCTACCAGCCCGATTTTCGAAGTGGGATCCACGGTGTATTCGCCGTTTTTCCCCCCTCCATCCGGAACGGAATTCGCCCAAAAAACCCATACCGGTGGCGAGCGGATCATATTCTACCTCCACGGATTGGGCGGAACGGGGACGAGTTGGAATAGCGTAGCCAGCCGTACCGCCTATGGAGGGGCCCCGCAATACCCCGCCCGCCAAGTCATTTTTGACATGCCCTTTACCTACTTGCAAAACGCCAGCCTCTTCGATGCGGCCATGGATATCGACAATACGCTCCAGGTTCGGAGTTTTTTGGCCCAGCAGATGCATGGGGTCAGCCCCGGGGATCACCTGCTCATCGCCCATTCCTTAGGGGGAATTGAAGCCCTGATCTTGGATAGTTTGTACACGGATACGGCCACGTTTGAGCGGCCATTCGGAGGTGCTGTGCTCGTGGGCTCAGCCATCGGCGGCAGCGATGCGGCCATGGCCTTGAGCGCATGGGGGCAAAATGGCGCCGTCCACTTTGTCGAGGAGGCCTGCCAAATCCTTTCCAATCCCTGGTTGTGGGCCGCACACCTCTTGCCGCCCCTTCGGTGGTTTCCTGCACTGGACCCCTGGGTACAGCAGGCCATTCAATCGACGTGTTCGGGAATTGTTACCCCCTTTATTCCCTTCGCCTTAGGGAAATTCAATCGGCCGCTGGTCACTGAGTTAACCCCCCAAAGTCCCTGGCCGGCACATCTAAACCACCGCGTGCCGCAGATCCCTGTCGTCCAACTTTATGGGGTCGAAGACGAACCTGTTTTTTGGCGCACCGCCTATTCCATGTATCAAACTGATTCCATCGGATTGGCCTTAGCCCAAGATCCCTTTCAATTTGATGGGGATGACCTCCTCGTGGATTGGGTCAGTGATCAAATTGCCCACTATGCCGCCCAAACCCTTCTGGCAAGCGCTCGTGCTCAAAGTCATGCCCTCGCGCAAAGTCAGGTGTGGTACAATCCCTTCTCCTCTCTTTACCATGCCTGGCAGCGGCAACGCGCGCTGGAAGAAGCGGGCGCAGCCTATGCCGCCGAGCGCTGGTATCGGCAAGCCAACGGGGTCTACAAAGACTACATCGGTGCCCGGGAAATCACCCTCCAAGCCGATGGCTATTGGTGCCGGTGCCGTAACGATGGGGATCCCCCGTTCACTTGGACGGTGGTTTCCACCCCGACAGACTGCTTGGACGACGATCCATATGCCTTCTGCCAAAGCTGGCCTCATTGGGATGTGGACATCACCGAACATCCCAATGACGGAGTGGTCCTCGCTTCGAGCGCTGGCAGTTTGCCCGGGGCCGTCGCCCACATCGAACTGCCGCATACCAACCATCAACAGATGCGGAATTCCACCTACACGCGGGATGTTTTCAAGCGATTGTTTAATGGGCAAATCCCAGGAGGCGCCTTTTTTGCGACGGCATTGCGATGAGGGCGCGCGGAATGATGGGAATGATCGCGGTCCTTTTGGTAGCCTGTCAAATGAACCCGGTACCCTTTCCGGATCAAAGCACCTCGCTCTGGTCTGTGCCCTTGATCCCTGACTCTTCTATCGCGGTGGGGTTTGGACCGTACGCATGGAATCAGGCTGTTTGGGTACAGGTGGACAGCCAATCCGTGGGGCTTCGACGAAGCAGCGATGGCGGCCTACTCTGGACCTACACTCTTCCCCCGGGATGGCTACATGACACCTGGATTTTGGAGGACGTGGCCATTCGACCCGAAGGGCTTTGGATGTTTCACGATTCTTCCATCCTCCGAATTGACCCCTACAGCGGTTTGGGACAGGCATTGGCCTATCCGTTCCAGGCCAATCAATGGACGACTCGCATGGGCTATGTGGAGGGAGAGCGGGTGTACATCCCTATCTATGACGCGCAGTCCGTCTCCCTATGGCGCGGGGGGATGGACGCTCCATGGAATGCCATCCATAGCCACATTTTGGCCCCCCAGGAATATGCGCTCATTGATGGAATTTGGGCACATGGAAACCGTGGAGCCGCCACACTTCGCAGGTGGCATGCCGGGATGCAAAGCGGGGCACTAGACTTGCTGCAATGGTTGGGAGACAGTTCGTGGACAATTCCTTTGGCCGAGGATTTGGGATTGGGCGTCCCCATTTTGGGCGACACGGCCCGAATTTTCATAGCCACGGCCGAGCGCGTACTCGGATTTGACCTGACCCAACAAACCTTGAGTTGGTCCAGCCCCTTGCCTTTTTCTTGGCCTATTCCAGGATGGTGCCTCTTGCCTGAAGGCCTGCTGTGCCTCAATCACGAAGGCGAAGGGGTGCTTTTGGATCCCGGCACGGGGGCCCTTCGGCAATCCTACCTTCTACCGGGAACCGCCTGGATCGATCGAATTCGCCCCGGACCTCTTGGAGCATATGTCGCTTGGGATCGGGGCATCTACCAACTTGGTGGCTTCGGAGCACGCAAGAGCCATGCGCGCTCAACCCTACTTTCCCCCGTCGTGGCTGTACTCGGAGACGGCGTGGTGTGCCGGGACGAGCAATTTTTGTACCGCCTTGGGCCATAAAAAAAGGGCCCCGTTTCCGGGGCCCTTCAAGCACACAAGACAAAACTCACACGTTAGCTATTATTTCTTGTCGCCGATGGCTAAAGCGTAGATGACGAGACCGAATCCGATCTTGTTCACCGCGTCACCAATATTGTAGACGAGGTCCATATCCAATCCTTCGAGGACACGCATACCGAACAAGCCACCTTCGGTGCCTGCGATATAGCCAATGGGATAGATGGCCCAACCAATTACGACGAACTTCATCAGTGCGTCTACTGCTTTTTGAACATTGCCTCCTGCGCTAGATGCCAATTGAGCTACTTCGCCCTTCCATACCATCCAAACGATGTAGAAATAGGCCGCTCCTGACAAAGCACCCCATACCCAAGACTGCGTCTCGTTGGCATAGAAAGCTTCTCCGATGTAACCAAGCACGAGCATGGCCACGGAGGCGAGGATGAGTTTCCAAAGAAGAGAAGACGTGCCGCCTGCCTTCTTGGTGATCAAATAAAACTCTACGCACATCAAGGG
>DFSS01000048.1:34542-45341 GCA_002381225.1 Flavobacteriales bacterium UBA3431 | reverse complement strand
CTAGACTTCCACTCGTCGGCCACTCGGCCGCGCTCAAAGAGGAAGAACACGGAAGCGGCGAACATCGCCATGTATCCCGTGAAGAACGTGAAGCTGACGGGGTCAGCGGGGTCAATTGAGAGAACTTCTAAGAATTCCATAATACGTTTAGGTTTTAACGTGAGTTTTGTGTCTTCTTAACACTTGAACGCTCAAATGGTTCGAATGACTTGTTTAAAGCTAACGCCTAATCATTAAACAAAGCAACTTTTTGTGAAAATATTTTTCCTGATTTTCAGGGGAGTATTATCTCCATAGATGCTACCCGAGCGCCCGTAACCCCTATTTCTTTTAAAATGTTCAATGCACATTTTAAAAAGTTTTCAACCAATGCAAGGTTCACCAAAGCCCCCACGTCCCCATCAAAAACAGCTAAGAGAATTCCAAATTCATCGAAAGGGCGGCCTGAAAAGGCGGCCCTTTTTTTTGCCTAGCGCTTAAAAATCATCCAGGTCCGCCACAGGGCGTGGGGAATGGCGAAGAGCGATAAGGCGACGAAGGCCGTGCGAATCATTTTGGCATCCAATTCAATTTGGCCCGGCATCCAAATGTGGTAAAGGGCGGCCGCGCCAAAAGTGGCCAACGTCAATGACACCACTGGAAGCCAATTGGCCGTCAGAACTTGGCGCAACTTGAAGGCAGTCCGAAGCGAATGTCCTGCCACAAAGTAGACCACAAAGGCTTCGAGGGGATGGAGAATTCGGAATACAATCACCAGAAGTCCTAACTCTAAAAACGTCTGAAGCACCCGCTCCCACGAGGGCCAATGTGTCGCCGCGTGGCCAAACAAGGAAAAAAGGCCAATAAACCAAAGATTCAGCCCCCAGTTAATCACATTGGGCGCCAAAATAGCCGACCAATCTGTGCCGGATACCATATAAAACAATTCCAAAACTTCTTCGCGGTAGAACAGCGAGGGCAACAAGACCACCAAGCTGCCCCGCACAGCAGACTCGTGCACGTGCAGCCAAGACCATTGGCGAGATAAGGCATCCTCCGTTCCAAAGTGCACAATGCTCACCACTAGGAAAAGGCCCAAAGTCCAACCGGGCCATGTCAACCAAAAAAGCAGCAATACCGAGATGCCTGCCCCATAAAAAAGAGCTGCCTTGAGATTCCAACGGGTTGTTTCTCCCAGCAAATCTGTGGCTCCATGGGGCATTCCCACCGCCAAACCAATCAGTAAAATCCAAGGATTGTTTCCCGCCCCTGTATACCACGTGACCGCATGCAGCAGGGCTACCGAAACAAGCATCGGCAGGAAATTGCTCTCGCGAACGAGCTGCCGAACGTTCATTACTTCCTCAACTCAATGTCCATGCGCGTCGGCAGCGAGATGTTCATCGCAGGATAGTCAATGATCACATCTGAATGCCAAAGTTGGAGCGTGTCCGCATCGTAATCCACCACAAATTCCAAGGTGTCGGGATAGGCATAAAACCAAAGGGTCTTCAGGGTGCTATCGTAGCTCCAAATGCCATCACCTTCTTTGCTGTAATGGAGGGGAACCATGCCCACAAGCAAATCAGCCATAAAGTCAATGCGGTAGTGGGCCAGGGCAGAATCGTTGCGGTCCGTGAAGGTGAATTCGCCTCCAACGTCGTAGGCCTCACCTTGGAACTGCGCGGTCGTGGTACTGTCAAAGGGATTGGGCATGACTCCCGCGTAGGACACGGCATGCACCTGCCACCCTTCTTTGAGTCTGGGCTCGAAGGGGCCGGTAGCCAAGGGGGGTAGCGGATCCGGCTTTGGCTCTTTAATGCAGGCGGCCAAAGCGCCCATCATAGCCAGGGCGCACAGGCCAAGAAAGCGCCTACCCATTGATGTCAATAAATCGCTCGACGTCTTTGGTCAAGCCAAATACGACCAACTCGTCGTTTTCTTGGATCACCACCTCAGGCATGGGCACCCCCTTGATATGGGGTTCGCCGTCGATGCGCTCGATGAGTGTCACGATATTGAGACGGTATTTGGGCAACAGGCCAATATCTGCAATGCTTCGGCCGACAATGTTTTTCGGCGCGGCGATTTCGACAATTTCATAATTGTCCGGAAGCTGCACACACATCAACATGGAGGGGTTCATCAAGCGCTCTGCCACGTTTTTACCGACCTCCTCCTCGGGGGAAAGGATCTCCGTGACGCCCAATTTTTCCAAAATTTTACGCTGGGTTTCGCCCTGAGCGCGCGCAATCAATCGCTTCACGCCCAATTCCATGAGCTTAACCGTCGTGAGGAGCATGCCCTCAAAATTCTGACCGATGGAAACGACCACGGCGTCCATTTCCCCGATATTTTGGGATTGGAGCGCGCGCAAATCTGTTGAATCCAATTGAACCGCGTAGGCTACGTGGTCCTTAATGTCGTCGACTTTGTCCTCGTCAATATCAATTGCGATGACCTCAGCGCCCTTCTCGGAGAGCTTTTTACAGATGGCCGAACCAAACTGGCCCAATCCAATCACTGCGAATTTTTCCGCCATAACGTTATAAAAGTAGGGAAAGTGCGGCATCTAAGTCCGCTTTGAGGTCCCGAACGTCCTCAATGCCCACACTCAAACGGATTAATCCGTCGGTGACGCCACTTGCTTCCCGTTGTTCTTTTGGAATGGAGGCATGCGTCATAGAAGCAGGGTGGCCGCTGAGAGACTCCACGCCACCCAATGACTCGGCGAGGGTGAACACCTTCATGGCGCTGACCACCTTGCTCGCATCTGCGAAGGAATCCGACTTCACGCGAAAAGAAATCATGCCGCCAAAACCACGCATTTGGGCCCGGGCAATCGCATGCCCAGGATGGTCTTCAAAGCCCGGATACACCACGCTTCCCACTGCAGGGTGGCCTTTGAGAAAATCCGCTAGTTCCGCTGCATTTTCCATGTGTCGATCCATGCGCACATGCAAGGTTTTGATGCCCCGCAAAGCCAAAAAGCTGTCCATGGGGCCGCAAACCGCCCCCGTGGCATTTTGAATGAAGTAGAGTTTTTCTGCCAGCGACGCCTCATGGACTACCAAGGCCCCCAAAACCAAATCACTGTGGCCCCCGAGGTATTTGGTGGCGGAATGAAGCACGATATCTGCGCCCAGGGAGATAGGTTGCTGCAGGTAGGGGGTTGCGAACGTATTATCGACCACTAACCACGCGCCCGCCTCCTTTGCGATGCGCGACATCGCTGCAATGTCGACGATATTCAGCATCGGATTGGTGGGGGTTTCCACCCAAATCATTTTGGTTTTCGGAGTGACCAAGGCGCGAACTGCCTCCACCGAGCCCATGGGCGTGAAATGAAACTTCAAGCCATATTTCTCGTAGACTTTCACAAACTGGCGGTAGGTGCCGCCATAGAGGTCGTTGGTCGAAATCACTTCGTCACCCGGTGCGAGCAACTTCATGCAGGCATCCACCGCCGCCAGGCCACTGCCAAAAGCCAGACCGTGTGTGCCCCCTTCAATCGAGGCCAACGCCCGCTCCAGCGCATGGCGCGTAGGGTTTTGGGTACGGCTGTACTCGTAGCCCTGGTGCACACCCGGCGCAGACTGCGCATAGGTGGAAGTTTGATAAATGGGAGGCATGACGGCGCCCGTCGAGGGGTCCGGATGCTGGCCGCCGTGGATGGCGCGTGTGCCGAAGTGTTCTGAGTCCATGGACACGAAGGTAGCGACCAAGGCGTTGTACTTTCATGGAATGATTGGTCGTTTTGCCCCATCCCCCTCAGGTCTCATGCACCTTGGGCATGCCTCGACGTATTTGCTCGCTTGGCTTCAGGTCCGGAGTCACCACGGACAGCTGATTCTTCGCATGGAGGATGTGGACCGCCAGCGCTGTAAGCCCGAATTTGCCGAGGCATGGCGCCAGGACATGCAATGGTTGGGGCTCTCCTGGGACGAGGAGGCCCCGGCACAGTCCACTCGAGATGCCGCCTACCTCGCGGCTCTAGGATCCCTCCAGAAACAAGGGCTGGTTTTTGGTTGCCAGTGTACACGGCGCGACATGGACGAGGCGGTGCGCGCACCCCACCAACCCTGGGGAGCCTACCCCGGGACCTGTGTGGCGGCGAATTGGCCCCTCGACGGTTCAGTGGCCCTTCGATTGGCCTACCCCGAAGACGCTTTTGTGTTGCGGCGAGCGGACGGCGCGTGGAGCTACCCTTTGGCCGTGGTGGTAGACGACCGCGACCAGGGCGTCACCCACATTCTACGGGGCCAGGACTTGGCCCCCAGCGAACTCCCCCAGGCTTTTCTCCATCAGGCCCTGGGCAACGTGCCGCCCGCGTGCACCCATGCCCCGTTGTGGATGGGTCCGGATGGGGCCCGCCTGTCCAAACGGCACGGATCCCTCAGCATCGCTGCGTTGCGAGAAAAGGGATGGAGCGCCGCGGCCATCTGGGGGTGGGTGGCCTACGCCCTAGGCTATGTCTCGACCACGGAGCCCTGCGTTCCGAGCGATATGATCTCGTCCTTTTTGGCCCAGCCAATCCGAAGTCAGCCGGTCAGTCATGAAGAGGTTCTACCTTTGTGGGCATGATGCGCTCTATGACCGGATTTGGCAAGGGCAGTGCCGAGTGTGCTGCCGCCCGAATCACCATTGAATTACGTTCCCTCAATAGCAAAGGACTTGATTTGTCACTGCGTTGCCCCTCGATGTACCGGGAACGGGAAATGGATTGGCGCAAAAAAGTGGGCGATGCCGTCGTCCGCGGCAAGGTGGATGTCAGCATACACCGCGAAGCACGCGGCCATGAGGCTATGGGGCTTCAAGCCGAATGGCTCGAACGCGCCATGCAGTCCCTGCAGTCTATCGCCGGGGAGCCCGTTTCGCGGGGAGAACTTTTGGCGATGGCTTTGCGCCTCCCGGCACCCTCTGTTTCCGAGGAAATTCTCCCGGAAGAATGGACCGCTGTAGAGGCGGCCATGGATGAGGCGCTCGCCAATTTTGATACTTTCCGGTTGCGTGAAGGCGCGGCCCTCGCGGAAGATTTGGCTGCCAATATTGGAGCCATCCAACGGGGCCTGGATGAAGTTCCGGCCATGGAAGAGGAGCGCGTCGCGCAACTGAAGGCCCGATTGCAGCGGGGCTTGGAAGGCATCGAGTACGACACGAACCGCTACGAGCAAGAGCTCATTTACTACCTCGAGAAATTGGACGTCAACGAGGAAAAAGTGCGGCTTCAAGCGCATTTGACGCATTTCTTGGAAGCCATGCAGGAGGGCCAAGGGCGCAAACTTGGATTCATTGGCCAAGAAATTGGCCGCGAAGTCAACACCTTGGGCAGCAAGTCCAACCATGCCGCCATGCAGCGTGTGGTCGTGGCCATGAAGGAGGAATTGGAAAAAATCAAAGAGCAGAGCCTCAACGTCCTATGAAAATGCTTGTTCTATCGGCCCCATCTGGCTCGGGAAAAACGACCTTGGTTCGGCGCCTCATGGCCGATTTTCCAGACTTGGCATTTAGCATTTCGGCCACAAGTCGGGCACCCCGAGGGAAAGAACAAGATGGGCAGGACTACCACTTTATTTCCGTGGAAGCGTTTAAGCATCACATCGAAAACGGCGACTTCCTCGAATGGGAAGAGGTCTATAGCGGCACCTTTTATGGTTCGCTGCGCAGCGAAGTGGATCGCATCAATTCCGAGGGAAAAACGGCGGTCTTCGATATCGATGTTGCCGGGGGTCAGCGGCTCAAAAAGAATTACCCGGATATCACTTTAGCGGTTTTTATTCAGGCCCCGTCTATAGAGGTTTTGGCGTCACGCCTTCGGGGCCGCGGCACGGACAGCGAGGAAAAAATTGCCATGCGCCTCGCCAAAGCGGAACAAGAGATGCTTACCGCAAGCCGCTTTGATCACATCCTGGTCAACGACGACTTGGATCGAGCGTACGAGGAACTTCATTCATGGGTCCTACCCTTCCTCGAGAGATGAAAACAGGGCTGCTCTTTGGCACGTTTAATCCGATCCATCGCAGCCACCTGATTTTGGCCCAAAGCCTCGCAGAATGGAAGGAGCTGGAAGAGCTTTGGTTTGTTGTTACGCCACACAACCCTCACAAAGAAAAAGGCAGCTTACTCAATGACACAGAGCGCCTGCACATGGTGGAACTCGCCACGGCGCGCTTTCCCTCGCAGCATGCCTGCGACATTGAGTTTTCCCTTCCGCAACCAAACTATACGGTGGACAGCCTAGAGGCTTTGATGGCCACGCACCCTTCAAGGAAGTTTTACCTCTGTATGGGGGCCGACAATTTGCTCAGCTTCCCTCGGTGGAAAGACCCGAATCGCATCCTGTCCTTGGTAGATGTTTTGGTGTATCCCAGGCCGGGCGCTGACATTCCCGTGGATTTCCCCTTTGCCAACCACCCCAAAATCTCCATCATGGAAGCCCCTTTGATGGACCGAAGTGCCACCGAAATTCGCGCTCGATTGGGGATGCTAGACTCCGTCGATCAAGATCTTCCACCCGAGGTTGCGGCGTATATTGAGGCTCGGCAGCACTACCGCTGACCGATCCGAATTCGATGGAGGCATTTTTGGACCGGGTTGCCCGGGAAATTCAGGCAGAAGCGACCCCCTTGCATCGGGTAGGCATTGTATTGCCCTCGCGCCGCGCCGAGCGAGCCCTGCGCCATGCGTTCCAAAAACAGGTGTCCCATCCCGTTTTATCTCCGGCAATTTGGCCCATTGAAGCCGTCATGCAAGACCTCGCAGAGCGTCAACCGGCGCGGGCCATGGATCAACTTTTAGTTCTTTTTGCCGCCCACGAAGAGGTGTTTGAATCCCGTAGCCAGCCTCTCGAAGAATTTTTACGCTGGGCCCCAACGGTCCTGCGGGACTTTGGCGAAATGGATCGGCATGGGGTCGATGCGGAGGCCGTCTACCGGGAAATGCGTGAAATTGAAGCCCTTCAGCAATGGGGCCTCGAGCAACCTACCGAACTCATGGAGCGGCGCTTGGAACTTTGGAAGCAGTTGCCTGGGCTGTACCGTCGCTACCACGAACGCCTCGACGCCAAGGGGTGGAGCACCCCCGGAGGGGTATTTCAACGGGCCAGCCCTTCCCCCGACGGCCCGCCAGAAGCGGCGCTGCGGGCTTGGATGCACCGCGGTGAAATTGACCAACTCTACTTTGTCGGTTTCAATGCCTTGACCCCCTCGGAGCGCGCACTGTTTGTGAGTGCTCACCGCCATGTGGGTGCCCGCGCCTTTTGGGATGCCGATGCCCACTATATGCTGAATCCCCAGCATGAAGCAGGGGATGCCTTGCGCCATCACCGCGACCACCTTCCCGAAGGATTGACGGCGGACCTGCGAGAACCCCCCGCATGGCTGTCCACTTCGAATGCCGAGTTCACCGTCCTGCGCGCCAACCGCGCAGTCGGCATCGCCAAAACCTTGGGAGAGGTTCTTGGTCGATTGCGAAAAGACCATCCCCTTCTCGAAGGGACGGGCGTTGTCCTCGCGGATGAGGGCCTACTTATACCGACCCTACAAGCCCTGCCCGAGGGATTGGAAGAGGCCAACGTCACCATGGGCATGCCACTCACCAGTACGGCGGCTTTTGCCGGGCTGGATGCCCTTTTCCAACTCCACGAGGCGCGTGAATTGAGCCAGGGCAGTTACCCGTATCGCCTTCTGCAGGCTACCTGCATTCATCCCGTATGCCAGGCCATGTATACCGGTTCCCGCGACCTCCAGCAGGTGGCGGAACGGCTGCGCCGAAGCAAACGCTCCCATTGGTCGGTGGCCGACGTCTTAGAAGAGTTTGGCGAAGGGGGAGAGCTCTGGGGTACCTATCCCGATACCTCCGGCTTTTTACAGGACCTCGAGGGGGCCCTGAGCCATTATGTTGATGGCCTGCGCTCTGCGTGGGAGGCCGAGCCCGCCCGATTGTGCCTCAATGCCCTGCACAGCCTTCGGGTATGGATGCCCCACGCTGCCTTGAGCTTTGGGACCTTGCGCCGCCTCTTCCGCCAATTTGCGCAGGAGAGCCCCGTGAATTTCTATGGTGAACCTTTTGAGGGCCTGCAGATGCTCGGCTTGCTAGAGACCCGAAATTTGGATTTTGATACCTTGATTCTGGCCCCCATGAATGAGGGGGTGCTGCCTAAGGGGCGCAATGAAGCATCCTTTTTGCCCCACGACGTTCGGCGCGCCTATGGCATGCCGCTTCCGCAAGATCGGGAAGCCATTATGGCCTACCACGTCTACCGCCTTGTCCAGCGCGCTAAGCGCGTGTTCTTCTTGGTCAATGGGGAATCTGACGGCATGGGCAAAGGCGAAGCCAGCCGGTTCATTGCCCAAATGGAGGTGGAACTTCCCCGTTATCCGGGCATTCGGTGGGAAGACCTCGGGATGCAGCAAACCATGGATCCCCAACGGCTTCAGCGGCCCTGGAAAATGGACAAGTCTCCGGATGTTCTGAACCGCCTGCGCCATCAGCTCCAAGAACGGGGCCTTAGCCCTTCGAGTATGGGGACCTTTTTACGTGATCCGGCCGAATTCTACCTCCGTTTTGTCTTGGGGGTCTACGAAGAAGAGGCCGTCGACGAGCGCATGGCGGCCAACATCCGTGGAAGCATACTTCACCACGTCCATGAAACGCTATTCAAGGACTACCAGGCGACCGGGAATTGGCGCGTAGACCTCATTCCCTCTGCCCTCGAGGCGGGTATTCAGGAATTTCATCCAGGCCGTCGCCACAGCGGACCCTTTGTCATCGAACAACAGGTCTTGCTCAAGATGGCCGAGGATTGGGCCCAGGCGGAAGGCCAACGCATCGCCAGCGGGGAAGGTCGAGACCTCCCGTGGCATATCCACCTCGTGGAAGAAAACATCGAAACGACGCTCACCATCGGGGATCTCTCGGTTCGCATGAAAGGAAAAGCTGACCGCATCGAAGCTTGGCAACATGGCTGGGCGGTCGTCGATCTCAAATCCGGCAGTTTTCAACCTTCTGAACTGAAGGTCAAATCTCTCGAGGAATTGCTCGATCCAAAAAAAGGCAAGGCCTTACAACTCTTTACCTATGCTTGGCTCCTTTCAACGCACCAAGCAGGAGGACCTTTCCGCGCAGGTATTGCGGCCATGCGCAAGCCACGAGATCCCGTCGCGTGGTTAACCTACCAAGGAGATGCCTGGATTCGCGCGGAGACTTTAGCAGAATTTGAACAATGTGTTCTACATCCCTTGGTCGCCCAAATACTTGACCCGAGCCAACCCTTTGCTGCCCCGGATTTCTTGGGAGAGGAGGAAGAAAACTAAAGTCCTCGCTGAGCCAAAAGGCGGGCGATATATTTCCCGAGAATATCAAATTCCAAATTGACGGACTCGCCCACCTTCCATTCATGGAATCGGGTGTGTTCCCAGGTGTACGGAATCAAGGCCACCGAAAAGGAGGTGGACGTGGAATCCACGACGGTCAAGCTCGTCCCATCGATGGCAATGGACCCTTTGGGCACGGTGACGTGGTCCGAATTCTCAGGGTGGTGAATGGTGACTTTCCAGCTACCGTCCAAATCTTCTATTTGGGCCACTGTGCCGGTGGTGTCGACATGCCCTTGCACCACATGGCCATCCAATCGAGCCCCGGAGACCGTGCAGCGCTCGATGTTCACACGGCGTCCGATGGCCCAAGACCCCAATGTGGTCTTCTCCAAAGTTTCCGCAATGGCCGTCACTCGGTAGCCGGTGGGCTGGTCCGCCGGGCCGTGGAGGGCAACCACCGTGAGGCAGCAGCCGTCATGGGCCACGCTTTGGTCGATTTTGAGCTCGGGCGCAAGGCTCGAAGCCACATCGACGTGGAGGTTGCTCCCTTCCGGGGTAAGGGCCACAATTTGGCCGATATTTTCAATGATTCCGGTGAACATAGAGCAAAGGTACGATGCCTACCTTCGTAGCTATGAAATGGACTTTTGCTACTTCCGCTTCGACCGGTCACGTGACCGCAGTCGTCAAACCTACTTCGTCTGAATTCTCGACCGATTTGGCTACCATGATTGAGGCACGTGCCGAACGTGGTGTCAAAGGTTGGCTCCACCAGGTGGCTGGTGCCGAGCAGTTTGTGCGCGTTCTGACGTCCAAGGGGGACGCAGCGGAGATGGCGCATTCGGGCCGAAAAGCCGGTGCCGAACTCGCCGGGCTGCTGTCCAAAAACAAGATTTCGAATCTAAGTCTGGAAGCCGGCGATGCCACCTTCCATGTGGCAGAAGGCCTCGCGCTTGCTGCATACCGCTACACTCGCCTGTTGGGGAAAAAGGCCAAAGAAGCCTGGACCCTGGACAGCGTCGAAGTGGTCGGTCTGTCTGCCGGAGACGCCAAACGTTTGGAAGTACTAATGGCTGCTGTGACGGAAGCGCGCGACCTCATTAACACCCCAGTGCTGGATTTGACCGCCGAAGACCTCGCCGCCCGTGCTGAAGAGCTAGGCCAAATCTATGGCTTTAAGGTGACGGTGTTGAACCAGGCAAAAATTGAATCCCTCAAGATGGGCGGATTGCTCGGCGTCAACAAAGGCTCGGTCGATCCGGCTACCTTCAGCATTTTAGAATACAAGCCCGAAAAGGCCGTCAACAGCGCCCCCTATGTGCTAGTGGGCAAAGGCGTCGTCTACGATACAGGGGGTCTCAGCCTCAAGCCCAGCAACTTCATGGATACGATGAAGTGCGACATGTCAGGAGCTGCAGCCGTCATTGGAACCCTCTGTGCGGTGGCCGGCCAAGGCTTGCCCGTGCACGTGATTGGATTGATTCCCGCGACGGACAACCGCCC
>DFSS01000048.1:13564-34208 GCA_002381225.1 Flavobacteriales bacterium UBA3431 | reverse complement strand
ACAGACGCCGAGGGCCGCCTGATTCTCGCGGATGCCCTGCATTACGCCAAGAAATACAAGCCGCAGTTGGTCATTGACCTCGCCACCTTGACCGGGGCGGCAGCACGCGCCATTGGCCCCAATGCTACGGTGGCCATGGGCAATGCGAGCCGCGAGGTGTGGGAGCAACTGCAAACCAGTGCAACCAACACGCATGAACGCCTCGTCGAATTCCCCTTCTGGGACGAATACAACGACTTGCTGAAGAGCGAAATCGCCGACCTCAAAAACATCGGCGGTGCCGAAGCAGGCGCCATTACGGCAGGCAAATTCTTGGAGCACTTCACAGACTACCCCTATGTGCATTTGGACATTGCTGGTCCGGCCTTCTTGGACAGCCCCTGGGGCTATTACGGCAAGGGCGGAACAGGTGTTGGCGTGCGCCTCTTGACCGACTTTTTAACCCACGTAGCTTCATGATGCGGATTGCCATTTCATGTGGAGACCCCAACGGGATTGGGCTCGAAGTCGTGCTCAAGACCTTGGCCCATGCCGAAGTGCGCAGCATGGCGCAGTTCTACCTCTTTTGCTCACCCCAAGTCATGGCCTACCACCGCAAATCCTTGCAAGTGGGGGATATTCCGTATACCCAAGTGGCCCCCGGCGACCCCCTTCCTTCAGGCCGAATTGGACTCATTGACCCATGGAACCGGGAGGTTCAGGTTGATTTTGGACAACTGACGGATGAATCTGGCCAAGCCGCATTGGACAGCCTCGCTGCAGCGTGTGATGCCGTGGAAGCCGGCCAGGTTGATGCGTTGGTCACCGCACCGCTGAGCAAGGCCAATATTCCCCCCTCCTCCGAGGCTCCCTTTACAGGCCATACGGGCTACCTCGGTCAGCGCTTCCATGCCAAGCCCCTAATGGTTATGGCCGCCGAAGGCATGCGCGTGGCCCTCGCGACGGAGCACATAGCACTGAACGCGGTGGCCCCTGCTCTCACCCGGGAGCTATTGACCCAAAAGCTGGACGCCTTTGAAGCGGCCCTCACCTTGGATTTCGGGGTGCAGCGTCCCCGTATCGCCGTCCTGAGCATCAACCCTCATGCCGGCGATGGCGGAGCGATGGGCCGTGAAGAGATCGATGTCCTGACCCCTTGGATTGAATCGATGAAAGAGCGCGGGTCCCTGGTCACGGGTCCCTTTCCCTCGGATGGATTCTTTGGCAAAGCGGGGCACCGCCAAGTAGACGGCGTCCTATCTATGTACCATGACCAAGGGCTTGTCGCCTTCAAAATTTTGCATTTTGAAAGTGGGGTCAACAACACCTGCGGCTTGCCTTTTGTCCGCACTTCCCCAGATCACGGGGTGGGATTGGACATTGCCGGAAAAGATCAGGCGGATGCGCAAAGCTTTACTGCCTCCGTATTCCAAGCGATCGACCGCGTTCGGATGCATCAACAGCATGCCGAACTGACCGCCCATGTGCTTCCCAAGTTTGAGCAGAAAAGTCGGCGTGATTCTTAAGGCACTTCCTTCGCGCCCAAGGTGTTGGCGGATTGTGCAATTCGGTGTACATTTGCCGGCTCTAACGAGCGTTCGGCCATGAAGAAACGTGAAACCGTTTTAGGATTTTCAGGCCTTGCATTGGGCGAGCACCCGTTTGAGTACCATTTAGACGAAACGTTCTTTTCTTCTTATCCCCTTTCCGATCTGGAAGGAATGCGCCCCGCCACGGTCCACGTGGTGTTGCGAAAAGCCAACAACTTAATGGAGTTGGATTTTTCGTTCTCGGGAATCATGGATGCGGTCTGCGACTTTAGCGGAGATCCCTTTGAACTCGAGGTGCACAATGCCTTTCGTCTTGTTGTCAAGTTTGGCGATGCCTTCGATGACAGTGACCCAGATATTTTGGTTTTGCCCCATGGCGAATACGAAGTGGACTTGGCCCAGCCTTTATTCGAGGTAGTCGCTCTGTCCATCCCCTACCAAAAAGTGAAGCCTGAGCTTCGCGCGGAACTCGAGGAAGGAATGGAAGACGACGATGGAATGGGTGAAGACGAAATTTGAATTGAACTGAAAAAACCTGCATTATGGCACATCCTAAGCGTAGACAATCCAGCACCCGCCGCGACAAGCGCCGCACGCACGACAAGGCCGTATTACCTCAGTTGGCGGTTTGCCCTACGACGGGTGAAGCACACTTGATGCACCGCGCTTACTGGCACGAAGGCAAAATGTACTACAAAGGCAAAGTCGTGATCGACAAGACCGAAGTAGCCGAAGCGTAAGCCTTTCTACACGATTTTCTAAAAACCCGTGGCGTTTTGCCCCGGGTTTTTGTTTTTTTTGACGCACTTTTGTTACCCTAATTATTGGACTAATGGATTTCAAGGAACTTCAAAACTTCATCAAGTTTGTGACCAAATCGGGCGCCTCAGAGGTGTCATTGGAAACCGACAACTTCAAAGTCACGGTAAAAACCAGTGGTGCTGAAGGAGTTTCCTATGTGACCGCTGCGCCCGCTGTCATGGCTGCCTCCACGCCTGCAGCACCCGCTGCCACCGCTGCCGCTGCGCCCGTCATCGAAGACGAATTTGCCGACTGTGTCGCCATCAAGTCCCCCATGATCGGAACCTTCTACCTGAAGCCTAGCCCCGATAAGCCTGCGTTTAAGAGCGTTGGGGACACCGTGAAAGCAGGCGAAACCGTTTGCATCATTGAGGCGATGAAACTCTTCAATGAGATTGAAAGTGAAGTGACGGGTAAGATTGTGAAAATCGTTGCCAACGACATGACTCCCGTGGAATATGGCCAGACGCTCTTCTTGGTAGAGCCCGCCTAAACCAACCTCCCTCCTCATGAAAAAGATTTTGATTGCCAACCGCGGCGAGATTGCCATGCGCATTATTCGCACCTGTCGAGAAATGGGCATCAAAACCGTGGCAGTTTATTCGGAAGCGGATCGCGAAAGCCTGCACGTTCGGTTTGCCGACGAGGCGGTGTGCATCGGACCCGCGCCGTCAAAGGACAGCTACCTCAATATTCCCGCCATCATCTCTGCGGCGGAAATCACCAATGCCGACGGCATCCACCCTGGATTTGGATTCTTGTCCGAGAACGCGAAGTTTTCGCGCATTTGTGGGGAGCACGGAATCAAGTTCATCGGTGCCACCCCCGACCAAATCAACAAAATGGGCGACAAGGCCACGGCCAAGGAAACCATGAAGGCGGCAGGCGTTCCTTGCGTACCTGGTTCGGACGGCTTGCTGGAGGATTTGGCTCATGCCAAAAAAACGGCCAAAGAAATCGGCTACCCTGTCATGATGAAGGCTACGGCCGGAGGTGGCGGAAAGGGCATGCGCGCTATTTGGAAAGAAGACGAGCTGGAGAAAGCCTGGGAATCTGCCCGCCAAGAAGCCGCGGCAGCCTTTGGCAACGATGGCATGTACATGGAGAAGCTCATCGAAGAGCCTCGCCACATTGAGATTCAGGTCATTGGCGACCAGAGCGGCAAAGCCTGCCACCTCAGTGAGCGCGACTGTTCCGTTCAGCGCCGTCACCAGAAACTCACGGAAGAGACTCCCTCTCCCTTCATGACCCCCGAACTCCGGAAAGCCATGGGTGAGGCCGCCATCAAAGCGGCTGAGTACATCGCCTACGAAGGGGCCGGCACGGTCGAATTCCTCGTAGACAAGCACCGCAACTTCTACTTCATGGAGATGAACACCCGAATTCAGGTGGAGCACCCCATTACCGAAGAAGTAACGGACTACGATTTGATTCGCGAGCAGATCAAGATTGCCACAGGTACCTTGATTTCTGGCCGAAACCACGAGCCCAAGCAGCACGCCATCGAGTGCCGCATCAACGCGGAGGATCCCTACGCAAACTTCCGTCCGAGCCCCGGTAAGATTACCGCATTCCACGCTCCAGGAGGCCATGGTGTTCGCATCGATACCCACGTCTACGCGGGCTACACGATTCCCTCAAACTATGATAGCATGATTGCCAAGCTCATTGTGACGGGCCGCAATCGCCAGCAAGCCATCGAGCGGATGAAACGCGCCTTGGATGAATTCATTATCGAAGGCATTAAAACCACGATTCCTTTCCACCGTCAATTGATGGATCACCCCGACTATGTTGCGGGGAACTACACCACCAAGTTCATGGAGGATTTCGAAATGAAGTAAGTCAGGGATCTCCCTGAAAAAAGAAAACCGGCCCCAAGAGGCCGGTTTTTTTATGTCTTTTAAATGGCCCGGACTATCCGCGCCCGCGCCCGCCGCGGCGACCTCCGCGATTTCCCCGTCCACCTTGGCCTCGCAGCATGCGACGCAGCCAACGTGGCAAACGGCGCATTTGGGCCTCGGCAGGTTGCAACGAGGTGGCCTCTAAGTGGGTCCAGTTCGCAGTGGAGAGCGGAATGCGCGGTTCGGGCACGAGCTCCGCCGCAGAGGCTTGAGTGGGGGCCAGCACGACGAAGGCGGCGGCCAAAAAGAGGGTGAAAATCCTTTTCATATTCTTTGGATGTCCTCCCAAGGTAAAGGTTTAATTTTGACCTCCTATGCCACGTTCCCCTCGCCCCGCTGTACCCTGGTGGAAGTATCCCATCCTCGCCATGGGCGTCCTTTACCACCTCTGGTATTACACGCTCATGCTGTGGAGCATTATCGGGCTCTTTGTCCCCCTCTTTCGCAGTTCGCGCAAAGTGGAGTCCTTTCCCCGTTTTTACCGCTTTGCGCGCTTGTGGGCGGCCTGGATTCTCAATGGCATGGGTCTTTTTCGGAAAGTGACGTATGAAACACGTGTGCCATGGGACCGGCCTTACATCGTCGTCGCCAACCATTCGAGCGAACTGGACGTCATGATGTGCTACCGCATCGTGAAATCCCCTACTGTATTTATTGGCAAGGCAGAGTTGGCCAAAATTCCCCTCTTCGGCTTCTTCTTCCGCCGCTCTAGCATTCCTGTGGACCGAAATAGCCTGTCGAGCAAGCGCCAAGTCATGGAGAAAGCGGCGAGGCGTCTCGAGCGCGGTTCGGGCCTGTGCATCTACCCCGAAGGCGGCATTCCTAAAGACCCCTCCGTGGTTCTCGCTCCCTTCAAAAATGGTGCATTCAAACTCGCCATAGAAAGCGGCACCCCCATCCTGCCCATCACGTTTGCGAACAACCGTTTGCACTTTCCAGACTTTTTCCAGGGAGGAGGCCCCGGCCTGTTGCGCGCCCACGTCCACGCCCCCATTGACGTCACCGGCATGACACTCGCAGACCAAGATGCGCTCAGCGAGCGGGTCTATACCGTACTTTTGAACCAACTAAAGGCCTTTGGCCGAACCCCATGAAGATCTCCACGGAAGACGTCCAAAAACTCGCTCACCTATCCCGCCTTGAACTCGAGGGGGACAAGGCCGAAGCCATGAAGAAGGATTTGACCAAGATCTTGGGTTTTGTGGCGGCAATTGAGCGCCTGGACCTCGAGGGGGTTGAGCCCTTGGTCTACATGACCGACCGCGAAAACGTCCTTCGGGAAGACGCCCCCAAGCCGCCCTTGACCCACGCCGAAGCCATGAAAAATGGCCCAGGGGCCGACTCAGACTACTTCCGCGTGCCCCGCGTCGTGGAAAAATAACCGCCGTTTTTCATTCGTTTTCGGGTTGAACGCTTTGGGATTGGTCCCGACAGCCGCTTCATGGATTGCGCGCATTTTTCGTACCTTCAAGCAAACCACTTAAGACCTCCACGTCCATGCTTTCGTCGCTCATTACCCTCTCATTTGTCGCCCTCCTGGTCATTTTCCTTTTGGCCAAAGGAATTCGGATTGTCAAACAATCCGAATCCATGATCATCGAACGTTTGGGTAAATACCACCGAACCCTCGAGTCCGGCATCAACATTATCATTCCCGTCATCGACCAACCGCGTCAAATTTCTTGGCGCTACAGCGAAACGGGCTTCAATGGCGAAACCATTCCCATTTTCAAAATGCAGGACCGCATCGACTTGCGGGAAAACGTGTACGACTTCCCCAAGCAAAATGTGATCACCAAAGACAACGTCGTCACGGAAATCAATGCCCTGATTTATTTCCAAATCATGGACCCCATCAAGGCGGTCTACGAAATTGGCAACCTCCCCAACGCCATTGAGAAACTGACTCAAACCACACTGCGTAACGTCGTCGGCGAACTGGATTTGGACGAGTCCCTCTCGAGCCGTGATACGATTAATTCCAAGCTGCGATCCATCTTGGACGATGCCACCAACAAGTGGGGCGTGAAAGTGAACCGGGTTGAACTGCAAGACATCAATCCCCCCCAGGGCATCAAGGATGCCATGGAAAAGCAAATGCGCGCGGAGCGCGACCGTCGAGCCACCATTTTGGAGGCCGAAGGAGAGAAGCGCAGTCAAATCTTGACCGCGGAAGGTCAGCGCGAATCGGACATTCAGCGGGCAGAAGGTCAAAAAACCGCAGCGATTCTCGAAGCAGAGGGTATTGCTCAAGCGCGTATTCGTATTGCGGAAGCGGAAGCGGAAGCCATTCGCCGCGTCTCGGAGTCAATCAAAGATTTTTCTGGCGACCCCGTACAGTACTTAATTGCACAGAGATACCTCGAAACACTGAAGGAAATGACCTCAGGAAAGGACAATAAAACGATCTACTTGCCTTTTGAGGCGACCGGCGTGCTGTCTTCGCTTGGAGGCATCAAAGAGTTGCTGAGCGGGCATAAATAAATTGCCCTCGCTCTTTTTCGGGGTGGTATCTCGGATGCATTGATTTTGCGACCTTTGAGGACCTTATACCCTCCTCCCTGTGAAAAACCGTCAAGCCGCTGTCGGCTTCATCTTCATCACCTTGCTGCTCGATGTCATTGGTTTGGGCATCATTATTCCGGTAATCCCCTCTTTGATTCAAGAGCTTACCGGGGGCGACATGTCCGAAGCCGCACAATATGGCGGCTGGCTAATTGGCTCCTACGCCCTTGTGCAGTTTTTGTGTGCGCCCCTCGTCGGTGCCCTGAGTGATCGGTTCGGCCGACGCCCTGTTCTTTTATTGTCCCTCCTAGGTTTTGGCCTCGATTATTTGGTATTGGCCATCGCCCCTTCCATCGGTTGGCTTTTTGTAGCCCGGGTCATTGCAGGATTCTTCGGCGCCTCATTTACCACTGGAGCCGCCTACATCGCGGATGTCTCCACCCCCGATAAACGGGCGCAAAATTTTGGCCTCATCGGGGCCGCATTTGGGCTTGGCTTTATCATCGGTCCCGTAACTGGGGGATTGCTTGGCGAACTCGGCGCCCGAGTGCCCTTCTATGCCGCCGCTGGCCTCACCTTGCTCAATTTTCTCTACGGATACTTCATTTTGCCAGAATCCCTCCCCGAATCCAACCGCCGGGCTTTTGAATGGAGTCGCGCCAACCCACTGGGAACACTTTTGGCCTTGAAACGCTATCCGGCAGTCGCCAGTTTAATTGGATCCCTCACGTTCATCTATATCGCTTCCCATGCAGTACAAGGAACCTGGTCCTACTTTTCGATGGAAAAATTTGGCTGGTCCGAATCCATGGTCGGCTACAGCCTTGGCCTCGTGGGGGTCATGAGCGCCCTGGTTCAAGGTCTACTCATCCGAAAAATTATTCCCTGGCTGGGCTCCTTCAAGGCTTTGGTCTTTGGCATTGGGCTCAATTTTATCGGGCTCATCCTTTTTTCCATCGCCTCATCCGGCTGGATGCTTTTTGCCTTTGTCATTCCCTACACGTTGGGGGGCATAGCCGGTCCGGCGCTGCAAGGCATCCTGTCCAACCAAGTGCCTGCCAATGAACAAGGACAACTGCAAGGCGCCCTCACATCCATGATGTCCGCCACCGGCATTGTGGGTCCCTTGATGATGACCAGTATTTTCTCGTACTATACCCATGCGGAGTCCGGGATCTACTTCCCCGGTGCACCATTTGTGGCCGGCGCCATCCTCGTGGCCATCGCGCTAGGGCTGATCTTGCGGAAAGGAGAGGCGGGCACGTTAGGGACGGCGGCAGAGGAATCCTCCGTATCTTAAGCCTATGCTAGAATCGCTTACCCCCGCCAACCTCTGGTTCATCGCCGGAGTTATTTTGATTATCCTGGAAATGTTTACCCCAGGGTTCTTCCTGGCCAGCCTCTCTGTCGGCACCTTTCTTGCCGCCCTCATTGCCTGGGCAGGTGGAAACGACACCTGGCAGCTCGTCGGCTTTATCGTTGGCGGAGCCGTTTCCCTGGTCGCACTGCGCCCCCTATTCAAGCGCTATTTTGTGGCCAACGGGGCCTCCACCAATGCGGATGCCCTAGTGGGAAAAGTGGCCCGCGTCATCGAGGCTGCACCGGCCGGTGACCCCGCTTCGGTAAAGATTGATGGGGATGTTTGGAGCGTGGAATGCTCTGACGACCTAGCCGTGGGCGACAAGGTTGAAGTCGTCGCTCGAGAAAGTATCGTCCTGCGCGTCAAGCGACTGGGATAAATTGAAGCCGATTCGGACCTAAATTTTTCATTTTCAAAAATTTATTGGCTGAGTTTGCTAGAAATACCCTTCCTTTGCGAACTATTTATCTCTGATTTCCCAAAAAATGAAAAACGGAACCGTTAAGTTCTTCGATGCCACCAAAGGGTTCGGCTTTATCAAGGACAACGAAGGTGAGGGCGATTTCTTCGTTCACATCACTGGAACACTCGAACCCATTGCCGATGGCGATGAAGTAGAGTTTGAATTGAAAGAAGGCAAGCGTGGCTTGCAGGCTACGAGCGTACGCAAGCTCTAATCACCTATTTCGAGTTCAAAAAGACAAAGGGCGGCCCAGTGGGCCGCCCTTATTTTTTAATGGCTTTCAGGGTTGTCCACCCGCAGGGCTAAGAGCCCAGCGAAGAGCATCAAGCCACCACCCAAGGCCACGGCAAGTAGTTGGTCGTTTCCGAGCACGTTTTGCATGATCCATCCGAAGCCGAGCGCGGCAATGATTTCGGGTAGGACAATAAAGAAGTTAAAAATACCCATGTACATCCCGACTTTGTCTTTGGGAAGAGACCCTGCAAACATGGCATAGGGCATGGATAGAATAGACGCCCAGGCAATGCCCACTCCCGTCATGGAGAGGAAGAGCATGTTGGGGTTTTCAATCCAGCTCAAACTGAACAATCCCAAAGCGCCTGCCGCCAAGCATAAGAAGTGGGTGCGCTGATTGCCGAGTTTGACTGCCAATGTGCCAATACCAAAGGCAAATAGGAAGGTGATCAAATTGTAATACGACAAGGTTAAGCCCGCGAATTCAACCCCCTGGGCATACTCCGGAGTATTGGGGGCGGCATGAAAGATATCTTCCGCCACGGCCGGAGAGTAGTAAAACCACATCAAGAACAATCCGGGCCACGTAAAGAACTGGACCAGGGCGACTTGGCGCATGACTTTGGGCATGTGGCGGATGGATCCAAAGATTTCATGGACCATATCCCCTACGGAGGCTTTGGCTTGAAGTGCTTTGAAAGCAACCATGTCTGCGGGGGGGTAGGGCTTGGTCGTAAAGACCGTGTACAGAACGGCCAAAAGCAAGACGACAGCGCCCGCATAGAAGCTGTAAACCACCGACGTGGGGATGCCAGTGTAACCGGCAGGATCGCTCACATTAAACCAGTTGCTCATCATCCAAGGCAGTGCCGAAGCCACTACGGACCCCACACCAATCATGAAGCTTTGGAACGTGAAGCCGCGGCTGTGCTGCTCTTCCGGAAGCATGTCCACAACGAATGCGCGGAAGGGCTCCATGGAAATGTTGATGGACGCATCCAAGATCCACAGCAAGCCCGCTGCCATCCAAAGGGTGGAGCTTTGGGGCATGAAGAATAGAGCCATCGAAGCAAGCAGGGCCCCCACCAGGAAGTAGGGTCGGCGGCGCCCTAGCGGAGTCCACGTGCGGTCTGACCAGTAGCCAATCACCGGCTGCACCAGCAAGCCGGTCATGGGCGCGGCCAACCAGAGCATCGGAATGCTATCGGCATCGGCCCCCAGCGACTTGTAGATGGGGCTCATATTGGCCATCTGCAGGGCCCAGCCAAACTGGATCCCCAAAAAGCCAAAACTCATGTTCCAGATTTGCCAGAAATTCAATCTTGGCTTGGTCATCGTGTTCATGGTAAAAAAGGTTAGAGGCCGGCCCGGCTCTTATTCCATGTGTACAGTCGGGCTGGTTTATGCAGTACACCCGTTTGCTTTTCCTCCAAAGGCAATACCCACTGATCGTTCAAGGCCTTCTTGCGGAAGTTGCGCTTGTCAAAAGAGGAATTTAGAATGGCCTCGTGCAGGGCTTGGACTTGACTTAACGTGAACTTATCAGGGAGCAACTCATGGCCTACACGTAGTTCAGACAGCTCGCGGCGCAGAACAAGCAGGGCCGCTTGGACAATCTCGTCGTGGTCGAAGGCCAGCTCTGGGATGCTGTTCACATCGTGCCAAAAAACACGGGCAGCAAAGCTCGAAGCCGACGGGTTGAAGTCCTCCATCTTCACCAAGGCATAGTAGGCAATCGTAATAACCCGCGCTTGAGGGTCACTTCGGTTGCTTTCAAGCCAGGGCAAATCCTTGATGTTCTTCACCCGATTCGGGTCTCCAAAAGCACCACTTTGCTTGAGGTATAAACCCGAAAGGCTGGTTAATTCTTTGAGCACCCGTGCCGCCGCTTGGTCCAAGTCTTCATCTTCTTCCAAGTGGTCACCAGGTAGGGCAAAACGTCGGAGCTGGCCCACGTCTTTTTGCTCAATTAAAAGGACATTTAAGTTTTGGCCATCAAAGCCAAAAACTACGCAGTCAACGGAGATGTTCGGATTAATCATAGGGTTAGACAAATGTAACTAATACACTTTCTGATTTTACAGATGGTGTATTAAATACACTATCTTTGAACGCTATTTTTTTACCTATGTCGATAAAAAGCCTTGCTGTACTGACTTCTGGAGGGGATGCCCCGGGCATGAATGCCGCGATTCGCGCGGTGGTTCGTGCGGGTATTTTCTACAAAAAAGAGGTGTTCGGTGTGCACCGAGGCTACGACGGTCTGATTGAAGGGGACTTTGAGCCCCTGCATTCCAAAAGCGTTAAAAATATTCTCGCCCAAGGGGGCACCATGCTGAAATCGGCCCGTTCAGCCGAGTTCCGCCACCCCGAAGGCCGAGCCAAAGCGGCCCAACAACTGCGCGACCGCGGCATCGATGGCCTCGTAGTCATTGGAGGAGACGGAACGTTCACCGGAGCCCACCTACTGGCGGAGGAGCATGGCATCGCCGTCGTTGGCATCCCCGGCACCATTGACAACGACCTTTTTGGCACGGATTATACCATTGGCTATGATACCGCCACCAACACGGTTGTAGAGTGCATTGACAAGATTCGGGACACGGCCAACAGCCACAACCGCATGTTCATCGTAGAAGTCATGGGGCGTGACGCCGGATTTATTGCCTTGAGCGCGGGCGTCGCCACGGGTGCGCTGGACATCGTCCTGCCCGAAAAAAACACAACCCTCGAAGACCTGTATGCCTCCATTGACCGGGGGGCCGAAAACAAAAAAACGAGCAACATCATTGTGGTCGCCGAAGGCAACCGCTTGGGCAAGCCTTTTGACCTGGCCAAATCGCTGGGCACACGCTATCCCGAACTCGATATCAAAGTGACCATCTTGGGCCATATTCAACGCGGGGGATCTCCCAGCGCCTTGGATCGAGTGAACGCCAGTCAGCTTGGCGTCGCTGCCGTGGAGTCCCTGCTGAATGGCAAGAGTGACATCATGGTAGGCATGGTGAATGGTCAAATGACTCATACCTTTCTGCAACAAGCGATCTATAACAAAGCCCCGCTAGACATGGAACTCTTCCGGGTGTCCAAAATCCTTTCCATCTAATTCCATCTATTTCCTCGAAACCATGAAGAAAATTGCCATCAATGGATTTGGCCGCATCGGCCGCCTCACCTTCCGCAACTTGCAAAACAAGTCCGGTTTGGAAGTCGTCGCCATCAATGACTTGACGGATACGGCCACCTTGGCCCATTTGCTGAAGTACGATTCGGCCCATGGCCGCTTCAATGGCACCGTTAGCCACACGCCCAACAGCCTGATCGTCAATGGCAAGGAGATCGTTATCACGGCGGTTCGCAACCCCGCTGAATTGCCTTGGGGCGAAATGGGCATCGACATGGTGATCGAGTCTACCGGCATTTTCACCTCGCAAGAGCAGCTGAAGATGCACCTCACGGCCGGCGCGAAGAAAGTTGGCTTGTCTGCTCCCGCGAAGGACGACGTGAAGACCATTGTTATGGGTGTGAACGACGAGTTGCTCGGCGCAGACGATGTGACCTTCAGCAACGCTTCATGCACAACCAACTGCTTGGCGCCCATGATGAAGGTGCTCCAAGACAATTTTGGCGTCGAGAAAGGCTACATGTTGACCGTGCACGCCTATACGAATGACCAAAGCATTCAAGACGCGCCCCACAAAGACTTGCGCCGCGCTCGTGCCGCGGCCGTTTCGATGATCCCCACCACCACCGGTGCGGCCAAGGCGGTGGGCCTGGTATTGCCCGAAATGAAAGGCAAGTTGGACGGCTATGCCATGCGCGTGCCTACGTTAACCGGTTCCGCCACAGACGTGACCTTGACTTTGGGCCGCGATGTCACGAAAGAGGAAATCAACGCCGCCATGAAGCTGGCTTCTGAAACCTACTTGAAGGGCATCATGGAATACACCGAAGATCCCATTGTGTCGGCCGATATCGTTGGAAACCCTCACTCGTGTATTTTTGATGCCGGTATCACCTCTGCAAATGGCAACTTGGTCAAGATCATGGGCTGGTACGACAATGAAGCTGGGTACTCTGCACGCATGGCAGACATGACCGAGCGCTTTGTTAATCTTTGATCATCCCCACTACCCTATGATCATCATTGTTGAGAGCGGCTCGACGAAAGCCGATTGGATTTTATTGGATGGCCAAGGCCACGAAATCAAGCGTTGGTCCATTATGGGCTTCAATCCCTACTTCCATTCTTCGGCCACCGTGGAGCATGTCTTGGGCAACCACCCCGAAATCCCCACCTACGCCCCAGGCGTGGATCAGGTATATTTCTATGGGGCAGGCTGTTCCTCCGACCACCACAACAAGGTGATTGCCGATGGCTTATCCAACGTCTTTCCTCATGCCCACATTCATGTGGACCACGACCTCAAAGCGGCGGCCTATGCCACCTTTGATGGAGTTCCCCACGTGGCCTGCATCCTAGGTACGGGATCGAACTCCTGTTTTTTTGACGGGGAAAATATTCGTGAAGAGGTTCCCGCCTTGGCTTATGTCTTGGGTGATGAAGGTTCGGCCAGTTTCATTGGCAAGCGCCTTCTAGCCGACTACATCTACAAGCGTCTTCCTGCTGATTTGCAAGAAGCCTTTACTGCGCAGTACCAAACCACGAAAGAAGAGATTTTCGATAGCGTCTACAACAAGCCAAACGCCAACGTCTACCTCGCTTCTTTTTCTCGTTTTGCGGGCGACCACGCTGACAGTCCCTACATTCAAGCCATTGTCCGCGATGGCTTTGAAAAGTTTTTGGAGGTGCATGTCCGATGTTTTGAGGAAGCCCGGAACGGGGCTCCTGCCAATTTTGTTGGGTCCGTCGCCAAAGCCTTTGAGGGCATTCTCCGAGAATGTTGCACAGACATGGGAATCACCTATGGACGAACACAAGCCAAGCCGGTCAACCGCTTGGTGGAATACCACATCAATGTGCTCCGCGTCCTGGATAAGGTCGCTCGCGCATGATCCGTGGACTCCTTTTTGACTTGGACGGGGTCATTGTAGACACCGCCAAATACCATTTTGTCGCCTGGCAGCGCATGGCCGCCGAGCTCGGCATCCACTTTGGTCACGAGGAAAACGAGCAACTCAAAGGCATTTCTCGCGTGGAGTCTTTGGAACGCATTTTAGGCTGGGGAGGCATCGCGCTTTCCCCGGAAGAAAAGCAACGTTGGATGGACCAAAAAAACGCTTGGTACCTCGACTGCATCGCCCAAATGGGCCCAGACGAAATTCTACCTGGCGTATCCGAATTTTTGGCCGAAGCGCGCGCTCAAGGTCTTCTCATCGCCCTCGGATCGGCCTCTAAAAACGCCGTGCCCATCCTAGAGCGGATTGGCTTGCTAGATGCCTTCGACGCGATTGTGGACGGTACGGTCGTCTCGGCCTCAAAGCCCAACCCCGAAGTCTTTTTGGAGGGTGCACGCCGCCTAGGCCTTCTTGCGGAAGAATGCTGCGTGTTTGAAGATGCGGAGGCTGGCGTGGAAGCCGCCTTGGCCGGAAACATGTACTGCATTGCGGTGGGAAACCCAGACCATTTGGGGGCCGCTCACCGCGTTATTCAAAGTTTTGTAGACATCCCAGACCCCGCTGAGACACTGCTAGCGCTCGAAACCCTTTGACCCCTTTTCACCCCCCCTTGATGAAGCCCACGATTGACCCACACCCTTGGAAATTAACGGAGTCCTCCTGGAATCCTGAGCACCAAATCCTTTCCGAATCCCTGTTTGCCCTGGGCAACGGCCGGATGGGCCAACGCGCCAACAACGAAGAAGGCTTCTCCGGAAAGCACCTACAAGGCACCTACATCGCGGGCGTCTACTACCCCGATAAGACCAAAGTGGGCTGGTGGAAGAACGGCTACCCCGAGTACTTCGCGAAAGTCCTCAATGCCGTCAACTTCATCGGCATTCATGTGCGCGTCAACGGCGAGGCGTTGGATTTGGCCACCGCTACGCAGGTAAGCCATTTTCACCGGGAGCTCGATATGCACCAAGGACTCTTGCGCCGAACCTTCACTGCCACCCTGGCCAACGGCCTGAGCGTGCGCGTCGAAGCGGAGCGCTTCCTCAGCATCGTCGACGACGAAGTCGCGGCCATTTCCTACAAGGTTACTGTGGAGGACGCCGCCACCGTGGAAGTCGTTCCTTACTTGGACTTCAATGTGGTGAATTCGGACGCCAACTGGGAAGAGACCTTTTGGGCCCAGCAAGGCCATGCCTCTACCCCCGGCCAAGGCCATGTCCACGCCAAAACCAAAAAGTTGGACTTTCACGTCGCCGCCGCCATGCACTGCCAGGTCAGCGCCGAAGGCCAAGCCTTGAATGCCCACGCTTCCGGTCGCGAGGGCTATGTGGAAAGCCGCTACAACGCCACGCTGCCCGCTGGCCAGTCCGTTCACGTCCTGAAATACATTGGCGTGGTGAATAGCCTCAATGCTGCCCCAGAACAGGTCGTGGCACGCGCCGAAGAACAGGCGCAGCAAGCCGCGGCCAAAGGCTACGAAGTCCTGCGCAATGCCCATGCCGACGCATGGATCGCGAAATGGGAGTTGGCGGACATTCGTATTGACGGCGACGATTCGGCCCAGCAAGGCATTCGCTTTAACATCTTCCACCTGTTGCAAACGTTTACGGGGGTGGATGCCCGCTTAAACATCGGCCCCAAGGGCTTCACCGGCGAGAAGTACGGCGGTTCGACCTACTGGGACACCGAAGCCTACTGCCTGCCCTTTTACATGGCCTCCACCGACCAAAGCGTCGCGAAAAACCTTTTGATCTACCGATACAAGCAGCTCGGGAAAGCCATCGAAAACGCGGAGAAGCTCGGCTTCACCGACGGCGCAGCCCTCTACCCCATGGTCACGATGAATGGCGAGGAATGCCACAATGAATGGGAAATCACGTTTGAGGAGATCCACCGAAACGGAGCCATCGCCTACGGCATCTACAACTACATTCGCCACACCCAAGACCGCAGCTACCTCGCAGAGGGCGGCTTAGAGGTCCTTGTGGCCATTGCCCGGTTCTGGGCGCAGCGTGTCAACTGGAGCGACGCCCAGGAGAAATTTGTCATCCTGGGTGTGACGGGGCCCAACGAATACGAGAACAACGTCAACAACAACTACTACACCAACTTCATGGCGGCGTGGTGCCTCGAATACGCGGCGGAATGTGCCCAGTGGTTGGCGACGGAACAACCCGCCGACTACGCCGAACTCCTCGCCAAACTTCAATTGGATAGCGACGAAATCGAGCAATGGGAGGCCATTCGGGAAAACCTCTACTTCCCCTACAGCGAGGAACATCAAGTCTTCCTCCAGCAAGACGGCTTCCTAGACAAAGAGCTCATCCCTGTCAACGAGCTTGACCCCGCACAGCGCCCCATCAACCAAAAGTGGAGCTGGGACCGCATCCTGCGTTCGTGCTACATCAAGCAGGCGGACACCCTCCAGGGCATGTTCTTCTTTGAAGACCGCACCGACTTAGACGTGCTCAAGCGACACTTTGACTTCTACGAGCCCTTGACCGTGCACGAAAGCTCCCTGAGCCCCTGCGTGCACACGGTTTTGGCTAGCCGCCTCGGCTACAAAAAGAAGGCCTACGAGCTGTACTTGCGCACCGCACGTTTGGACCTGGATGATTACAACCACGAAGTCTACCAAGGCCTCCATGTTACCGCGATGGGCGGAACATGGATGTCCGTCGTATACGGTTTTGGCGGCATGAAAATCGTCGGCGAGGACCTGCACTTCCAGCCCTTCCTACCCGAACAGTGGACCGGCCTCTCCTTCCACCTACGTTGGCGCGGCGCCCTCTTGCACGTTCAAGTGGCCGAGTCTGGCCTGACCGTAGCCCACAAAGACGGACCCGACGTGACCTTCCATGTCGGTGGAATGGCCCACACATTGAAGTGTTGTGAAACGTTTCATGCCTGACAGAACTCGGGCTGTTCGTTCGAAATCAAGTGTTTACCTTACTATCCCCATTATTCTAGCCCTATAACCTCTTGATTCCCTTGACTATTCGAGCCCTCTGCCCTTTAACCGGTCTCGCGCTCGCGCTCCTCGTGAGCTGCGGGCGACCTTCCTTGCCCATCGGGGATGAGGAGGCTGGCCTCGGATACCGCCCCGTGCAATTAGTGGAGGGCGAAACCAAGCTCTATGTGGAAGACTATGTGCTTTCCGAGGTCGAATCCGCGGATTGGCCCAAGGGCTTGACCGCCCGCTACCAAAAAGATTCGGCCATCTACCGCATCACAGGCCGGATGGATGCCCCCCTCGGCACCGTCACTTTTCATGCTGCCGACGGCGAATACAGCCTCCTTCTCAAGCAGAGCATGGCCCAGCCCGTGACCTTCCGGTATGGGCCAGCATCCGATAGTTTGCGCGTGACGCTTTTTGGCTCGTTCAACAACTGGAACCGCAGCGCTACTCCCATGCGCTATGTCGGCGATTCTGCGGGCGGAAACTACCAGGCTACGCTGAATTTGCCCGCTGGCAACTACGCCTATAAGTTCTTCGTGCAAGGCGAAGAGCGCTTGTGCCCCGGCGATGATAGCACTTTGGTGCCCAATGGCTTTGGCAGCTTTAACCACAGTTTGACCGTCACATTGCCGGGCCAACCATGCCAGCCACTTCGTGCACTGAGCGTGGGCGATGCCGGAACCGGCGAGGATGATTCTTTTGTGGTGCTCGACACGCTCCCCGAGGATCAAGAGGTCTTGGCATTCTGGAATACATACGCCATGGCCGCATCGGCGATAGAGCGTCAGTCGGACGGCACAGTTTGGGTCTATTTGCCCAAGGATTCGGATTGGTCCGAACGCAACCACCTACACCTCTACTCCCACAACGGCGCCCAAATCAGCAACGACGTCCTCATTCCCTTTGGCGAAGACCAAATGATCTCAAGCACCAGTCAGCTCAACCGCAGCGACTGGGAAAATGCCACCCTGTACTTCATGATGGTGGACCGTTTTTTCAATGGCGACAGCAGCAACGACGCTCCCCTGAACCGTCCCGATGTGCTTCCTCTGGCAGACTATATGGGTGGGGACGTGGCCGGTATCACCCAAGCGGTGGAGTCGGGCTACTTTGAAGATTTTGGCTTCAACACCGTGTGGCTTTCCCCCATTGGCCGCAACCCCGAGGGGGCCTACGGGCTGTGGAACAAGGGCGGAGTGATGACGCGCTTTTCGGGCTACCACGGCTATTGGCCTACCTCCGCCAAGAAATTGGACCGGCGGATGGCCAGCCCTGAACAGCTGCACCAGCTCTTGGAGGTCGCGCACGGCCGCAACCTCAATGTCCTATTAGACTATGTGGCCAATCATGTGCACCTGGATCACCCCGTGTACAAACAACACCGCGACTGGGCCACCTCGCTCTACCTCCCGGACAGCAGCCTGAATACGGAACGCTGGGATGACTACCGATTGACCACGTGGTTTGACACGCATTTGCCCACTTTGGACTTGCGCCGCCCCGAGGTGGTGGAGCCCATGACGGATTCGGCCTTGGTGTGGATGACGGACTACGGCATCGATGGATTCCGACACGACGCTACCAAGCACGTTGATCTCCTGTATTGGCGCACGCTGACAAAGAAGTTGAAGAAGCAAAACCAGAGCGGACAACGCCTCTACCAGATTGGGGAGACCTACGGTTCGCCCGACCTCATTGCGAGCTATTTGGGCAATGGCATGTTGGATGCCCAGTTTGATTTCAACTTTTATGATGCGGCGGTGCAATACTGTGCGGATTTGGGAACAGATGCTGCCCGAATGGCCTCCGTGCTCCAAAACAGCCTCAACGTGTACGGATACCACCATTTGATGGGCAATATTTCGGGCAACCAAGACAAGCCGCGCTTCATCTCCTTGGCGGACCGAAACGTTTCCCCCGATGAAGACAGCAAGCTCGCAGGCTATACCCGTGACATCCAAGCAGGCGATACCCTGGGCTACCAGCGCCTGGCCCTGCTGCACGCGCTCAACCATGCAGTCCCCGGCATCCCCGTGGTCTACTACGGCGACGAATACGGCATGGCCGGCGGCAACGACCCGGACAACCGCCGATTCATGAAGTGGTCCAACTACCGTCCTGCCGAACAAGCCCTCCGCCTGCGCACCCAAGAAATCGTCACCGCTCGGAAGAACAGCATGGCCCTCACCTATGGTTATACGGAAGTCTTTAGTCCTAGTGCTGACGTGCTCGTTATACACCGCCAGTACCTGTCAGAACACGTGTGGATCCTCCTGAACCGTGGGGCAGGCCCCTACGTTCATCCGCTCACGCAGGACGTCACGCGTTTGGCCGGCAACGCCCAAATTGGCATTTCCAGCGCCACCGTCGCCCCGTATTCCTTCGTTTACCTTCAACATTAAGCCCTCCCAACCCATGAAAAAACTCTTCACCTTGGCCGCTGCCGCCTTGATCTTGGCCAGCTGCTCCCAGCCCGAAAAAGTGGTGGACGCCCCCCACGAGTACCACCCCGAGTGGTCCAAAAACGCAAACATGTACGAGGTCAACATCCGTCAGTACACCCCTGAGGGTACGTTTGCGGCCTTTCAAACGCATCTGCCTCGCCTGCGCGAGATGGGCGTGGACATTCTTTGGCTGATGCCCATTCAGCCTATCGGCGTGAAAAACCGCAAAGGAGTGCTTGGGTCCTACTACTCCATTCAAGACTACCGTGGGATTAATTCCGAATTTGGGACGGAGGAAGATTTTCGCAACCTCGTCAACGCCGCCCACGAGCAAGGCTTCAAGCTCATCATCGACTGGGTCCCCAACCATACCTCGTGGGACCATCCTTGGATGAACGAAAGCCCCGACTTCTACTACCGTGATCCGGAAACCGGAGAAATCTCCAACGGCCGTGACGACCACAACAATCCAACGGATTGGACAGATGTGGCCGAATTAGACTACAGCAATCCGGCCATGATGGAGGCTCAACGTCAAGACATGATTTACTGGCTTGACCAATTTGGGATCGACGGTTTCCGCGTGGATATGGCAGGGGGGCAAACCCAAGACTACTGGACCGAAACCATCCAGCATCTCCGTGGCCACAACCCCGAGATATTCATGCTCGCTGAGTCCGAGTACTTCTACCTCCATGAAAGCCAATTCGACATGACCTACGGCTGGGAGTTCCACCACCTTCTCAATAATGTGGCCGGCAAAGGGGCGGACGTCGCCACGATGGACGAATACCTCGCCCGCCAAGCCAAAGACTTTCCTGAAGACGGTTACCGCCTTTACTTCATTGACAACCACGACGAGAACTCTTGGAACGGTACCGTGGAAAAGCGCATTGGCAACAATGCCCACGCGGCCTTCATGCTATGCGTGACCATGTCCCAGGGCATGCCTTTGATCTACAGCGGTCAAGAAGTCGGCCTCAACAAGAGCCTGCGCTTCTTTGAGCGCGACACCATTGACTGGAGCGCGCCTTCCCAAGCAGACTTCTACAGCAAGGCCTTGGCCCTTAAGACGACCCAAGGCGCTTTGGCCAACGGTTCATGGGGCGGTGCACAAACACGCATCACCACCAACCACCCCAGTGTCTATGCTTTTTCCCGCGTGAAAGGCGACAACATCGTGACCGTGTTTGTCAACTTCAGCGCCGAAGAGGTGACTGTTGATTACAGCGGAGCCATCGACGAAGACTACACCAACTGGTTCACGGGCGAAGAGGCTGAACTCGAAGAAGATGGCCAAATTACCTTGCCCGCCAACGGCTACCTCGTGCTCACGCATGGGGAGTGTTAAGGAGCTTGAAGGCTAGAG
>DFSS01000048.1:1815-13290 GCA_002381225.1 Flavobacteriales bacterium UBA3431 | reverse complement strand
GCTAGAGGGCTTGAAGGCCCCTCTTTCGCCGTTTTGCCCACTAAAAGAGGCCGGGGATTTCCCGGCCTTTTTCGTTTGTTGGCTTACTACGCCTGAATGGCTGAAGGTCGAGCGCGCGGCGAAGGTCCGCTATAAAGTTTAAGAGGAAAAGAGATTAAACGTTTAAGGGAACGCGCCTCAGCGCAATGCGCGAGCCTTCAAGCTTTCTAGCACTCTAGCGCGAGGGCAAAGCCCGAGCTCCCTAGCCCCCTAGCCTCAGATCACTCCAAGTTCCCTGCCCACCTCGGTGAAGGCCGTGATGGCCCGGTCGATGTGCTCGGAGCTGTGGGCGGCACTGAGTTGGACGCGAATGCGGGCTTGGCCTTTTGGAACGACGGGGAAGAAGAAGCCGATGACGTAAATGCCGCGCTGCAAGAGGGCGTCCGCAAAACGCTGCGACAGGGCGGCATCGTAAAGCATTACGGGGACGATGGCGGATTCGCCGTCCTTGAAGTCAAAGCCTGCGGCGCGCATGCCGGCTTTGAATTGCTGGACATTGGCTTCGAGCTTGTCGCGGAGTTCGGTGGTTTCGGACAAGAGGTCCAAAACAGCGATCGAAGCCCCCACAATGGCGGGAGCCAGGGAGTTGCTGAAGAGGTAGGGGCGCGAGCGTTGGCGAAGCATTTCGATCACTTCCTTCTTGCCGGTTGTAAAGCCGCCCATGGCGCCACCGAGGGCTTTGCCGAGGGTGCCTGTTATGATGTCGACTCGGCCCAAAACACCGCGAAGCTCGATCGAACCGCGGCCCGTCGCACCAATAAAGCCTGTGGCATGGCATTCGTCCACCATGACCAAGGCATCGTACTGGTCGGCCAGATCGCAAATGGCGTCCATTTGGGCCACATAGCCGTCCATGGAAAATACCCCGTCGGTCACGATCAACTTCGTCTTCGCGCCAGCGGCATCGGCGGCCTTCAATTGGGACTCCAAATCAGCCATGTCGTTGTTGGCGTAGCGGAAGCGCATGGCCTTACAAAGGCGCACTCCATCGATGATGGACGCATGGTTCAAGCTATCGCTGATGATGGCATCTTGCTCGCCCAGAAGGGGTTCAAATACGCCACCATTCGCGTCAAAGGCCGCGGCATATAAAATGGTGTCCTCGGTATGCAGGAACTGCGCTAGTTTCTGCTCCAAGGTCTTGTGAATGTCTTGCGTACCGCAGATAAAACGGACCGAACTCATCCCAAAGCCATGGCTCTCCAACGCAGCGTGGGCTGCATCCAGTACTTTGGGATGGCTGCTGAGGCCCAAGTAGTTGTTGGCACAAAAATTCAATACTTCGCTGCCATCCGTCAAGGTGATCACCGCGTCCTGGGGCGATGCAATGATGCGCTCGCGCTTGAACAGTCCTTGCTCTTGGATCGACTGCAATTCTTCCTGCAGTCCGGCATAAAAAGCGGATTTAGCTCCCATATAATTCAATTTGATCACGAAGGTACACCCGAAGGGTTTCCGGTCGGGTTCCCAGAACAGCCGTCAATCCGTCCGCATACCGGGCGATTTGCTCCGCATGTTCGTCTTCGACTTCCCCCGTTTTATAGTCGACCACCAGCCAGCGGCCATCTTGTAGCTTCACCACCCGGTCAGGTCGGCGTACCCCCTTTTCCGGCATCAGCAAGGGCCGCTCGGTATAAATCTCGGCCGCCTCAAAAAGAGGTTTGAGTCGTTCATCGGCCAACGCTTGGTGGACGCGTTCCACCACGGTTTTACACTCCGAGGCCGTCCATTCCATCTCCATGGCGGTTTGTTCTATGGCCTTGGTCGCATCCCCGGGCCGGCGTATTCGCTCCATCACCCGGTGGACCGCATTACCCAATCGCTGCTCGGGGCCTTCCTCTTGGAATCGGGCCAAACGCACCCGTTGCGTCCAATCGTCGCTCGCGACGTGGGTCAAAATCCATGGTGAAGCATCCCCGACCTGGGGCCGGCGGCGGTCATCCTGGTCAGGCCATGCACCCAGAACGAGGTGGTCCGTAACCCCCGGATACGCTTGTTGAATGTGGGCCCAAAGATCCTTGCCATACCCCTCGTCCCAGAGATAGCATGTCAACCCGTCCCGCGGGCGGGTTAACGCTACATACAAGAGATTGAAATCGTCAAAAATGCGCTCCTGTCGGGCATTCTCCGAGGCGGCCACATAGTCGGGATGCACCGCTTCGATGGCCGCTCGAATGGACTGCTTGCCATCCGAATGGAGGGATTTAAGCGTCAATAGGGATTTCGGTGGGGCTTCCGTATCAAGCCCAAACAAATCCGTCCAATCCATAGTCATCCAGACGCTCCGGCCGTCTTGAATTCGGAACGAGCCGAAGGGCACATACACCAACGGGTATTCCAAGCCCTTTGCCTTGTGAATCGTCAGAAGTTCGATGGCATCCATCCCTGGAGGGGCGGAAATACTCCAATCATCCTTTTTCCGATCCCATTCAGCCATAAAGGCTTCCAAACGATTGATCTGCTTGGTGGAATATTCGTGCAGGGCATCCAAAAAACGCAGCACAAAGGGGTCGCTTTGGTGACCAAAACCCAGGGCGCGTGCCAAATATTCGCCCATTTCATAAAGACTCAACTTCCAGGCAATGTCGGGCGAGAACTCGGGCAAGATCTCCCGGAGCACTGCCTCAAATGGCCGGTCGGGTACTTTTTGGGCCAGCGCAACCCCCGCCGCGTGGAGAACGGTTTCCGGTACCGCCCAAATCCCTGCTTCCTGCAGCTGACGGAGCACCGCCCATTGGCGGTCCTTTTCTCGGGGCACGAGCATCCAATGCATGACCGACGCCATCGCCCCAACCCAGGATGAACTGGAAAGCGCCAGCAATTCGGACGAAACCACAGGAATATTCTCCTGGGCCATGCGCAAGGCAATGGCTCGGCCCTGACGTTTGTCCCGCACGAGAATGGCCATGTCCCCCCAATTCCAGTGGTCGGCCTGAGCAGACCGAAGATCCACGACCAGCTGATCCAAAATTTGTGGCCAGAGGTCCTCGACCTTGGCTTTGGGCAGCATGCGCAGCTCCACCCGGCCCCCTGGATCCCCTTGGGGTGTTTGGGGCGCCGCTTGGTAGGTTTGATGGTGCAGGTCCCGGGGCATTTGGCTCGCCATCGCTTCAAACAAGCGGTTGTTGAAGGTGACGATTTCACGACGGCTTCGCCAATTGTCAGACAAGGGAATGTGTTCGGTTCGGCCAGCCAAAGAGGGCAGATTTGCGTTGGGAGGCGCCTGCACCGATGTATGTTGAACCATCGTCAAGAACTCCTCCGCTGCGCTTCCGCGCCACCGGTAAATGGACTGCTTGCCATCCCCCACGATCAAGGCCGAACCTTCCTCGGTGCCCCCCGATAAGGCATTCTCCAACAGCGGCCACAGATTTTTCCATTGCAGTGTGGACGTGTCCTGGGCTTCATCGATAAAAAAATGGCGGTAGCGATCACCCAAGCGCTCAAAAAGGTACGAGGCCGGCTGGGTCGTCAATTCATCGTGAATCAGTTGATTGAATTTCCATAAGGGCTGCACCCGTTGCCTCTCAAGCACCCGTTCTAGGGCCTTAGCCATTTCCACCATGACCGAAGCACTGCGATCATTCTTGCGGATTTCATGGACCAGCAAGGCTTGCCCCGCCCAACTCCGAATGCGCTCAACATGGATGGCGACCGCCTGACCGAGCTGGGTAGGATCTACCTGGCGCTCGGCCCCTTTTTTGGAAAAAAGAGCCTGGGGATCCGAACACACCTTGCTGACCGTCGCGTTGGGCACCCACTCTTCCGGGTCTTTTCCTTCCAGCTTCTCGAGAAAAGAGAACCAGCGGTTGGCATAGGAAATGTCGGAAGCATCAACCTGACCCAGGAGGTCCCGAATTTCCCCCGCGGCTCGTCCGACCTGTTCGCGCAGGTGGCGTTGAAAATCATGTAGGGCAGAATGCGCGGCACCATGGTGCTGCATGGTCCATTGGGCGAGCTCACGAAGTGCCTCGGTGCTCGACTCTTGGGCCAAATGCTTGGCCATATCCAACAAGGCCGGATAGAGATCGCCCCCTTTTTCATCATCCACATTGGATTGGGCATAGGAAACGAGCAGTTGGGTTAATTCGGCATTCTGGCCTACCTCACTCATCAGTTCTTGGATGGCCAATTCCAACAACATTGTTTGATCCAATTCCACATCAAACTGGCCCGGTAGACCGAGTTCCAAGGCAAACGTGCGCACCAAGCGGTGGGTGAATTGATCTAAGGTCCCGACCCCGATGGAGCCGTAGTCGTGCAACATGCTTTCCAGCGCCTTTCGAGCGCGAATCGCCAACTCTTCCCCCGAAATATTCAGGATGTCTTGTACCGCTTGCGCTAAGCCCTTGGATTCGCCAAAATCGGAGACCTCCGAAAAATCCCGCAGACTGTCCAAAATCCGGCGCTTCATTTCATGCGCCGCCTTGTTGGTGAAGGTCAAGGCCAAGATCTGCGCAAAGGCATGGGGTTCGTTGGGGTCGCGCAAGGCCGTCGCGATGTACTCGGCCGCCAAGCGGAAGGTCTTTCCCGCTCCCGCGCTAGCGCTGAACACACTCAAGGGTTGCTGACGGAGGGGGAGCTTTGGCATTCTTTAAAGATACAGGGCAGAGAGAACCGGCAACCCCTACCTTTGTTATACCTTCTATTAAAATTCAACGATATGTTTACGTTACCCAACCTTCCCTACGCCTACAGCGCTTTGGAGCCCCATATTGACGCTCAAACGATGGAAATTCACCATTCGAAGCACCATCAAGCGTACATCAACAACCTCAACGCCGCCATCGAGGGTACGCCCATGGCCGGCAAGTCCATCGATGCGCTGATCACCGAACACGCCGACGTTCCCGCGGTGCGCAACAACGGCGGTGGGCATTGGAACCACAGCATGTTTTGGACGGTCATGACCCCCAATGGTGGGGGTGAGCCCGAAGGCGAATTGAGCGAAGCGATTTCCGCCGCTTTTGGTTCATACGAAGATTTTAAAGCCGCCTTTGCCAAGGCAGCCGCCACCCGTTTCGGTTCCGGCTGGGCGTGGTTGTGCGTCAACAAGGGTGGCCGTTTAGAGGTTTGCTCCACGGCCAACCAAGACAACCCCTTGATGCCTGGTGTGGGCTGTGAGGGTACCCCCATTTTGGGCTTGGACGTATGGGAGCACGCCTACTACCTCAAATACCAGAACCGTCGCCCCGATTATGTGGGTGCATTCTTCAACGTGGTCAACTGGGCAGAAGTATCTGCGCGCTACCAAGCCGCCAAGTAATTCGGACCCCGAAAAAAATCAGCCCCTCGTTGCCCGGTGCATCGAGGGGTTTTTTATGCTTTGTCGGGGCGGTGGAGCGTCCAATTCGTGCCGTCAAAACTGGCCCAGCTGTTCCACTTAATCCAGTCGCCCAAATTGCAGAACACGGGAGAGTCCTTACCCCATTCAGGGTACAGGGGCGCCGTAATGGGAAAATGCCGATGGCCAAAAACCCAATAATCCGCCGGGTCAATTTTTTGCTGTGTCCGAGCAAACTGAAAAAGGGCCTCGTCCTCTATGCGATGCATCGCGTAGTCTTCATGTCCGGTTCGCGCGCGTGACCCTTTTGAGAGCATGGACGCCAGAGCGATTCCTACGTCTGGATGCAGCCAGCGAAATGCCCATTGAAAGGGCCGAAATGTAAATACCCGCTTTAAAAATTTATACCCAGCATCTCCCGGACCTAGGCCATCTCCATGCCCAATATAAAAGCGCTTTCCGTTCCAAACATGAACAACAGGTTTTGTAAATATCTCAAAACCAATTTCTTCTGATAAATAGTCTCGCACCCATAGATCGTGGTTTCCAGTAAAAAAGTACAGTTTTACACCGCGGTCGTGCAGCGCTGCGAGCTTTCCAAGGGTGCGAACAAAGCCTTTGGGGACCGCATGCCGGTATTCAAACCAAAAATCAAACAAATCTCCCACGAGGTAGAGGGCCTGCGCATCCGCCGCGATGGCGTCCAGCCATTCGCCGAAAATTTTTTCGCGCTCTGCCGACGCTTTCGCATGAGGTGCCCCCAAATGAAGGTCACTTGCGAAGTAAATTCGCTTTGCAGATTGGATTTCGAACTGGTTCCCCATGCGCCTCTAAGATAGGGCGCCGCCCGAAAGCCCGTGCGGAATCAGGGAGGAAGTTTTTTGCGTGTTAGAAATGCCTAACTTTGCGTTGCCCTTACCCCTATGGAAGAACTCGCCAATGCACACCCCGTCCTCCTCGCGTTCTTAGCGACAACCTTTACTTGGTTGCTCACCGCATCCGGCGCCGCCCTAGTATTCCTCTTTAAGGAAATGCCTCGCAAGGCCCTGGATGGCATGTTGGGCTTCACCGGTGGCGTCATGATTGCCGCCTCCTATTGGAGCCTTCTGGCTCCGTCCATTGAGCTCTCTGAAAACCTCGGTTACATACCCTGGCTCCCGCCTGCCATCGGATTTGGGGCTGGAGCACTCTTTCTCTTCGGCCTGGACAAACTCGTTCCTCACCTCCACATCAATTTCAATAAAAACGAAGCGGAAGGAGTCGAAACGGATTGGAAGTCGACGACGCTTCTCGTGCTCGCCATCACCCTCCACAACATTCCTGAAGGACTCGCCGTAGGGGTGGCATTTGGCGCTTATGCAGCGGGTATAGATGGTGCCACACTGGGCGCTGCGGTGGCTTTGGCTATCGGGATTGGCATTCAAAACTTCCCGGAAGGCATCGCAGTTAGTTTTCCCCTTCGTCGAAAAGGCGTTTCGCGTTTCCGTTCCTTCTGGTTTGGGCAATTGTCCGCCATCGTGGAACCCATAGCGGGGGTCGTGGGCGCCATCGCTGTCATGTACATGCAACCCGTGCTCCCTTTTGCTCTAGCTTTCGCGGCAGGGGCGATGATTTATGTCGTGGTTGAGGAGGTCATTCCCGAAACGCAGCGAGACCAGTATACCGACGTGGCCGCCTTGGGCTTCATTGGCGGTTTTATCGTCATGATGTGCCTGGACGTCGCCTTGGGCTAGTTCAACCAGGTTCTGCTTTCCATTATGCCCACTTCACGGAACATTTAGGCCTCCCTGTATCGCTGAGCGAGACTATTGAAAGGCCTTCAGCAAGTCGTTGCCGTTGACAAGCAGAAGCAGGCCAAGGAGTAAGAAGAATCCCACCATCTGAGCGATTTCCATCACTCGAGTACTTGGAACCTTGCCGGTCGCCATCTCGATGAGCACAAACGTCGCATGGCCCCCGTCAAGGGCGGGAATCGGCAGAACATTCAAGAAGCCCAAGGCCAAGCTCAAGAAGGCTGTAAAGCCCCAAAAGCGCTGCCAATCCCATTCCGTAGGATACTGCTTCATGATGGTGTAAAATCCGCCGGCTTCCTTGTAAGCGCCCGTTTCGGGCTGGAACATCAACTTCACCTGGCGAACATAGTAGATCAACTTGCTCGTGGCTTGATTCCACCCTTCCGAAACTGCATCCCAGCCGGCGTAGGTCACAGTCGTCACGGGGAATAAATCGGCCAAATTATCCTGCCAATAGACCCCCATTCTTCCGCTATCACTGACCGTAAAGGCAATTTCCTGCGTGGCTTCACCCCGGATAAACTGTAGGGTTACCGGACGCCCTGCATAGGCCGGAATGGAATCCAAAAACTGATCAAAATAGGGCATATCCTGGCCGTTGAGGCCCGTGATCAAATCGCCTGCCTGCAGCCCTGCGGCCTCCGCCGGCGAATCTTCGCCAAAGCCTTTCACATAATAGGGAACCCGCGGAAACATCCATGGCGCCTTGTTTTCGATGGCGCTTTTCACAAATTCTGCCGTGATGGGGAGGGTCATCATTTCTCCAGCGCGCACAATGGTCATCTCTTTTCCGGAGCCCAAGAGAATCTCTATGTTCACATCGTTAAAGCGCTCCAATTTTTTGCCGTCGACGGCCACAATACGGTCTCCAGTTTGCAGCCCTAATTCTTGGCCTAGCTCATTAACCCAGACCCCATCCTTAAGGCTGTCATTGGCCACGTAGCTGTCGCCATAGTAGGCCATCATTCCTGCATAGATGACAATCGCAACGATGAAGTTCACCGTGACGCCACCCAACAAAATAATTAACCGCTGCCATGCCGGCTTAGAGCGAAACTCCCATGGTTGCGCTGGCTGCTTCATTTGCTCACTGTCCATGGACTCATCCACCATGCCCGAAATCTTCACATAACCGCCCAATGGCAGCCAGCCGATCCCTACTTCTGTTCCGCGGATTTTCGTCTTAACCAGTGAAAACCAGGGGTCAAAAAAGAGGTAAAACTTTTCGACGCGCGTTTTGAAGGCAATCGCCGGTAAAAAATGTCCCAGTTCGTGCAGGACAACCAGCAAAGAAAGACTGAGAATAAATTGAAGAATCTGTATGGTCATAATCGTGTGTGCGAAGGTACAATGCCTGCGTAACTTGTATGCCGAAATGAAGCACCGCGTCAACGGAACCAAAATCGTGCCGGAGGGTTCACTCCCGAACGTAAAGATCCACCCCCTTGGTGGCCGAGAATACTTGGTCCAAGATGGTTCCCGCACGTTGCGCGCCTTTCTCGTTTCGGAAGACCACCACACCAAGACAAGCACCTGGTGGATCGACGGTTTTACCTACGAAGTGGCCTCAACTTCCCCGTTGGACGAACTGCTTGAAGCCATGGGCATGGGCGCTACGACCGCCGCGGGCGCCGACCATCTCAAGGCACCGATGCCCGGTATGGTCTTGGCCGTTCACGCCAGCGCTGGGCAATCGGTTACCAAAGGGGATACCTTGATCATTCTAGAAGCCATGAAAATGGAAAATGCTCTCAAGGCGCCCCATGATGGCATCATAGAAAGTGTCGCGGCCATTGCGGGCCAAGCCGTGGAGAAAGGAGCCGTCCTCCTCACCTTTCAGAAGTAAACGACCCCCTTATGGTGCGGGCCCCAGGGCCCCAATCCGCCTCGGTCATTCCGGTGCGCTGAATGTCTATAGAAATTCGCAAAAAAAAAGCGCGCCCATCTCTGGGCGCGCTTCCGTTTTAAGCGCTTAGCGCTCTTAAACGTTTAGAAGTTGATGCGAACACCACCGTTCCAGTTGCGGGGCAAGCCCAAGAACACTTCTGCATCGTCTGCAGAGTGGGTCTTGTCGCCGTACGCGTTGTAGGGAGAGTTGTCCGTAGCATCTTGGATGTACACGGCATCGGTCAAGTTGAACACGTGTGCAAAGACGTCCATGGTCACACCATTGAAGTCGATGGGCAAACGGTAGTTCAAGTTCAAGTCCAAAACACTGAAAGTAGGAACCTGCCATGACTCGGCGCGATCCGCTTCGTTCGTGCGGCTGAATACGTTCCAATCGGCGTAGTACTTGGAGTAGTTGCGGTACGTCAACGTAGCATTCAAGTTCTTCACACCCGTGTACGAAACGACCACAGCTTGTTGGTTCTGCGGAGCGTCACCTACGTGCAAGCCCTTCAAGTAGTAGTTTACTTGAGTTGTTACAGGGGCGCCAGAAGAGTAGTCCGTGTACTCACCAGAAACGTCGTCCATCATCGTCCAGTCACCGAAAGAGGCGCTCAAGTCAATGCGGAGGCCGCTGATGGGCTTCAATGCTGCTTCGAATTCCAAACCACTGTGCTTGGCGTTCATACCCGTGAGGTAGACAGCATCTTCGGTGCCATCCGTCAAGTAGACGAAGAAGCTATTCGTACGGTTCAACCACAAAGTGTAGTAGTAGCTCGCGCTCAATGCCAATTTGCCATTAGGAGCACTCCAGTTCAACCCACCTTCATACGAATTGAAGGTTTCGTTATCTGCAAAGCTCTGCTCGTAGACTTTTCCTGAAGCATCGTTGATCGCCTTGTCAAACGTAGGAGTGGCCTTGACCCAACCCAAGTTTACAAAAGCGCTCACGTTGTCATTGATTTCATACTTCGCACCGCCCTTGATTTGCATACCAGGAAGGTTTCTGTTCTCTGCAAAATACTGTTCGCCATTTCCGTTATCACGGAAGTGATCGGTCAAGGTGTACGAAGCCATGGTAACACCTGCTACACCGTTTGCAGACAAACGATCAGCACGGTAGTCTCCTTGGATGTAACCACCCGCCCAGTTGATGGTCGTGGTGTTGTGGTAGCCAATCTTGTCGCCCAAACCTGCTTGGAAATCTGCTACGCGGAAATCGCTGCTGTTGTCGACATAGTAAGCGCCACCCAAAAGGTCACGAACCTCACGATAGTGCTCCACTTGTGCAGAGCGCACGTCCAAACCGTAGGTCAAATTCAAATTGTCGTTCACCTCGTGGTACAACTTGGAAATGGCGCCCAAGGTCCATTGGTTGTTCGTAGAGTTACGCAAGATGCCGGTAGAAGCGGGGCTGCCATCGGTCGCGTCTGCATTTTCAGCTACTTCAGCGTCCCAGTTACGCGCAAATCCCAAAGCGGAAGAGCTCTTTACAGAACCCATCGTTCCAGATCCGCCACCAGAACCACCAGAGTAGTAGAAGATGTTGGCCAAACGCATGTTGTCGTTGATCGTGCGGTACCAGTTCAAGTTCACCTGAGGCTTGTGGAAGTAGTTCTCGCGCTCATTGATGTAATTGGGATTGTAACGCGCGCCCTGACGAACACCGTACATGTTCCAGTATTGTTCGCCACTATATGAAGGATCTACCGTATTGTAGTTCTGACTGTAGTTGCGGCCCAATTCAGAGTACTGGTCTGCAGCGTTGGGATCGTAGCCGTCCAAAGACAAAGCGTATTCTTTAGAGTAGCGACCAACGTTCTGACGGAACAAGTTTTGACCGTGGCGCTGGGGAGCACCAATCGCGTACAATTCCACCTTATCCTTCTTGGAGGCTTGATACGAAGCACCGAAGTAGTAGGCGTATGCGTCGGTCCAAGTGCCCTGGTAGAAGCCGTCACCGGTCTTGCGAACCAAGGTACCAGAGATCGCCAATTTCTCGCCGATCATACCGGAGTTGAAACCTACGGTCGTCTTCAAGAAGTTCCAGCTACCCAATTCTTGGCGGATGTAACCACCCTTGGAACGAGCTGCAGGATCCGAGATGATGTTGATGGTACCACCAATAGAGGGAACCGCCAAGTTTACTCCGGACAAACCGCGCTGAACCTGGATGTTGCTTGTCGCGTCACCCACACCGTCCCAGTTAGACCAGTATACCCATCCGTTTTCCATGTCGTTTACGGGAACACCATTGATCATGATGGCCACGTTGCGCTGGTTGAAACCACGAACGTTCAAACGAGAGTCGCCCGCACCACCACCCTGGTTGGTAGAGTAGATCGAGGGAGCTGTGTTCAAAACGTTGGGAAGGTCGCGTGAAGCCAAGCGGTTCACGATGTCTTTCTTCGGAAGGTTGGTCACCGCAAACGGTGATTTACTATCCGAACGAGAGGATACAATTTCAAGCTC
>DFSS01000048.1:0-1429 GCA_002381225.1 Flavobacteriales bacterium UBA3431 | reverse complement strand
TGAGTAATTAACTGAATTTCAGTCGGATTTTCTTTTCAAATCCACTCGTCCAAATCGCGACGATCCCGCTTAGTGGGTCGCCCAAGCCCCTGATTTCGTTGATGTTTTCGAGCAAGCTGGATCATCTCTCGCTTGTCGCGGTCTTCCTTTGTTGAGGTTTCGCGTAGAAAGTTTTCAACAAGCCCTGCACCAACACGGCTTTTTGGGAAATCTAAGACCTCAAAGCGCCGCGAATACCCCGTGAAGCGTATTTCTATGGCGTCCCCCTTTTTTAATGTTCGGCTCGCCTTGATGGGCTGGTCGTCGATCAGTACGCGTCCAAGTTTGAGGGAATCCGCCGCGTTATTGCGGGTTTTATAGAGTCGAACGGCCCACAAATAACTGTCGACGCGCATGAGCCTAGTGGACGTGAATCAACTGCGTAAACTGCGCACGACGTTCCGCCAATTCCGCTTCGGAAATATGCTCCAAGCGCTCTGGACCAAATTTTTCCACGCAGAAGGACGCCATCGTTGCGGCATACATCAAGGCACGCTTCATGTTGTCAAACGAAGTGTCTTTGGTTTGGGCCAAATACCCAATAAAGCCACCAGCAAACGTGTCTCCCGCGCCCGTGGGGTCAAATACTTCAGCCAAAGGCAAAGCGGGTGCAAAGAAAATATTGCCCTCAGGCCCAAAGAGCAGGGCTCCGTGTTCGCCCTTTTTAATGATCAAGGTTTGCGGCCCCATGGTTTGGATCGCCTTTGCGGCCTGCACCAGGTTGTGTTCACCGGAAAGTTGACGCGCCTCCTCATCGTTAATCGTGAGGACATCCACCTTCTTGAGAACCTTTTTTAAGTCTTCCATAGCCACGTCCATCCACAAGTTCATCGTATCGAGAACCACCAATTTGGGGCGGTGGGTTAGTTGCTCCAATACCCGCATTTGGATGGCTGGTACCAAATTGCCCAACATCAAGTATTCACAGTCTTTGTAGGACTCGGGAATAATGGGGTCAAAATGCTCTAGGACATTCAGCTGGGTGTCCAAGGTGTCCCGTGAATTCATGTCCAAGTGGTACTTGCCTTTCCAGAAGAAAGTTTTTTGGCCTTGGATTACTTGTAAGCCTTCGGTATGCACGTTGTGTGCGTTCAAAAGATCAATATGGGCTTGGGGGAAATCATCCCCTACAACTGAAACCAAATTGATCCGGTCCACAAAATACCCGGCACTCATGCCGATATAGGTAGCCGAACCACCCAAAATGCGCTCGCGCACACCAAAAGGGGTTTCTAATCCATCAAACGCAACAGTACCAACAACTAAAAGGCTCATAGTAAGGGGGATTTTGAATATCTGCCGCAAATATACCTTTAGCTATTGCACCGATTTGAGTCTATTCGTATTATTGCAGCCCTTTTCAAAGGAACATTCCTCCTTAGCTCAGTTG
>DFSS01000054.1:45999-48162 GCA_002381225.1 Flavobacteriales bacterium UBA3431 | reverse complement strand
CCCTCAAGCCCTCAAGCCCTCCAATTCTCCCTTCCCGAAGTAGCGCTTAAAGGCCCAAACCCCGGCGTACATCAGCGGGGTGTCTAGGGCCGCACAGAGCACTTTGAAGAACCAACCGTCTAGGACCATGGAGGTGATGGCGTCCAGAGATTCACGGTCGTAGAATATGATGCCCACCACCAAAACGGTGTCCACGAATTGGGAGAGCATGGTAGAAAAGTTGTTTCGGACCCAAAGGTGCTGGCCCTTCGTCAGATCCTTCCAAAAATGAAAGAGCCGAACATCCACCAGTTGGGCGACGAGGTAGGCGGCCATGGAGGCCAGAATGACGCGCTGAGAATTCCCAAAGACTTGGCTGTAGGCGGCATCGCTGACGGGAGAACCGGCGATGGCCGGGAACTGAGCACCAAGCCAGAGGACGCCGAGCACGAAGAGGAGAATGGCAAAGCCGCTGAGGACGACAATGTTGGTGCGGCGTTTGCCGTAAAATTCGGACAGCAAATCGGTGACTAAAAATGTCAGCGGGTAGGGGAGGACGCCCGCGGAGATGACGAAGGTGTGAAAACCTAAATCAATGGAAATGAATTTGTTGGCTACTAGGTTACAGACGACAAGGGCCGCGGTAAAGAGGCCGGCCAGAAGCATATAGAGCCAAAGGGCGTCTTGCTGCTTTTTGGAAGAAAGGCTGAGGTCCATGCCAGGTTAAAGATTGAGGGATTGGGCCCGCATTTGGACACCTTGGTAGGATTGGAGGGCGTTCCATTCGGACTGTATTTTTTGCAGCCACTGGGCTGAAGTGCCCCAGGTCCAAGACTGCCAGGCGCTTTGGGTTTTGGCCCCTAGGGCGGCCAATGCTTCTTCGAGCGGATCCAGATCGTCGGGGTAGAAGACGATGCGGGCGGGTTCACTGTAGCCGGCAAGTTGGTGGGCGCGTTTCAACGCTTCGAGGAAGCCGCCTTCTTGGTCCACAAGGCCGAGATGGAGGGCGTCCGAACCCGTGTATACATGGCCACGCGCAATACTGTCCACTTGTGGGCGGTCCATATGGCGGCCCGTGGCGACGATGTCTTTGAAGCGGTTGTAGGTGCGGTCTACATTCGATTGTAGGACATCCAGCATGGCTGGACTAGGGGCTTGATCGAGCTGCAAGGCAGAGGCCAAAGGATGGGTGCCTACGGGCTGGCTCTTTATGCCCAACGTGTTGTGCATGAGGTCTTCGGCGCTGAACAGGAGGCCAAATACCCCGATGGAACCAGTAATTGTTGCGGGGCTGGCGAAGATTTCTTGTCCTGGTGCCGCAATGTAATACCCGCCGGAGGCCGCTACGTCGCCCATGGAGACGATGACGGGCTTTTCAGCGGCAAGTTCGACAACGGCTTGCCAAATCATGTCGGACGCCAAAGCAGAACCCCCTGGGGAATTGATGCGGAGGACGACCGCTCCGATGCGCTTTTGGTCACGCACTTTATCAAGAGCCGCCACCAGGCTGCCATCCGTAATGACGCCATCGCTACCGCTGCCGTCTTGCACATCGCCTTCGGCCACAATGACCGCGATTTTTTGTTTCCCGGAGGGCTCTTCTAAGACGCTGTAGTAGTCGGCTAGGTCTAACCAGTCCTTGGACTCCTCATTGGGCCAGCCGTAGCTGATTTCATCGACCAAGCCGAGGGCGAGGGCGTCATCGGCGGAGAAGAGAGGGTTGGTTTCAATTCGGGCATCCAAAGCGGCGGTATCCAACCCATCGCTGTGCAGATCAGCCAGAATGCCCGCGTAGATGGATTGAAGGCGCTCTTGAATTTGGCTGCGATTCGCCTCCGACATTTCGTCCGCAATGAAGGGCTCGCCAGCGCTTTTATAAATATTGTCTGAGCCGCGGATTAGGTGCGCCTGAACCCCAAGTTTATCCAAGGCGCCTTTGAAATAGAGGGGCGAAGCGCTCAGACCAGAGCATTCCACCAAGCCCCCAGGAGCAATGTAAAGGTGGGAGGCTGCCCGGGCCAGGTAGAGCATTTTCTGCGTGTAGACTTTGGCATAGACGTGAACCGGTTTGCCCTGAGATTCGAGGTGATGGATGGCGGAACGCAGCTCCTGGATGCTGGCGTAGCCCATATCCATGAGCCCCATTTCGATGCGAACGGCCTCTATGCGCTCATCCTCCGCGGC
>DFSS01000054.1:0-45726 GCA_002381225.1 Flavobacteriales bacterium UBA3431 | reverse complement strand
GCATCTAAGGCCAAGAGAGTTTCCGTGAGCGAAAGAGTGATGGGCTGATCAAGGAGTTCTTCCAAGAACGCCATGGAGGAGGTCGGGCGGTCTTGAATGAGTCCGTCAAGCTCCAAAATCAAGGTGGTGTTGGACCCAATGGTTGGCTGACTCGCCGGTATACTGGCTAGTCCGACCCCTAAGAGGATGAGAAAGAAGATGGCAGCGAGGACCCCAAAAAAGCTGGAAAAGAAGATTTTCATCGGAGATTTGCGTTCAAGTGAAAAACCAAGTAACCAAGGTACATCCTACCGGGCAGATGCATCGGGTCCTTCTCATGCTCGGGAGCAATGCGTGGGATGCCCCCCAAGCCTTGGCCGAAGCCCAAGAGGTCCTGAACGAAAGAGCCCAAATCATCCGCGCCGGTTCGATTTGGCAAACCCCTGCCTGGGGCTTCGAGGGCCCTGATTTCCTCAACCAAGTGCTTGAGGCGCATTGGGAGGAGCCATTGGAAGCGTTGATGGCATGGGCGCTGGAGGTGGAAAAACGCCTGGGACGGGTCCGAAATCCATCCGCCACGACCTACGAAAATCGCCGCATGGACATCGATCTCATCCTTTGGAGCGGAGGCGAGTACCGTGTTGATTCCGTGGTAGTTCCGCATCCGCGAATGGAAATTCGGCGCTTTGTATTGCATCCATTGGCGGAACATTGGGGCGAATGGCAGCATCCCATCCAAAAATGCACCGTCTCAGAGCTGCTGACCCGTTGCAGCGACGAAAATTTGATACATTTGCACCAAACAACAGAAAATTGACACACATGAAATATGCGGTTTTGGGAGTTGCCGCCTTGGCGTTGGCCTCCTGCGGAAACATCAAAGAACTTGAAGAGCAAGTAGGCACCTTGAAGGGCGACTTGGCGAAAGTCCAAGCAGATACGGACGGAGACGGTGTTTCCGATGCGTTTGACCTTGAAGCAAATACTCCCAAAGGTGCCCTAGTTGACGGCTCTGGCCGTGCTTTGGACCTAGACGGTGACGGAATCCGTCATGAACTGGATACCGATCCTTTCACGCAGCGTGGAGCTCGTGTAGATGCTTCAGGTCGCGAATTGGATAGCGACGGCGACGGCGTGATGGATTCAAAAGATATGGAGCCGAACACCCCCGCGGGTGCTTTGGTCAACTTCCAAGGCAAGAAAATCGAGGGTACGGTCACCACGCAAGTAGCCGAGGCCTTCATCCCTGAAGTACACTTTGCTACCAACTCTGCGACAGTTAGCGTAGAGGACGAGGCGAAATTGGCGGTCGTCGCTAAAATGATGAAGACCAACCCCAGTTTGCGCTTGCGCGTGGTAGGTCACGCGGATGCTACCGGTTCTGAGCGTGTGAACCTCAAAGTAGGTGAGCGTCGTGCGAAGGCTGTAGTTCGCGTTTTGACAACGACGTTCGGCATCTCTGAAGCCCGCTTCGAGGTGGTTTCTAAAGGCGAATCAGAGCTTCTCAGCAAGAAGAATGTTCACAACCGCCGTGTAGAATTCCAATTCATCCAGTAATTCGCTGGATTCATTCATAAAGAGGGGCTTCGGCCCCTCTTTTTTTTTATCTAAACGTATATGAACGCTAGCACTCCTCCCAAACGCTGGAAGATGATCGTCATCTCCTGGCTCTTTGTCTACCCCGTGGTGAACGGGATGTTTGCCCTGCTTTTTCCCTTGCTGGCGGATCAGCCACAATGGGTGAAAACCTTGGTCTTTACCCTGATTTTGGTGCCCATTATGGGCGTGGCTATCCCTGCCCTGCACAAGCGCTTTTGGGGATGGATCACCAAATAGAAAAAGGGCTTAGATTCGGTAGCGGCGGGTGGCCTCCCAAAGGACGGCACCTCCACAAACGCTGACATTTAAACTGTGCTTCATGCCAAATTGGGGCACTTCAACCGCGCCATCGCAGACCGCGAGGGTGTCAGCCTCCACGCCATCGACTTCATTGCCAAAAACTAGCGCGATCCCCGATTCCGGGCAAGGCATGTCCGCCAGAGAAAAGGCCCCATGGGCCTGTTCAACCCCCAGAACGAGGTAGCCTGCTGCTTTGGCCTCCGCGATGGCCGCTAGGGCATTGTCAAATCCCAACCAAGGCACACTGTCCGTGGCACCGAGGGCGACTTTGTCTACCTGCTTGTGCGGTGGTTGGGCCGTATAGCCACAAAGGGAGATTCCCGCGCAGCCAAAGGCATCGGCCGTGCGAAAGAAGGAGCCCACATTGTGCGCACTTCGGACGTTTTCAAGGATGATCCACACGGGCGTTTTGGGGGAAGCGGCGTATTCTTCCACTGTCATCCGACCGAGTTCCGTAGTTAGACGTTTTTGCATGGTTATCTTCGCAAAGGTAACCCCTGTTTTCCTGCCCATTTATGGCTTCTGCATCCAAAGAAACCCCCCTTATGCGCCAGTACTATGCCCTCAAGGCCGAGTACCCGGAAGCGCTCCTGCTTTTCCGCGTAGGGGATTTCTATGAAACGTTTGGCGAGGATGCGATCAAGGCCTCGAAAGCCTTGGAGATCACCCTTACCAAACGCAGCAATGGGGCGGCTGCGGACATGGAATTGGCGGGCTTTCCCCATCATTCCTTGGACACCTATTTACCACGCTTGGTGAAGGCAGGCTACAAAGTGGCGGTTTGCGAACAATTGGAGGACCCCAAGACGGTCAAAGGCATCGTCAAGCGGGGTGTCACCGAGGTGGTGACACCTGGCATTGCCCACCAAGACAGCTTGTTGCCGTCCAAATCGAACAACTATCTGGCCTGCTTCCATGAAGGGGGCGGGGAGGTCGGCTTGGCATTTCTGGATGTGTCCACGGGGGAATTTTGGGTAGCCCAAAGCCTTCCCGCAGAGGCAGTAAAGTGGATGACCACCTTCCATCCTTCTGAAGTGGTCTACAACCGTCGGCATCGAACGGAGCTCGGGCAGCAATTACTGGGTAGTCGGACTCCGTCGAGTTTGGAGGACTGGGTCTTTCAATCCGAGTATGCGCAGGAGGCCGTTCAAACCCAATTTGGGAGTCAGAGTATCAAAGGTTTTGGCCTAGAGGATGCTCCCCTTGCGGTGGTAGCCGCCGGGGCCCTTTTGCACTACCTCCGGCAGTCCCAGTACACGGCGACCCAACATATTTTGACGGTCCAACGCCTGCGCCCGGCCACCCATTTGTGGATGGACAAGTTTACCCTTCGTAACCTCGAGTTGTTTAGCACGGCACATGGGGGCGGAATGACGCTTTTGGATGTACTAGATCACACCGCGAGCCCAATGGGCGGACGGTGGATGCGACGTTGGTTGGCCCTGCCCTTAGTTGAAGAGGCGGCGATTCTTGAACGGCAGAATGCGGTGGCAGCGGGACTCGCCGAATCGGAGCAACGCGAACACCTGCGCGCCCTATTGGGCCAACTTGGAGACATGGAGCGCATGGCTACGCGTCTAGCTACCGGTCGCATTGGTCCACGCGAACTGCAACGATTGGCGCAATCCCTCGAAGCCGTGGAGGCATTGGGGGCGGAACTCAACGGGGAAGGTGCTTGGATGCCTTACCTCGAACGTCTAGACCCCATGGCATCATGGCGGGAAGCGACCCTGGCTGCACTCGCCGATGAGCTGCCAGCTGTGGCTAGCAAGGGTGGACTCTTCCGACCGGGTTATCACGCAGAATTGGACCGCTACAAAAATTTAAAGCGCGATGCGAACCAGGTTTTGGAGGCCATTTTGGCCCGCGAAACGGAGGCGACGGGCATCCAAGGGCTGAAGGTGGCCTTTAATTCCGTCTTTGGCTACTACCTCGAGGTACGCAACACGCAGAAAGACCGCGTTCCCGCCGAGTGGATACGGAAGCAAACCCTGGTGAATGCAGAGCGCTACATCACGGAGGAGCTCAAAACCCTTGAGACCGAAATTTTGGAAGCGGACGAGAAGGTACATGCTCTCGAACAACGCCTCTATCTGGAACTTGTCACCACTTCCCAAGCCCATGTCCACACCTTACTCGCCACGGCGCGCAGTATGGCCGCCGTGGATGTGCTCTTAACGTTGGCCCATCTCGCCCAGCGTCACCGATGGTGCCGACCGACATTTTCGGCCGGGCTCGATTGGGCGGTCATTCAGGGCCGACACCCGGTGATTGAGCAGCGCTTGCGCGACGCCATGCCCTACATACCGAATGATGTCCATTTGAGTGCGAACGAGGAGCAGATGTGGATCATCACGGGGCCCAACATGAGTGGTAAGTCCGCCTTATTGCGCCAAACCGCCCTCCATGCCATCATGGCGCAAATGGGTGGCTACGTTCCGGCACAATCAGCCCAGCTCCCCTTATTGGACCGGCTCTTTGTGCGCGTTGGGGCCAGCGATAACTTGAGCGAAGGGGAATCCACCTTCATGGTTGAAATGGCCGAAACAGCCAGCATTTTGCACGGCTTAACCGAGCGAAGTTTGGTCCTTCTCGATGAAATTGGCCGAGGAACAGCCACCTACGATGGGTTAAGTATCGCCCAATCCATTGCCGAGTATTTGCACCAGCATCCCTTCCGTCCTCTGACGCTTTTTGCCACGCATTACCACGAGTTGAATGCCCTGGAATCGCATTGGCCTCGTATCGCCAATCGGCATGTATCCATCTTGGAGGAGGCTGGCCAAATGGTCTTTTTGCGGACATTGGCCCCCGGGGGATCAAACCACTCATTTGGCATTCATGTGGCGCGTATGGCGGGTATGCCCAAGCCCGTGGTCCTTCGCGCCCAGGAGGTGCTCACGGAATTGGAAGCTCTTCACGGAGAAAGTCCCGAAGGATCTTCCTCGGAGGCTTCTCAAAATGGGGGTGCGATGCAACTCTCCTTCATTCAATGGGAAGAGCCCGAAACCCAAGCTTGGAAATCGGAGCTTGCACAGATCGACCCCAATGCCTTGACTCCGATGGAAGCCTTGTTGCTTTTGCAGCGCTGGAAAGAACGCTTTGGAAAAGGCTAAATTTTCCTGTTAAAATTGCTTGTTCGCAGAACTTTTCTTTCTATTTTTGTCGCCCCACTGCGAAAGTAGCTCAGTTGGTAGAGCACGACCTTGCCAAGGTCGGGGTCGCGGGTTCGAATCCCGTCTTTCGCTCCACCCAAAAAACCAGCGCCGAAAGCGCTGGTTTTTTTATTTCTTGCCGCGGCATGTTCTATATCCATGCGGTGAGAAACAAAAAGTAAAAAGCAAGCCCCTATGGCTTGCTTTTGTTTTTTGGGTGAGACTTCCTCGCCAAGAGATCACCTGACCTGATGGAGGGTTATCCCGTTTTTGCGGGGTATAAAAAAAGCCGGCCTAAAGAGGCCGGCTTTCTTGGAAAGAAGAGAAAATCCTTAGTGCTGAACGATCAGACGCAAGGTGCGCTGACCGGCTTCGCTTTGAATGCGGACCATGTAGATACCGGCCTTCAACGAACCTACTTGGAGGGTAAGCTCTTTTTGGCTCGTACGCTGGCTCAGTACAGGTTGACCGAGCGCGTTGAGGACCGTCACGGATTTACTGCCATCCATAGGAAGTTTCAACGTAGCTACGGTGCCCGCAGGGTTGGGGTATAGGCTGACCTTCTCGAGGCTGTTTTCGCCTACGCTGATGGTCTGGTTGCCTGGTGAACCTACGTCTGTTCCCGCAGAGGTATAGGCACCTCGCACGCCCACGGAAGCATTGCCCAAGTACGTGCAGTTGGTGTCAAATTCTACGGAGTGGCCGGCAAGTGTACTGGTGTACTCCGCCTTGCAGATTTCGATGGGGTTTGCCGAAGTGTCAAACAAAACCACGACATCGCTGCTCGAGCTCAAAGAAGGATAGGCCCCGTTGACCAACTCATCGGATGAGATAACTTGAACGTTGGTGTTGGTCAAGCTCCATGCGGCTTTGAAGTCGCCTTCGTTGGCTTGGACACCTGCCCATACTACAATCGCTTCGCCCGGGGCGATGGCAACGTTTTGGAAGGTAGAGGTTCCTGGAGCCAAGCTGTTGTCGTCCCAAGAGAAACCGTCCAAATTCACCGCAGTCGAACCGTAGTTGAGGATTTCGAACCAGTCTTCACTCACGTTGCTGTTGGGATCATTGGATCCAGCCATGATTTCCGTCACCGCCAAGTCGTAGGACATAGGCGTGGGGAAGATGACGTCAGCGATGTAGCGAGGCAGCATTTGATAGCCGCTCGTGTACGGATTGCTGTTGTCATACTGACCGCCAATACCGACTACGTCGAAGGTGCCCACAGGGCAAGGTTGGCTGTAGAGGTCTACGTCCGCATCAATGCGCAATTGGATGGTGTTGGTGCCGTCCGTGATGTCCACGTTGAATCCAGAACCTGCATTGGTCCATTGAGCGGGGTTCACAATGGTGACGTTGTTCATGCGGAGCAAATCGTTTTCGGTGCTCTCATCCAAAGCCACAATCGTTGTAGGAGTGGGCAGGGCAGCACCCGTGCTGACAATGGCGATGGAATCCGCATTGACTTGTGCCAAACCATTGAACTGGCCGATCGTACCGATAATACGTACCACGTCACCTTCGTTCACGCTGTAGTTGTGGTTGGTGCTAGCCGGAGAGAATACCCCGAATCCAACGTTTCCGTCGTGAATGGTGAAGGCTACGTTGCCGGTGCTGGCAGATTGCGTATTCACACCTAGGACGGTACCGATCACCTTACAATACACGCCATTGGAATCGTTCACGCCGTTGGCGTCTTGACCCTTGATTTGGGGAATGGTATAGGTAGGGATGATGATGTCGTTGTCGATGATGGTAAAGCGCATAGAATCAATAGCGCCCACCTGAAGGCCCGTACCGGCCGCATCAATCAGCAAGTCAATATGCTCGTCACCTTCTGTTAAAGCATCGTCGATGATGGTAATGGAGAGGGTCACGGTATCTGCGCCGGCAGGAACCGTAATGCTGGTACCTGTGGCAGAGATGCTCGGGTTAAAGCTCGCATCCGAGCCCACCACAAAGCCAGCTCCGGCATTATGCGAAAGGGTCACCGTTGAAGCGCTCGCATAGGTGGGGTTGATCACCAGATAGACCTGCTCCGTCACGTTGCCCTCCAAAGCGGAAGCGGCTGCGGATGCGAAGCGGATGCTTGGGTTGGTGGCCGCTACGGGAATGATGTCATTGGTGTCGCGCGGGAAGAGCTGATAGCCGCTCGTGTAGGGGCTGCTGTTATCGTATTGGCTACCCACGCCGATGACGTCGAACAATCCGGTTGGGGCTGCTGTACCGTAAAGGTTACAGTCGGCATCAATGCGCATGGCGTAGGTGTTCGAGCCGTCCGTGATATCCACGTTGAAACCAGAACCACTGTTCGTCCACTGCGAAGGAGTGACAATAGACATGTTGTTGAAGCGAACCAATTCAGACTCTTGTGTCTCGCCAAGGCTGCTCGACAAGGTGGGCGTTTGAATCGAAGCACCCATACTGACCAAAGTCAAGCTGTCGGGAATGAGTTCCGTCAGACCATTGAACTGGGCAATGGAACCGTATACTTTGATCACGTCGCCCATCATGGGAGCGGTGTAGCTGCCAATATCGGTGGACTTGTACACGTTGATACCGCCAGTTCCATCGTGGATGTACAAGCTGTAGCCTGCGTTGCCGTCGAAGTCAATGGTGAAAACGGTGCCTTGGAAGCGTGCCGTAGCACCCAAGCTGTCGGCGACGCCTGAAGCGTCCACGTTGTTGTAGTCGCCAATGGCATCGATGTTGGAAACCATTCCACCGTAAATGATGTCATTGGTATCTCGTGGGAAGAGTTGGTAGCCACTGGTGTAGGGGCTGCTGTTGTCGTACTGGCTGCCAACGCCTACCACGTCAAAGGTGCCCGTAGGAGCCGCCGTGCCGTAGAGATTGCAATCTGCGTCAACACGCACCACGTAGGTGCTGGTTCCATTGGTAACGTCAACGTTGAAGCCCGAACCGCTGTTGCTCCATTGCGAAGGTGTCACGAGACTGACGTTGTTGATGCGAACCAACTCGGACTCTTGCGGTTCGTCCAAGATGGTGGTCACCGTGGGGTTTTGCGTTGCTGCACCCGTGGCCAAAACGTTGATTGTATCAGGCGCGATTTCCGTCAATCCGTTGAACTGAATGATCGTACCATACACCTCAATGGAGTCCCCTCGCATGGGAGAAGTGTAACTGCCCAAATCACTGGATTTGTACACATTGATGCCACCCGTACCGTCGTGGATGTAGAAGCTATAGCCTGCGTTGCCGTCGTAATCAATGGTGAAGATGGTACCAATGAAGTGGGCATAGGCGGTCAAGCTGTCGGCCACACCGTTGGCATCTAGGGAAGTGTAGTCGCCAATCATATCATAAGCCGGAGGGGTGTTGGCACAGTTGGAGGTATGTGCACCCAACTGTGTGAAAGTATTTTGGGGGTATACATCCCATTCGGTTGCCCCAATCGCCCAGTCAAGCTGGCCTTTCTCGATGGCGACTTTGCGAACCAGGGTATATTCATTGGTAGCACCTGATCCGACAGTCCAGTTGCTTCCGGGATCAACACCGACTATACCAATGATATCAAGGGTATCGTTGGTGGGGGTCAAGAGCACTACGGCATCGTCGCCGTTGTAGCTGACTACGTTCGGGTAGCCGTAGCTTGTATCCGCCACAGCAAGAAGGGCAGCTACCCCGGATCCATGTGCAATGACATAGGTGCCGTGTGCGGGAATCGTCGTTCCAGCAGGGAAGACGAAGGTGTTGGTGGTCGTTGTGGCACCGTTGGAGAACAGGGCCAAGGTATAGCCGGCAATGCTTTTGGCAGCGCCCGTGGGGTTGTAGATCTCTAACGCCTTGTTATTGCTAGACCCTTCGACATATTCCGAAATAAAGAACTCGGTACAGGGGGTAACCGTCGTAGCCGCTGCGGTGACCGTAATGCTACCCGTCATGAAGGAGGCATGGGGGTCGCACTGGTATTGGTAGCTACCTGGAACGGTGAATACATACTGGTACGTCCAGGTCCCTCCTGCGGCGGCTCCATTGCCAAAGCTGGCAGGGTTGCTCGCATAGGTGCTCGTCGACCCATTCACATTGTGCACGCCATTGACCTGGGTCCATGTTACGGTGTCTCCCACGGCGATAGCCAGCGTGGCTGGGGAATAACTATTGTTCACCACGGAAACGGCATGGTTGGTGGCAAATGCCAAGAAACTGAGGGCAAATGCGGCTAATGTGTAGATTTTCTTCATAGTACGGTCCTTGATTGGGTCAAAAATACGGCGTTTAGAATAGCTAGGGGTTAGGTCTAGGTTAAGCAATTATTCAAAGTCGAGGGTGCATTTGAAGCGGGAAATGCGGCCGTTTCCGGCATCCACCACATAGAGGATTTTCTTATAGTGGGCCACGGCGGCGGGTTCAATGAATTGCATGGGTCCGCTTCCTTCTCCGCCGAAGGATACTTTCGTGTAGCGGGTCTCACCAGAGGCTGGGGGTGGGGGAATCCCTTCCAACCCACTGGCTGTAAACTGGTACACGGAATCCCGCTGGCGGTCCACCACAAAGAGATACCGGGTTGCATCGCCGGCCATTGTCATAGCGCAAGGTTCGGTAAAGCGGTTGGCTTTGTTAATCCAATCATCGGCTAAGCTATTGTCCCCATTGTAAATCACGGGACGGTAATCCGCACCAAATTCCGTTTCCACAAAGGTCATGTGCTGTACTTGTAGCGCTTGGTTCGGGTCCATCGAGGTAAACCAAAAATCATCGCCTACCGCGGCGGTGTATTGAGGAGGTTGTGCAAAGCTGACTAAGCCCCGTGGATCTTGGAAGTAGTTGGTATACAAACCGGAGGAGGTGGTGACGGAAATGGGCGACACATACTGGTCCTCGTTGTCAAACAAGATGACGGCATCGTCTGGACCTTGGTTGGCATTGTTGGAGGAAGGACCTGTTCGGGTTAGATAGTAACGGTTGTTTTTCTCGGATTGGTTGTTGGCAAGCACTGCTACCTGGCCAAATTGGACCTGCGCATCGGACGTTGAAAACGTGTTTTTGAAGTAAAATGGGTGTACCGTTTTGTGGACGACTTCGGCGTAGGGCAAGCCATATTCCCCATTCGGCCCAATCTGGTGAATCCGGTATAGGCAGGCCAACGAATAGGCGACCCCATTGATGGTCGTGTCATGACGCCCAATGGCCAAGAGGTCCAGCCTACGATCTTGGCGGACCGTGGTTACCCCGGGGATGGTCAATCGGCCTTGCTCCACGCCGGACTCGTTGAGGCAGATAATCTCTTCCGTGGCTTCGTCCACAACATAGAGCAATTCATCAAAACCGATGCAGAGGTCGGAGGGATGTACAAAGCCTGTGAAGGCCGGCTGAATGGGCACGTAGGCGATGTCGCGCACGCTGTAATTGGGCACGTCGATGAAACCCAAATCGGTTTTGGTGCCAAAGTAGCCTTCGCAGCTAATGAAGCTCAGCGCGGCGGCAAAGGCGAGAAGGCGAAGGCGCATCATGGGCGTTCGGTTTTAGGGGTAAAGACCAGGCCCAGCGTGTTGCGCCAGCCCATGGCGTCGGTACGTTGTACGGCGACGTCTATGCGCATTTGGAAGGGGCCCATGGCACCTCCGTCATAGGACAGACCTCCCACGGGCCAGCTCTGGCCACGGGTATTCAGCTTGCTTCCGATGCGTGCGGCCATCCGCGGGTTGGGGCGGTACTCTATGCCGATGCGGTAGTTTTCCGCATTGTCGTTCGGGTGAACCAATTGCGCCGCGATCAGGAGCGATTGGTTGCCACGCCGCCAAGGAACCATGCTCAAGCCCATGGCGAATTCCGTGGGCAGGGTATTGGATTCAAGGCCTTGGATGGGGCTACGGTTGAAGTCCACGGCCAAGAAATCCCCGGTCAAGGTCGACGAGCCGCCAAAGTTTTTCAGGACCACCGCAAAGCGCAAGTCTTTGACGTCCGTGGTGTAGAGAAATCCGACGTCGGCGGCGGCGGTCATCGCGCTGTATGCGCCGCTTTGGCTGCCGGTGGTGTAGACTTCGCCAATGCCCTTGAGGGTCACGCCGAGCTGGAACTGCTCGCTGAGGCGTTGCGCATAACTCAGGCCGACGCTACTTTGAGAGGAGTAGAGTTGATAGCCTGTGCCGCTGGGCTGAAATTCCGTCCGCTCAGAAAATCCCGGGGTTTGCAAGTGGTTAATGCTTAGGCCCCATGCGGCATCGCGGCCTTTTTGGGGTTTGGATAAGAAGAAACCGACTTGCTGAGTACCTCCGCTGAGGCTCAGATGACTAAGGGCTACAGAGGTGCCTTTCAGCGAGGCCATGCCGGCGGGGTTTTGGGCCAAGGCGTAGGCATCGCCCGGGAGCGCCACGGAAGCGCCCGCGAGACCGGCTGAACGCACATGCAAGTCATTCTTCAGGAAGGGGAAGGCCGACTGTCCCGCGCGCTCACCCCCATAGGAGGGCAAAAGCTGGGCCTGACCCGACCACGCGGCACCTACCAAGAACAGGAGGAAGAGCATCTTTCTCATAGCTTGAAGGTGATGCCGTAAAGGATTTGACGCGGCGCCTGGTAGCGGGCAGGGTTGCGGGGGTCCAGACCGAATTCCTGGGGACCGTTGAATTCGGGGCGGGGATCGCGCCATTCATTGGGCACGTCATCGCCGTATTCGTAAGCGCGGCCCGTGACGGGATTGATGAGTTGCGAATTCCTCCGATTGAAGACGTTTTTAATTTCCACCGATAGTGTCGCCCCACGCTGATACTTCCCGCGGGAAAGCGTGTAAGACCACTTGCTGTCCACGTTGTGCCAAGGCTGTGCCAACTTGCTTAAATACTGATCGATCAGCGGCTGGTACTGGGGGCGGCCCAAATCATTGACGCCGATGTATTCGTAGGGCGTGTAGCGGTAGCCCGCGGACGCATTGTATTGCAGGTAGCCGCTCAGCCCCGCCAAGCTCAAGCGACCTAGTTTGAGCGTGCTGTCGGGCGTGAAGAAGATGCCCCAGTTGGTGCTCCAAGGACGGTCCCAAGCGAGGAATGTCTCGCGGGTCAAAGAGACTTCGCCGTTTTGCTCGATTTGAAGAGCGGATTCGCGTGCGGAATTCGATTTGCCGCGGGCCACTTGGAAGCTTCCATTACCAAAAAGGCGGAAGTGGCGACCTAAGCGGTAGTCCACCCCCAGTTCCAGACCTTGAATCTTTGCGTAGTCCTGGTTGATGTACATCGTTTTGGTGACGGGGCGGCCCGTTTGGTCCTTGACGATGACGCGGCGGGAGACGATGTAGTCAAAACGGTTGTTGTTGTATGCGCCCACGGTGATGGCCAAGTCGCGGGTTAGGGCCGCCTTATACCCCACCTCGTAGGAGACGTTGACTTCCGGATCTAAGTCGGGGTTGCCTAAGAAACTCAAGAAGCTTCGGTCCTGGTACACAGGATCTAAACCGGCATAGATGAAACGGGGGTGCGGCAAGCGCATGCTGTGGCCGTAGTTGAAATAGAGGACGTGGTTGGGTCGAACCGGAAAGGAGACGTTCACACGAGGGAGCAGACGCGCTTTCCAGCGCATGCCGCCGAGGCTCAAGGTTTTGGCGAGGTAGTCACTGCGAATGGCAGGAATGACGGGCGCGGTAGAATCGGCGATGGCTTGGTCCGCAAAGGCACCTGGGGCCCAATAGTTGAAGCGCATGCCTAAGCTGGCCTGAATGCCCTTGTAGCTGATTTGGTCCTCCAAAAAGGCGCCACCCTTCTGCGGGCTCACCTTCCATATGTCATTGCTCGAACCAATGCTGATACTGGGCGTGCTCACGCTGTCATTCAGTTGAATCGGCGCACCGACCCAAGGGGCAGTGACGTCGACCCATTGGTATTCGTTCCATTGGTGCTCCCAACCGGTGGCGATTTGATGCACCTTGTTTTCGGGGTAGTAGTTCACCTTGCCGCGCAAAGTGTATTCCTGGGCGTAGTGGTCGTGCCACGTAGAGCTGATGCCCCCGTTATTGACCAAGCCATCTCCGGGCCGGATGTAGAACACCCCGCTGGGATCGTAGGGGTTGAAGACGTCCAAGGGGTAAGAAGCAATGTTGTCTTCGTCCAAAATGCCATCCACTGTCGCGGTGCGGAAGGGGCGGCCATTGGCATCGGCCCGTAGGTTGGTGAACATTCGGCCCGCACTCAGTGTCAAGCCCCACTGTGGACTGAAGACATGCGTCAAGTTCAAGGCCGTCAAATTGCTGTGGTGCGTGTAGGTGGTTGCAAGGTCCAAATTCTTGCTCCGCGCATACTGATAGCCCGGCGCGAGAATGGCGTCAAAACCCACAATTTGCAGGGTGCGCGAATTCTGGTTGATGTTCAGCGAATGCTGATTGGTGGCGGTCAGCTTCGTGCCGTTCTTGATTTGCCAGCCCACCTTTGCGGTATGGGTCCAGCTGTTGCTTTCGCGCGGCGCCCATTGCTCGGGATTGTTGGGGAAGAGGGAGGAGTGAAGCTGGTCGGCCACGGTGGGGAAGTACTCATCCGTGATGTCCATGGTGGCCGAATTAAATACTGTCACTTTCTGCTTCGTCCCGGGAACGGGGAAGGAGACGTTGAGTTCGGCTTGGTCCGTATTGAAGCTGGTCGCGGCGTCGGTGCTGCCCAGGTAGTCGCGCATGTAGCGCCCCGAAACTTCCAAGCGGTCGCCGCCCTCGCGAATGCGGGTCGAAATAACGCCGGAGGAGCCGCCACCGAATTCAGCCGATGCGCCGCCTGTCGTGACCTTCACGCTTTGAATGGCGGAGGATTGTACCCGAACGCCAAAACCAGTTCCCGCCAAGGGGTCCTGCGCGGAGATGCCGTCGACAAGGTATTCGGTTTCGTACACACGGGCGCCCCGAATTTGGATGCCGTCGTTGGTCTTGGCCACGCCGGCCTGGAGGGAGACAACTTCCTCCACGGACCGAACGTTCATCTGCGCAATATCGTCGCCCGTGATGGAGCGTTCGCTCTTGGCGGACTCCAGGTCCACTTGGGAACGCTGGCCCAGGACGGTCACCGTTTGCAATACATCTACGGAAGAGCTCAGTTTGATGTTGCGCTGAACAATTTTCCCGCCCTCTACCCTAAGGCCATTAATTACCTGCGTGCCATAGCCTAGGACCTGCACCTTCATGCTGTAGTCGCCTGCGGGCACGCCAGGAATTTGGTACTTGCCGTCGAAGTCAGTGACCGCGCTTAGGTAGGTGCCCACCAAGGTGATGCCCACGTTGGGAAGGGTTTCGCCGGTTTCGGCGTCGGTCACGGTGCCGCGCAAAATGCCCGTCTTCTGCGCCCATCCACTGAGGGTGGCGAGCACAAGGACGAGAGTCCAAAGCAGCTTCTTACCAGGCAAAGTCATAGACGAGAATTTGTTCAAGCAAGTCTTCCATGGCTTGGCTGCTGGAGGCGACACGGTGGAGCTCAACAGAGAAGAAGACTTCGTTTATGTGGGCCGGGTTGCCGAGGTACTTTCGGCGTACTGCCACCAAATTGTCGCCCTGCCATCCGCTGAGTTTGGTCAATTGAGCGCGGTAAAAAACGTCTGCATCGGCGGACGCCACTAGAGGGCTAATGCCAATCACAATGGAGCTGGGATGGAGATCTGGGTAGTTGCCGCTTACCTGCGGCACCAAGGCCGAATCGGGTACCAAGCGCACCTGGCCCGAGGAGGTTACTATGCCGTCCATGGGAAAGGCTCCGATGTAGGGCGTGAAGTCCGTGTTGGGCCCAAAAGCCGTGCTCGTCATGAGCTTGCCTCCCTGGGTTGTGAAGGCTTGTAGGGCTTGAGCCATGTGCGCCAAAAGAGGCTGTGTCGCGCCTGTCACGGGATCGAGGGCATTGTCCGAATTGGTCACAGCCAACACGCGGTCGTACTGGGACAAAATATGCTTGAACGTCGGATTCCAGTAGTAGGGACGGGCCTCACCGCTGTTGGCATTGAGGTCAAGCAGGTCGTAGCTCAGGGTCAGGGCATTGAGCCAGCCTTGGTAGCTGGATGTGACCGAGGCAGTTTGCCCGCTGATAACCAGCAAATCTGACGTCGGGCGTAGCAAGGTTACCTCTAGGGCTGAATCCACTTCACTCGTCGCACCAGCGATATCCGTCAAGCGCACTTGGAAAATGTTTCCTCCACTTTCTTGTAAGCCATCTAGGCCAGTGAAGGCGGGCTGCACCGCATTGCCATAAAAGAGGGATGCCGTGGGCCCCATGCCGCCCCCCGCATCCGGCTCCAACACAAAGGTGAGCATGGGTTGCTTGGGGTCGATGGTATACCAGGTGCCATTGTTCATTCGGATCTCCGCCCCCGCAATCGTCTCATTGCCGTCGGGGTCCGTCGCGGTCCAGCGGTAGGTTAAGACGCCCAAGGCAGTGCCCAAGGACTGCGATGCCTGGTCCACTTCGGCTGCGGGCGGGGCGTTCTTCAGCGGGAAGACCAGGCTGGCGGGACTCTCATCGCGCTGCCCTTGGTTGTCTATGGCCCGAACGTACAACGTGATGTCCGCCGTGTCACTGCCCGCTGGAATGGAAAAAAGAAAGACACTGTCTTGCTTGGTGCTGTGCTTCCAGGTCGTGCCGTCCAGGGAGAGCTCATAGCCGGTAACATAGCCGTCCACGTCGGTTCCGTACCAGCTCATGCTCACTTTCGAGTTGAGTCGGTCCGCCCCGAAGCGTTCAATGGACTTTACGGCCAAATGCGTTTCCGGGGCGATGTTGTCAATGGCTTCGCCGCGGTCACAGCCCATCCCACCCATGGCGATGAACGCCAGGAGAAGGCTGGCCGCACGAAAGGTGCGGGCGCTGCGAACAGGGAAAAGTGCGAAGCCCATGCGAAACTTAGTCGATCAAGGCGATGCGTAGGACTTGGCGCTGGCCGTCTTTATCCACAACCAAGAGGTAGGTGCCTCGGCCCAAATGTCCCACCGCTATGGTACCGCGGTTTTGGGTCAATCGGCCTTCAGAAACGGGACGCCCCATAGCATCTATGAGCTGGAAGGTGGCGCCCGCCTCGGCTTCGATCACGAGTGTCTCGCGGCCGGGGTTGGGGTAGGCACGCACCTGCAAGGCATCGGGATGGAGGATGCCCACGGTGCTCTGAGGCAGATCCGTCGTGTCCAAAGCAACGTTGATGCCGATGAAGTCATCGTTGTTACGCGGAAGGACACGGTAGTTGCTAAAGCCATAGAAGCATATGCCTTCCACGGCATCCATGTTCATGGTATCGCTCACCACGATGGGGGTCACCTCCATGCTGCCGTCCAACGTGTCGTAGGCGGCGTTGGTCACGAGCTGTACGTACAGGGAACTAAAGGAGGTGGCCGATTGACGTCCCGCCAAAACGAGGGCTCGGTTCCAGTAGCCCGCACCAGGGGTATTGGATACCGCATAGTCTCCAAAGCCCAGGTTGGTTTGAGCAATGTGCAACTTCTGTTGGGCCGGATCTTCCAAGCGAACCAAACAGCCTTCCCACTGCTCCCAGGCGTAGCCGTACTTTTCGGCACTGTCGGAAGGGTTCACAACGGAGGCCACAGGCATCATGCGGTTGCCTGTCTTGCTGATGGATGCCACGTTCAAACGGGTCATGCCATAGTATTCTTCTACTGTTCCACTCACGATCACTTCCTCTTCGCGGAAGAATTGCGTGATGCCCGAACCGACACACCATATACCGCTCCAAGGGCCGCCGCCTGCGTCTTGGATGTACAAGAAGCCCAAGTCGTGTTGCTTGGTGGACGCCGTGACGATGCCTTTAACCGTGACGTTTTGTCCCATGTACGGGCTGTTGCCATTGCTAGAAAGGGTGAACTGCAGGTCTTGGATAATCGCTCCGTTCTGTCGAACCGTGTAGTAGTCGACATTGGGCTGAGTTTGGCCTACAGGGGTAGTGGGGTAGTAGGAGGCATTGCCTTCGTTGTCCCAGGCCAAAATGTAGTAGCGGACCAAGGTTCCCAAGGGTTGGTTGGGCAGGGTAGCCTCATATTCGTCGGTAGAACCTGCGGCCAATGTCATGGTCATTTTGGTGAACTGAGTAGGAAGCAATGACGTATCCGCGCTGTAATACACAAATACAGAATCTACCGTCCCGTCAAAATCCGTGATGTTGCACACAAGATCCACCGATTGGTTGGGGGTGGGGACCATGGGATCGCGCTCAAAGTTGGAGATATAGGGAGGAGCATAGGCAATGACGTAGTGGGTGGAATCGAAAGGGTTCAATTCGTAACCCCTTGATCCAGAACCTACCAAGCATCCATTGCCATCGTGGCGAACCACCCCTTTCAAACTGGAGTAGAACGTACCCGGAACAGGGGTTACGAAGGATCCAGTGCTTTGGGGGGAATAGGGGTTTACGGTTTGCCAAGAAGGGAGCTTTTGGGCCAAAAAGCGATCCGAAACGTTGATCTTATTGCCATTGCCATCGACCACATTGAAGCTAATGCGGTTGCCTGAAAATGGAATGACTTCTGTAACGGTAACGTTGTTGAATTCGACAAAGCTGTTTTCCCATTGCTCACCGGTGGTCAGAATGTTGACACGCAAAGGATCATTTAGGTCGCCTACCGTGATTTGAGCTGGGGTGGGAAGGGGACGTGAGCCCATAACCTGGATAGAGTTGGCATCGATGGTTTCCAACTGGTTGCCGTTGTTGTAGACACCCACTCGGCCCACCACCTTGACCAGGTCACCGGGAATCAGGTATTCAATATTGGGAATAGGGAGCAGCTGACCTTGAGCATTGGTGTATACTCCCATGACTTCCATGCCGCGCCAAGCGCCTGCAGCACCCTGGGCTACCGTATCTACAATGAACAGGAAGGGACGGTGGCCTCCTTGAACGGAGCCTGAGGCCACTTCGGAACGATCACCCGGCGTCACCACGATGCCATAGGTCATGACGGTATCGCCGAGGTAGGCGGAGGTGTCATTGCAATTCGCTAGATCGGTGGCGGAAACGTACTGGATGTTCGTGATGGAGGTGTAAGGCAAGGCTTGGCCAAACGTGGCCACACTTAAAAGGCCTACACAAATGGTGAGAAAACGTTTCATAGTGGAGAGATTGATCATTTTAAAACGGTGAATTGGCCAGTGAAGAGCTCTCCTGTTAGGAGGTCTTGTACGGCGTAGAAATAGAGTCCTCGGGCGAGGATTTGGCTTTGGTCGGTCAGTAAATCCCAGGCATGTTCTCCGCCTGAGAAGACGCGGTCTTGGGCGGATTCCCCTGCAAAGGTTTGGAACCAGCGAATGTCGCCCCCTTGGTAGTCCGCGTGGTGCTCAAACTGGTCCATGACGTCGCCAGCAGGGGACGTAATGGTGATGCGGCAATCGGCGGGGAGGTTGGCGAAGACCAACTTGCGGGATTCTTCTTGGAAATTGGATTGGCCCTCCCAGGCGGCCCCTGCGTAATACGGGTTGGGGTAGACGAAGGGAGGGAAGTTCTTCATGCTCGGGTTCGCAGGGGTGCCCGCAAAAGCCCGCACATCATTCGCCAAAAAGCTGGACTCCAACGATTCCAGTTGGGTGTCTGGATTTCCTTGGTCAAAGGCGGTTACGGCTACCGCATGCTGCCACCCGTTGGGTAGGCCCTCCAAGGCATAGTGGTAGTGGTAGGCGGTGGTGTCGCCCGCAAAGTATAGGGGTTCGGGAAGGGCAATGTCTGATAGGCCGGTTTCGTAGAAGAGGCCATTGCCCGATAAATCGTACTCAGCGGCGCGAACAAAATCTTCGGAGAGGTTTTGGCTGCCTTCCACATCAAAGCCCAATCGACTCAGGTAGACTCGGTAGCCCTCAAAGTCCTTCTTCTGAGTGATGGGGTCCACACTTTCTTCGGCATTGCGGGACCAAAAGAGGTCAATGCGGTGGTCACCGGGGACGGCGCGCATGCGCGGGGCGTCGGGGGGGCTAGGCAGAATAAAGCGGGTGATTTTGCCGTTTCCGTCGCGGTCTTCGCCTTCATCTAAAAGGCCGTTGAAGTTGATGTCTTCGCCGTTGTAGGCGACTTGGGCCCATTCGGCGTTGCTGATAAAGCGCGCTTTTTGGGCCGCGGTGTTGGCGCTATTGGGCTGGCCATCGTCCACTTTCTTGCCCATGACGAAGGCGAAGGCGAGGGTGATTTCGTCGCCGGGTGCAAAGGCGCTAAATGGGCCCACGCTCACGAGGTCCGAACGGTTACCACTTGCATTCAACAAGCCTTGGATGTTCATGCCGACACCGTTTTGGCAATCCACACCTTGGGGATCATCCCAGCAGGGGTTTTGGTTGAGGCCCTCAGTCATCTTCACGTAGCGCTGCGGATCCGAGGTAGGGAAAAAGAAGAGCGCCTGCCCCGAATTGTTAAAAATCCACGCGTTGTAGTGGTCCTTGAACCCCGGCGTGATGTCTGGGTGCTTGAACCCGTTTTTGTCTTCGGCGCCCAAGAATTTTTGGCCGATGTAGGAATCGGTCAAGCCCACGTCGCCTGTCGCATCGTAGCAATAGGCCATGTGCAGGCTGTCCAAAAATCCATTTCCACCTTGCGAGTAGAAGACCGCTCCCCCCGAACCGGCTGGGGTGGCGTTGATGTTGCGCACCACCGTGTTGGCCCATAGGGCAATGTGGAGGTCGTCATAGGTTTCGAGGCCCACGTTTTTTATCGTGAGGTTGGCGATGACAAAAAAGTCCGAAAACCGGTAATTCCAGTTGTAGGTCTCCATGGTCACTTCCAAGCCCATGGGCGTCGTGTGGCCGCTGATGGGTATGGACGTTCCGGGAACAAGTAAGTTGGCATCCGTAAAGGTGCTCTTGAAGTCCTGGTGCGAGACGGCCTCAGGGCGGAAATTGGGATTGTCCCGCAGCGAGGAAATCTCCTGCATGCCACCCATGGAATTGGTGAACTCAAAGCCTCCACGGCCCGGTGCATAACCTTGCGGCGCATCGTAGGCGGAGGTGCTCACTCGCACGGTACCGCTCCCATCGATGCCGCCGATCCAAATACCTGACTCGAACAGATGCTCCGTTCCAGATCCTGCTGGGTATTCGCCCGACGGATTTCCTGTGCCGTCTTTGTAGCCTCGGAAGGCGTTGCCAAAGGTGCCTACATTGGTCACCGTCATGCGAACGTTGCTGGCGTTGGTCAGTTTCTCCACGAAGTTCTGGCCGTGCACGAAGCCGGTGCCCAGCATCCAGGTAGCGAGAGTCAGGTGTAGCTTTCTCATGGCAACTTGAGGGTGCTTTGCAGGCGCCCCTGCGGTTCAAGAACAAAGAGCACCAGCCCCGAAGAGGTCGGCAGCCCCATGGGAAAGCGAAGCGACGAAACGCGGCCACTTAAGAGTGTTCGGCCCAAAAGGTCCACACAGCGCCAGGTCGAACCCATGGCGGTTTGGCTCACCTCTACCCAGTAGCCGTCTTGGCGGTTGCCTAAAATTTGGACCGGTAGGGCATGCGTCTCATCCAGGGAAATCTGCAAGCGCTCCACGTCGATGTCCACGTACACGGGCAGGTGGTCGCTCATCTCGTACAAGGCCGTCAACACATTGGCGGGTACAGAATTATTGGTCGGCGAATTGATGGACGAATTGAAGTGCAGCCCATCGTTGCCCACGGGCGTCAAGGAACCTGCCACATAGGTCATCTTTCCAGAGCCATTGGCCACGTTGTCGTTGAAAAGGACGTGGTCATAGCGGTCGTCCAACCCTCCGCCCGAAAAGCACCCGTTGTTGGTGGCGCCGTCTCGGGTGCTTTGGGTATGCAGATTTCGGAAAGTGTAGTTGTTGTTCCAGTTTCCGGGTTGATTCTCCGGATCGTTAAAGCGAATGCTGCTCGTACTGGGATTGAGCAAGTTTTGGAAGCCCGTTTCTTGGCTCTTGGGCATGTTGAGGTCTCCTGCCAAGAAGTAATAGTTCCCCACATTGTGGGATTGGAGGTAGGCCATCAGGGCCGCGGTCTCACGTGCCCGATCGGCGATGTCGCTGGCCGTGGAGCCGGCCTTTAAATGCGCCGCAAAAACGGTAAAAATGACCGTATCCGGGTTGATGTACAGCAAGCTGTCTTTGTAGTAGAAGCGCTTCACGTCAATGCCGCGCACCAGATTCTGGTTGCTGACATCCTTGGTGATGATGTCTTGGTCGAGTAGCCCCAGCTTGTTTTGGTCGTAGTAAATGCCGTTCATCAGGGACGAACCGTTGGAAAAGAAATCCGTCTTTTCCCAGCGTGTTTCGCCATTGACATTGAGGCTGTAGGTAAGGATGCGACCATGCGGCGTGGCGTTGTCCCCGTTTACTTCATTGCAAATCAGCAGGTCAGGTTGTGTGTAATCTACGATGGTCCCGAGGTAGCCTTCCTTGGTAACGGGGTTGTTGCTGCTACTTGGACAGTAGCTGGTGATGTTGCGGTAGTTAAGCAGATTGTAGGTCATAATCCGAATGCGCTCCGGCGCCTGACCCCAAAGCGAAAAATTCCCCGCCACCAGGGCGAGGAACCAAATGAATTTTAACGTGTTCCGAATAACCTCCATCAAGGATTCAAAGGTACTTCGCCACAGCCCAAAAAAAGAATGCGATACGATCCCGCATTCAATTAAAGTTGAAAGGATAAACCTGCGCTGAGTGCCCACCCGGGTGCGTAACGGCTGAAGATTTGATCAGGCGCTCCAAAAGAGACATAGCTACTCACCACATCGTCGTTCAAGAGATTGCTTGCACGCAGTTTGAGATCGATGCCCTTCTCCTTGCCCACCTTTGTTGAAAAGCTGAAGTTGAGGCTGTGAAAAGGCTCGGTATACACATCGGGGAACAAGCCCATACCCACAATTTGAAGGGTTTGGCCCTTGACGTTGTAGTAGACGCCCACGTTGGTCTGGCTCTCGGGAGCCGTGTAACTTACGCCGCCGTTCAAGACATAAGGGCTTTGACCGGCCATGGCTCGGGTGTTGACGATGGTTTCGCCCACGCGCTCGTAGCTCTTTCGGGAATTGAACTCCACTTCACTCATGGTGATTTGGGATTCAATCAGTGTGATGTTTCCATTGAAGAAAAGGTTCTCCAATTTTTGGCTCATAGCGGCAAAGCTGGCGTTCCACTCGATTTCAGCGCCCAGCATGGTGCCACGGCCGACATTTCGAGGTTGGAATTCAGTCGAGGTTTGCTGTTCGGCGATGCGCACCATTTCGATGGGGTTACTAAAGTCCTTAAAGAAACCACTGATGGAGAACATTTGTCCGCGCTCAAAGAACTTCTCCCAACGCACATCGGCATTGTTCACTCGGGTTTCGACCAGTTGGCCAGACCATGCGGCATATTCGAAGAAGGACCCGTTAAAAATTCGGTTCGTCAAGGGGTCAATAATCTGGGCAAAACTCAACTCTTTGAAGGAAGGGCGTGCAATCGTCCGGGTGGCAGACAAGCGCAAATTTTGCGATTCATTCAAGGAGTAAATGACGTTCAAAGAAGGGAAGAGGTCCAAAGAGTTAAGCACGACATCGTTGGTCAAATTCTTGCCATTCGTCACGTCCCCACTGGCGTATGTTTGATCGCGTCCTGTATGGCGCTGGATGAAGTGTTCGGCGCGCAAACCTAGGACTGCTTTGGTGCGAATGTTTAGCGCCACCTCTGTACTGACATAGGCATGCGCGGTGTTGCTGTTGGACGCGTATTCGTTGGGGTTGGGCGTATTGTTCCCAGACTGGTAGTAGATTCTATTGGGATAATTCGGGTATATATTGTCAGGATTTAGGACCTGATTGGGATCATCACTTGACCAGTTTTGAAGGCCAAAGAACTGCATATCGTAAAACAGGATTTCATAGTGGCGAAATTTGAATGCGTTTCCAACCCCGTATTTGAACTTTGCCGCCTCATCAAACAACGTAAGCTTGCGTGTCACGTCGTAGCGGAAAGGCACGTTGACTTCTTGCAGGTAGCGCCAGATGCGCGAAGGGTTGCCCCCCGCGCCCGCAGAGAAGAAGGTATCCAAGGGACCATATGTGAAGGCCGTCTTACGGATGTCCGGATCGGTTGAAAGCGACAAGGTGGGCGAAATGCGCCAATCGATTTCGATACCTTTTTCGGGCTTTACGGTCGTTCCGTTGATCAGAATGTTGGTTAAGGAGCGCTGATTATATTCCAAGTTATTGGCAAAGGCCAAATAGCCCGATTGGCCCACTGCTTCGTCGTCATTGTCTATCGTGAATTGGCCCGCGCGGCTCTCTCCATTTTGCAGATGCATCAGTGTAAAGCGGTACTTCTTCAAATTGGTTTTGTACGCAAATCCCAAAATGCCGCCGATCAGCGTGCTTTGTTCACCGAGTTGACCGGATTGCTTGGTGGCGTAGCGCATTTCGTAGACGCTAGGATCGCTATAGCGCTGATATTCACCATAAAAGACGTCGTCGTAGAAGGTGTAGTTGTTCTTGTATGTCAAGGAAAACACATAGCCCAACTTGGGAATCTCGCCAGACTTTGAGGCCTTCTTACCTTCCCATTGATTTCCGGTAGAATAGCCCATGCTCACATCCATGAGGGACATACGCTTCATGGCGCCCAACGTGGGGTTAAAGCTCTGAACAAAGGCGTTGACTTCGCTTGTAGGGAAGAAAATGGGGGTAGGGATCTGGGGAGCACGTGCTCCGGTGGGAAGACGGCGGGTTCCATCGTCAAAGCCCAAGAAATCCAGGCGTCCTCCTTGGTATGTGAGGTAATTGGGATTCAAGTTCATGGCTGGATTGTAGCTCGTGCTGATCGAGAAGCTGCCCAGTTTCTTGTCTGGGAAGGCTTTGGTTTCGATATTCAACAAGCCTCCCGTGAAGTCAGCGGGTTGATCAGCCGTGAAAGACTTACTCACCACAATGTTGCTGACCAAATCCGTGGGGAAGATGTCCATTTGTATGGTGTTCTTATCCGGGTCCAAACCGGGGATGTCCATTCCGTTGAGTGTCGTCTTCGAATAGCGGTCACCCAATCCTCGGATGTAGACGTACTTCCCGCCTTCTACCGTCACACCGGTTACACGCTTGGCAGCTTCCACGGCGGTAGCATCGCCGATTAGGCCAATGCGGGCGGCCGAAATGCCATCGACCATGGCCGTGGATTTTTTCTTTAGGGTCAAAAGGGCCACATCGGTATTGCGTTGCACCTCCGCTACAATGGTTACCTCGTCGAGTTTTAAATTATCCTCCGGCTGCAGGGTCAACTCACCAAGCACGGTCACCTCATTGGCTAGCACTGTTACGCCCGTCAATTTGAGGGTTTGAAAGGTGAAGTAGGAGATTTCCACCGTGTGCGTCCCTGGAGCCGCTTTCAAGGTAAAGTGGCCGTCGAGGTCGGTCGCTGTATTTCCGCTTCCACATGTAGCGCAACTCACTGCCGCTCCAATGATGGTTTCGCCCGTTTCGCCATCCAGTACGGTTCCACGAAGCGTTCCGTTTTGAGCAATGGCGCTCAAAGAGCTGATAAACAGGGCAGTAGAAATAAAAGTGCGCATAGGTGCTCAATTTGTTGGCGCAAAAGTCCAAATAAAAAATGCCCGCACTTTCGTGCGGGCACTTGTTTAACCATTTGTTAATGGTTTAGAAACTTACTGGATAACACCAGCTTGAGCGGCCCAAGTCCAACCAAATACAGAGATGTTGGCTTTAGGTGTTGTTCCGGCGGTGATGCCAGGATGTGTGCCGTTGTTTTTGATGTAGTTGCTTACCGTATCCACATTTAGAACGATGTCTGTGTAAAACACACCGGCTGCATCAATTCGGTTGATGATTTGACCGGGCATGATATCGGTGATGTAGATCGATTCCAAGCTGACCAATGAGTTGGCGTCGGTGTTGATCAAATCACCTGAAGTGATGTCAGCACTTGAGGCCTGAACATTGCCATTTTTGATGGTATGCGAGGCTTCATAAGCACCTTCTGGACCGTCCAATTCAAAAGCACGATCGGAAGGAGTGATGACGACAAAATTGTCCAAAGTGCCACCCCAAGATTGGTCGGTATCGATACCGTCGTCGCCGGCGTTCCACACCACTACATTGGTCACATTTACGGTTCCACCAAACCATTCAATACCGTCGTCTTGGTTCGAAACAACCTCTACGTTTTCAACAGTCGTTCCAGAACCAACACCCCCAAGGGTCAGGCCATTGATTTCGTTTCCGGAACCGATGTTTGCACCGCCGTGACGGATGGAAACGTACTTCATAACACCGGAATTGTCTGCATTATCCGAACCGCCGTAAAGACCGTTGGCGTCAGAGGTGGGAATGCCTTCAATCTGGACTTCCGACACGTCGCCAGAAGAGTTCGAAGCAGAAATTTTAGCGTTTCCAAGAACGATGACACCACCCCATAGGCCGCTTACGTTGGGGTCAAGATTTGGGCTCTTGAAATCTCCAGTCATCAATTGGTCGTAGGTGATTTCATCCGCCACGGTTGTGAAGATGATGGGCATCGAGGCAGTTCCTTCAGCCATCAATTTGCCACCACGGGCAATCAACAGGGCGGTAGCGTTGGCACCTGTGCCTGCTTCACCCTTGATGACGGTACCAGGCTCAATGGTAAGGGTTGCGCCAGCCGTAACGGTAATACGTCCACCTAACTGATAGACGGTGTCTGCGTACCACGTTTGGTTGGCGGTAACGTTTTCAGAGATAATTTTGGTTTTATTATCTCCTGGGTTTGGATCCACCGGGGTGGAAGGCTCGCAAGAAGCAAATGTGACTGCTGCGACTGCAAGTATTGAAAGTGTCTTGTACATAAGTCTGTTCGTTTGTTTGATGAGGCAAACCTATCGGGCCCATGTTACGAGACGATTAAGCGAACATCAACAAATATTTCCCCACGGCTCCCGAGGGTTTTCGTAATATTATCCTAACATTCCAACGGGGGATGTTAGCCCCAAATCGATTCGGTGTTATCGAATTGTAAATCCCCATTTTGCAGGGTTATATGGGGGTAAATTGGGAATATCAACCCCATAAATATGGAGTTATGAGTAAGCATACCATACTACTCGTCGACGACGATCCGGACATTCGTGAATTCCTTTCCTTCAATCTTGTGAAGGAAGGTTTCAAGGTGGAAACAGCCAAAAACGGACTGGAAGGGGTCGAGATGTGCAAAAAATTCAAGCCGGACTTGGTCCTCTTGGATGTGATGATGCCTGGGATGGATGGAATGGAAGCCTGCGAGGCCATTCGAGCCACTCCAGAAATTGCCCACACCGTGATCGCTTTTCTGAGTGCTCGGGGGGAGGATTACTCCCAAGTGGCCGGTTTTGAATCAGGTGGGGATGATTATATCACCAAGCCGATTCGACCCAAGGTCTTAGTCAGCCGAATCAAGGCTTTGCTTCGCCGAAATGCCAAGTCCGAAGAAGGTGAATCGAACATCATTGAACGGGGCGATTTGCGCATCGACTTAGAAAAGTACCAAGTGCATCAAGGGGAGGGAATCCTCGACATGCCTCGCAAGGAGTTTGAGCTGCTTCAACTCCTCGCTAGCAAGCCGGGCAAGGTTTTCTCACGCGATACCATTATGGACCGTGTTTGGGGAACAGAAGTGGTGGTCGGGGGCCGTACAATTGACGTACACATCCGAAAAATCCGTGAAAAAATTGGCGACGACCGCATCAAGACCATCAAAGGGGTGGGCTATAAATTCGAAGAATAAGTCCGAATGCTAGATCGTCCAGAACGGATTGCCTTTTTTGTGGCGGCTTGCCTGGGTCCGGTCGTTTGGGGCGTCATGTTTGCCCTGTTCGTCCTTGTCCAAAGCCCCTCCGGGGGATTGCCATTGCCCATTGCAGAAATCCCCTTTCTCGAAATCTCTCTGCTGAGCATCTTCATCGCGAGTTCCGTCGCCTTTTTGGTTGAGGCCTTGGTCCGCCAATTCCTGTACACCCGATTGCTCAAGATTTACAAGGTGATTTCCAACCCGGACAAATACCGAAATGCGCTTTTGGCCGATGCGGAAGAAATCGGAAAAGTAGAAATGGAAGTGCGCAGTTGGGCTCAACGCACCTCCACGGAAGTGGTCAACCTGCAGGCCCGAGATGACGTGCGCCGCGAATTCATTGCCAACCTCTCCCACGAACTTCGGACGCCTATTTTTAATATTCAAGGCTACTTACTAACCTTGATCGACGGGGTCAAGGAAGGCAAAGTCCGCAAGGACTATCTGAAAAAAGCCAACCGAAATGTGGAGCGCATGATTCGCTTGGTGCAGGATATGGATGTCTTAGCACGTCTCGAATCAAGCCAGTTGGCGCTGAATAAAGAAACGTACAGCCTCTCAGAGCAGGTCGAAGATGCCCTCGAGCAAATGTCTGATCGACTTCAGAGTTCAGACATTGAGGTGATTCGTGACTATGATGCCGCATCGCCCTGCATGGTTCATGCGGACCCTGAACGCATGGATCAGGTTATCCTGAATTTGCTGAGCAATGCCATCAAATATTCTCGTGAAACCGAAGGAGCCTTCGTGAAGGTCTCGATACTGGATGCGGAAAAGAACTACAATGTGACCATCGAAGACAATGGCATTGGCATCGCCAAAGAAGACCTCAATCGGGTGTTTGAGCGGTTCTATCGCGTGGACCGGAGCCGAACCCACACAAAAAAAATCGGCGGAACTGGTTTGGGGCTGGCCATCGTCAAGCACATTATTGAAGCCCACGGGCATTCCGTCAAGGTGACGAGCGCCCTGGGTGCCGGCACGACGTTCTCCTTTTCGATTTCAAAGGGAAGCTAAGTCCCAAGCGCCAAGCAGCCGTTGGTCTGCCGTACCTTTCGGGTATGGACGACGCCATCTCAGGGCGCATAAAAGCCCTCCAAGAAAAATATGCCGCTTCGGGCCAAGAGTTGTTAGACTTTTTGGACGGATTGCTCGAGGCAGACTACCTCACATATTGGGATTATATCCGGTTGGATAGCTTGCTGAGTCTTCAGCAGCCCCGTACTTCCCACCATGATGAGCCTATTTTCATCATGTACCATCAGATTACGGAGTTGTATTTCAAGTTGGTGCTTCATGAGTTGGAACCCATGGTGGCCGCGGAATTGACCGACCAAGAAGCCCTCACAGAGGCTATTCGTCGTGCCAACCGCTACTTCGGCGCCCTAGAGCACAGCTTTGGTGTCATGGTGGATGGTATGGACCGCGAACAGTTTTTGCGCTTCCGCATGGCCCTCATTCCTGCAAGCGGTTTCCAGTCTGGCCAGTACCGTATGATTGAGCTGGCGAGTGCGAAGCTCAACGACTTGGTGCACCTCGAAAAACGTGAGATCCTTGCCTCCGAAACGAGCACGGACACCCTACTGGAGAATATCTATTGGCTGCGCGGTGCTACACTTGAAAAGGATGGCCAGAAGACGCTCACCTTGCAGCAATTTGAATTAAAATATGGCGAGGAATTTAGCAAGCGTGCCCGGAAGGCACAGGGGCGGTCCATTTCTGAGCGTGCGGCAGTCCTACATGCTTCGGGAAGCCTCCACGAGGATCTAGTGAAAGAGCTTCGTGCCTTTGATCAATATGTCAACGTTTTGTGGCCTCTACAGCACTACCGTTCCGCGGTGCGCTACCTGGCGAAACAACCAGCAGATGCCCGCGCAACGGGCGGGACGAATTGGCAGAAATACCTTCCCCCGCGCTTCCAAAAGCGTATTTTCTTTCCCTTTTTGTGGTCGCCCGAAGAACAGGCGGAGTGGGGCAAGTCCTTTGCAGATCGCTATTCACAAGGGGTATAGCCTGTCCGCTCTGGGATTTGGCAGTCGATGTGGAAAAACTCCATGGGAATGCTGAAATTTTACGTGGCTTTCCCGGAGGTGGTCCGTAGTTTTGAACTTTCCCCACCTAGTCGATGACCTCTCCCAAGAAATCCAAAAAGCGTCTTGTGCGCCGCGCCAAAGCCGGTGGTATGGGCGTGTTGTTCGTGACCATTCTCTATTTCTTGGTCCGGGCCTGCACCGGGTCTGGTGAGGATCCCTTCCTGGGTGACTCGGGAGAAGTCGTGGACCCCGGTAGCATGTATGGCATATCCTTGGCCGAATATGCCCCTACGCGCTACCTCGTGAAGGAAGGCCAAGCATTCGGGCAAGTCATGGATGAGCTAGGCGTGCCGTATCCCAAGGTGGCCAACTTACTAGAAATGGCCAAAGGAACCTTCAATCCACGCCGATGGCGCGCAGGAGATGCTTATTGGGTATTTCGTACGGCGGACAGTGCCTCCGCGGCGCAGTATTTCGTGTACGAATCCTCGCAGACGGAGTACATCATATTTGGTTTGGACAGCTTGTATGTTCAAGCCGTAGAGCGCCCCACCAAGGTGGTGCAACGGATGGTGGCCGGTTCCATTGAAAGTTCGCTCTATGAAACCCTTTCCAACCAAAATGTATCGCCAGCCGTAGCCGTCCGATTGAGCGAAGTCTACGCCTGGACTATTGACTTCTTCCGAATTCAAAAAGGAGATCGCTTTGAAGTGATTTTTGAAGAGCGCTATGTCGATGACACCTCCTTTGTTGGGACCGGAAAAATTCTCGGAGCCCGCTTCGTGCACAATGGGAAGCCTTTCTATGCCTTTCGTTTTGAAGATGAAGCCAACGGAATTCGCGATTTCTATTCCGAAGAGGGGGAAGGGCTGAAGCGAATGTTCCTCAAGGCACCATTGGAATTTGCGCGCATCACTTCACGCTATTCGAAAAACCGTTTCCATCCGGTTCAGAAGCGTTGGAAGGCCCACTTAGGTACGGATTATGCGGCACCAACTGGTACGCCCATCCTCGCAACGGCGGGTGGTACGGTTGTCGCGGCCACGTATACGAGTGCGAACGGGAACTATGTAAAAATCAAACACAACGGAACCTATACCACACAGTATCTGCATATGAGCCGCATCGCAAAAGGTATGCGAAATGGCACACGCGTAGAACAAGGGCAAGTAATCGGCTATGTGGGCTCAACGGGTTTGGCGACCGGGCCTCATGTCTGCTACCGCTTCTGGAAAAATGGGAAGCAAGTGGATCCACTGCGTGAGCCCATGCAACGGACGGAACCCCTGCCATCCAAATTGTGGGCAAGTTACGAGGCCCACATGGCGCCGCTCAAAGCACAGATTGATTCCTTGGCTGCGCTTGCCGAGTAGGATTTAACCTACCACCACATTTACAATACGGCCTGGCACGACGATCACTTTTCGAATCGTTTTGCCGTCCACATAGCCCTCCGTTTTTTCATGGGCCCGCACGAGGGCTTCGACTTCAGCGGCCGTATTCGTCGTGGGTACTTCCACGAAGAAGCGCGTTTTCCCGTTGAATTGGACGGGGTACTGGATAGCATCCTCCACCAAAAATTCCGGATTCAATACAGGGAAAGGAACATAGGCCATACTCGTCGCCCCCCCCAATTGTTCCCACAGCTCTTCCGCCAAGTGAGGAGCCAGGGGGGAGAGTAGGATCGCAAATTCGCGGAGAGTGGAGGTGGAAATGGACGTTTGCCCGGACCATTCGTTGACCGCAATCATCATAGCGCTCACGGTGGTGTTGAAGGATAAATTCTCCATGTCTTTCTCCACTTTTTCGATGAGCTTGTGCAAGGTCTTGAGTTCGTCTTTGCTCGCAGCATCGGCGCTGCGCTTGTCCATCAAACGGGTGACCTTGCGCAAGAATCCGGTCACGCCGCTCAAGCCCTTAGTATCCCAGGGCTTGGACTGTTCCAATGGGCCGAGGAACATTTCGTACAACCGGAGGGCATCAGCGCCATGGTCGGCACAGATGGCATCGGGGTTGATGACGTTGTGCTTGGACTTGGACATCTTCTCCACTTCCCGATCAAGCTTAATCGGGCCATCAGCGGGTTCAAAGGTCGCCTGGGCAAATTCGGGCAGCCAAGCTTTAAAGCCGTCTCGGTCCAGTTCGTCTTTTTCATTCACAAACCGAACGTCCACATGGATTCGCTGGCTCTTACGGCCCTGTAACGCATCCGAACTCACATAGGTTTGAGTGCCTTCAAGCCGGTGCACAAAGGCCGAAATGCCCTGAATCATGCCCTGGTTGACAAGTTTTTGGAATGGTTCGGCGAAGGGGATATGCCCCAAATCCTTCAGGACATGACCCCAAAAACGGGAGTAGAGGAGGTGGCCGGTACCGTGCTCGCTGCCGCCGACATAGAGGTCCACTTGGTTCCAATAGTCCACTTTGTCTTTCGCGGCAAAGGCGCCGTCGTTCTGGGCGTCCATGTAGCGCAAGAAATACCAGGAACTTCCTGCCCAACCGGGCATGGTGGTGGTCTCCAAGGGAAGGCCTTCGCGTGACTGCCACGCCGCCGCACGCGCTAAAGGAGGCTCGCCGTCTTCCGTGGGCAAGTAGGCATCTACGGCAGGCAAGACCAAAGGCAACTCTTCCAAAGGCAAGGTCTCGGGCACCCCGTCGCGGTAGGCCACCGGAATGGGCTCGCCCCAGTAGCGCTGGCGGCCAAACACCGCGTCCCGCAAGCGGTACTGCACGCGTCGCTCGCCCAGACCACGCGCTTCCACTTCCACAATGGCGCGCTCAATGGCTTCTTTGACCTGCAAGCCGTTCAAAAAGTCCGAATTCACGAGGGCGCCCTCTTTGGCGTCGTACGATTCTGCGGCCAGGTCTCCACCGGCTACCACGGCTTGGATGGGTAGATCAAAATGCTTGGCAAAGGCATAGTCGCGGCTGTCGTGCGCCGGAACGGCCATGATGGCCCCCGTTCCATAGCCCATCAATACGTAGTCACTGGTCCAGATGGGCACTGGAGCGCCTGTGAACGGATGGCTGGCATAGGCTCCCGTGAAGGCGCCGGAAATCGTTTTTGTATCCGCTTGGCGGTCACGCTCGCTGCGGCGTGCCGAAGCTTCTTGGTAGGCCTCCACCTCCTCGCGTTGAGCGTCTGTGGTCAGCGAAGCGAGCATAGGATGTTCTGGGGCAATGACCATGAAGGTCACGCCGTACAAGGTGTCGGGTCGGGTAGTAAAGACCTCTAGGGCTTCGCCCTCGATGCTAGGAAGTCCAAAGCGGACACGGGCTCCTTGGCTGCGGCCGATCCAGTTGCGCTGCGTCTCTTTCATGGAATCGGACCAATCCAAACTGTCCAGCCCGTCCAGCAGGCGCTGGGCGTAGGCAGAAATGCGCAAGCTCCACTGCAGCATGGGCTTTTGAACGACCGGATGACCGCCGCGTTCTGAGCGCCCATCGACCACCTCGTCATTCGCCAAAACGGTTCCCAAAGCGGGGCACCAGTTGACGACCGATTCGGACCGGAAGGCGAGTCGGAACTGCTGCAAGAAAGCTTCACGCTCTGCGGCATCGAAGTTGCTCCATTCTTCAGGCGTACATGCAGGATCGCCATGGTGGGTAGCGCGCAATCCTTCGGTGCCCTGTGCAGCCAAATGGGCGATCAAGGTATCGATGGATTCAGCCTTGCCGCTTGCTTCGTTGAACCAGGCGTGAAAGAGTTGAATGAAAATCCACTGTGTCCACTGGTAGTAGTCGGCGTTGCACGTGCGCACCTCGCGGCCCCAGTCGAAACTGAAGCCGATGCGGTCCAACTGCTCGCGGTAGCGGGCAATGTTGGCTTCCGTCGTGATGGCGGGATGCTGGCCGGTCTGGATCGCGTACTGTTCGGCAGGCAGACCAAAGGCATCGTAGCCCATGGGATGCAAAACATTGTAGCCGCGGTGGCGCTTGTAGCGCGCGACGATGTCGCTGGCGATGTAGCCCAGGGGGTGCCCCACGTGCAATCCGGCTCCTGAAGGGTAAGGAAACATGTCCAGCACATAAAATTTGGGCTTATCACTCGGGAATTCAGCCGAAAAAGTTCGGTGCTCTCTCCAGTAAGCTTGCCATTTGGCATCCAGTTCAGCGGGGCGGTACTCCATGGGAGCAAAAGTACGCCCTGAGCGGAGATTGCACAGGCGGGGTGGCCGCAGGAATCCACGGGGGAATCCACGCCAAATAGCCGGGCAATTCGTTAGATTTGCACTATGAGCCGACCGAAAGGAGAAGATCAGTTTAATCGGAAGCGCTTGCGCTATTCCTACCTCTCGGTCATCGTGAGCATTGGCCTAGTTCTGTTTGTCCTGGGCGTGATGATGACGCTCCTCTATCAAGCGCGCACCCTGACCAACGAACTCAAGGAAAATTTCACCTTCACGCTGTTCCTGCGACCCGAGACCACCACGGCCCAACGGGAAGCGCTGGAAGCGACTTGGGCGATGGCCCCGGAAGTCAGGCAGATTGTCTTCATCAGCAAGGAAGACGCCGCGGCCAAATTTCAATCTGAACTCGGCGAGGACTTTGTGGACTTTTTGGGCTACAATCCGCTCAGTGATGCATTGGACCTCAAGTTGAATGCAGATTTCGTTACGCCAGTGGTGCTTGACGACCTGAAAGCACGTCTGTTGAAAGAGTCCATTGTCGAAGACATGGTGTATGACCGGGCATTAATCTCCGCGATTCACAAAAACATAGGACGAATCACAACGGCCATGCTGGCCGCCGCTTTCGTACTTCTGTTGGTTTCCATGGCCTTGATCAATAGCTCCATTCGGTTGGCCATTTATGCCCGACGGTTTTCGATTAAAACCATGCAGTTGGTGGGGGCCACCAAAGCCTTTATTCACCGACCCTTTTTGCGTCAGGGCCTCCGACTGGGACTTTTTGGAGGACTGTTTGCTGCAGTGCTCTTGGCCATACTCTTTCAATCGACCCGTCAGGTGTATCCTGAACTGGCCAGCTCGCTGCCATGGACCCTATGGGCCTTGGAGGTTTTGGCCATGACCGTGGTGGGACTTCTCCTCACGGCAAGCAGCACAGCCATGGCGGTCCGCCGATACCTCGCTCTCAAAACGAATCAACTATACGACTAATGAGCCAAAATTCCTTTCTCTTCGACAAAACCAACTACCTCTTGTTTGCGGTAGGACTCGCCCTCATTGTGCTTGGCTTTATCCTCATGGCCGGGGGCGGCTCGGAAGATCCCAACGTATACAACGAGGCGCTTTTTAACGCGCGACGCATCACCTGGGCGCCGCTCTTGATTGTATTGGGCTTTGTGGTGGAGGTATTTGCGATTTTACGACGCCCGAAGTCATGAACGCGGACATCTGGAGTGCTCTGATTCTGGGCATTATTCAGGGGTTAACCGAATTCTTGCCGGTGAGCTCCTCGGGCCATTTGGAGTTGGGTCGGACCATTTTGGGAACCTCTTGGGATACGAGCAGCAACATGATGTTCACCGTGACCGTGCACGGCGCCACGGCCCTGGCTACGGTGGTCACCTTCCAAAAAGATATACGCCATATCATCGCGGGCTTTTTCAAAGGGAATACAGAGGAGCGCCGGTTTGCATTGGCTTTGGTCTTGTCCATGATCCCTGCAGCCATTGTGGGACTCTTTTTCAACGATGTCATCGAAATGCTCTTCGATGGGAATGTCTTCATGGTGGCCATCATGTTGATCATCACAGGCTTGCTTCTCTTCCTGGCGGACCGGGCCAAAAAAACTCATAAAAAAGTCACCTATGCCGACGCGTTGGTCGTGGGTCTTTCCCAAGCGATTGCCATCCTGCCTGGGATTAGCCGTTCGGGTGCCACGATTTCCACATCTGTCCTACTCGGGATTGATCGCGAACAGGCTGCGCGCTTTAGCTTTCTCATGGTCGTGCCCTTGATTTTGGGTAAAATGGCCATGGATACCTTGGACCTCTTTTCGATGTCCCAAACATACCAAGACCAACACCTCGCCCCCCTGTTGGTGGGCTTTGTCGCAGCCTTCATCACGGGTCTCTGGGCCTGTAAGTTGATGCTCAGCTTGGTCAAGCGTGCCAAACTCTCCGGATTTGCCATCTACTGCCTCGTGCTCGGAACCGTGGCAGCGGCATGGACCGTCTTGGCATGAACATACCCCCGGATGTAGAAACGCTTCAGGCAGGCTGGATTCTCTCTGTGGACAAGCCCTTGGGGTGGACCTCGTTTGACGTAGTTGCCAAAGTGCGCAATGCCCTCAAGCGCCGTTACGGGGTGAAAGTCAAAATTGGCCATGCCGGTACGTTGGATCCACTCGCCACGGGCGTGCTTGTTCTTTGCGTGGGTCGGGCCACTAAAACCATTCCACATTGGGTAGACACCCCAAAGGGCTACCGAGCCACCGTGCGCCTTGGAGCGACGACGGCCAGCTACGATGCCGAGACGGAAATACAGCCTACAGACCAAGCCATTCCGATTTGGAATGAGGCCATCCAAGCCGAACTTCTAGAGCGGTTCACGGGGGAGATTGACCAAATACCCCCCGTGTTTAGCGCGGTTCGCGTCGATGGCAAGCGGGCCTACGCGGAGGCCCGCAAAGGAAAAGAGGTGGACATGCCATCTCGCCGCGTTTCCATCTTTTCATTGGACTTTGTGCAAACCGAAGGGGACACGTGGGTCTTGGACGTAGCCTGCAGCAAGGGCACGTACATTCGGAGCTTGGCTCATGACATCGGCGCGGTGCTGGGATGTGGGGCGTATTTGGCGGGATTGGTTCGCACCCAGGTGGGTGACTTTCACCTCGAGGAAAGCCATTCCGTTCAGGAAGTCCTCGATGCCCTCTCGGCCTAGTTTTCGGACCCTCTAATCAACGGTTGCCCGGTAGGCCCAGAGAGGAAGTTTGGCTAAACACTTGACAACCCCCTATGCAAAAGGGTATCTTTGCCGCCTATGAAAATGAAGCTCTCCCATTTTGCGTATGATTTGCCTGAGTCGCTGATCGCGCAATACCCCACCGATTACCGCGATGATGCACGCATGATGGTCGTCCACCGCGAGACGGGCAAAGTAGAGCACCGCCAGTTCAAGGACATTCTAGACTACTTCGACGAAGGCGATTTGATGGTGATGAACAACACCAAAGTTTTCCCAGCCCGCATGTGGGGGAACAAGGAAAAAACGGGCGCCTTGATTGAGGTATTTCTGTTGCGCGAATTGAATGCGGAGAGCCGCCTATGGGATGTGTTGGTAGACCCAGCGCGCAAAATCCGCATCGGCAATAAGCTCTATTTCGGAGACGACGATTCACTTGTGGCCGAAGTCATTGACAATACCACCTCACGGGGCCGCACGTTGCGATTCCTTTACGATGGCAGCTACGAGGAGTTCCGAGAGAAATTGAAGGAAATGGGAGAGACTCCCTTGCCGAACTACGTACAACGTCCCTTGGAGCCGGAAGACGCCGACCGGTATCAAAGCATTTTTGCCAAAGTAGAAGGAGCTGTCGCAGCACCGGTAGCTTCCTTGCACTTTAGCAAGCATCTACTCAAGCGCATGGAAATCAAAGGCATTGAAACCGCTGAGATGACCATGCACGTGGGCTTGGGAACCTTCCGTCTGGTGGAAGTCGAAGATCTGTCCAAACACAAAATGGAATCCGAGCAATTCTGGCTCTATGACGATACCGCGGACAAAATCAACCATGCCAAGGCGAACAAGAAGCGCGTGGTCGCGGTAGGCACCTCGGTGATTCGATCCATGGAAAGTTCGACTATTACGGATAACCGTGTGAAGCCCACCAACGGCTGGACAAGCAAGTTTATCTTCCCGCCCTACGAGTTTACTACGGCCGATGCGCTGATCACGAATTTCCACGGCCCCCAGAGCACCATGCTCATGCTGACCAGTGCTTTTGCGGGCCATGATTTGACCATGGATATCTACAATCTCGCGGTGAAAGAGGGGTACCGCTTCCTCTGCTACGGCGATGCGTTGTTGATCATCTAAAAGAATATTTCCTTCTTGCATAAAAAAGCCCGGCACATGCCGGGCTTTTTTGATGGGTGAATGAAGTTCGGGGAAATGCGTGGCTCAGCGGCGACGGCGGCGACGGCGCTTGGACTTCTTCCTTGATTTGGCTTTGGTGGCGGTCGACTTTGAGGGCGCACCCTGGATGATGGATTCCCCGAAGAGGTAGCTCACTTTGAATCCAAGCAGGCCGCCAATGGTCGGGTACCGGTCATTGTTGATGTTGATGGCCGCCACGACATTGCCGGTAACAGGATCTATGATCTGGCTCAAGGAGGGGCGGTCCCAGTTAATGTGACGTTGGGCAACCCCGGCGTAGAGGTCCAGCATGATGTGTTCGGAAGGACGGCCTTGAAAGCCAAACACCAAGCCAATATCCGTAAAACGTTTGGTGGCACGGTAGGTGCTTCCGTTGAGTTCAAATCCTTTCGAGTAGGGTCGGTAGTGGTAATCAAACCCTAGGTAGTAGCCATCATTGAAGGCATTGCCTTCCGGGAAAATTTTAAATGAAGCGTAATGGCTCAGATTGATCAAATTGCGGTCTGCCAAATCATAGAAATCCTCGTAGCCCGAGAAAATCAATTCGTCCAGAGAGTTATTGGTCGTCAAGCCAAGTCCTGCTTCCGCCGTCAAGAAGTCATTGATCTTTATTTCATAGCCCAAGGGCATCTCCCCGATAAAAAACGGCAAAAAGTTGTATTTGATGGCCTGGTTGAGGGACGCCTTGGTATTGCTTTTGCTAGAGTTAGACGAATAGACTTCACCGGTTTCGACATTGCGTTTTTTCACCACAACCGTTTGCCCTTGGGCATCAGGGAGGAATCCCACCCCTAGCAAGAGGAGGGTCGTTAAGGAAAAAAGGCGCGTCTTCATCGTTGCATCGTTTCTTTGCAAATATTCCAAAACCCTGCCACAATGCGTTCATTGAAGTACATTTTTCTTTTTTTCTGGGCATTTGGCCCTGCATTGTACGGGCAATTACCGGCCTATGAGCTGCAGTGGGGAACCCCGTACCGCTACCGCGATGTGCAAACGCAGGATATTTTGGACATGGATGCAGAGGCCTTCTACACCTATGGAAGCCGCTACGCCCTGTTGACCGCTAACCGCTGGTACTTCGCGAAATATGACCGCAAGACTTCGCGGCAAGTTTGGCAATCCGAAATGGACCAAATCATCTACCAAGGGGACCGAACGGAATTGATTTCTACCCATGTGGTCCAGGGGGAGTTTTACATTTTTTTACAAGCCTACAACCGCCAAACGGACCAAAAAATCCTTCTGCTTCAGGTTTTAGATGCCCAAGGCGACCCCAAGGAACTGAAGGTAGTGGAACGCCTGGATGCCCGTCGGAAATACAAGGGCAGCTTTAAGATTAGCTTCTCCCAAGACCGCCAAAAGTTCATGATCTTCTCGAATCCTGACTACAGCATTCGGGACAATGAGAAATTCTCTGTGGCCGTTTACAACTTGCAGCTTGAACTGCTCTGGGCCAAGGACATCGAGTTGGACATTTTGGACCGCTATTTTAGCCTGTACCGATCGGATGTCACCAACGATGGCGATGTCTATTTCATCGGCAAGAAGACCCCAGAGCGCAACAAAGGCGAGCGCTGGGTTTGGGGCGAATCCAATGAGGAGTTCATCGTATACCGCCTGAGTGGAAAGGATGAGCGCGTATTTGAAATTGATTTAGGTCTGGATCTGGTCTATGTCACCAACATGGGAATGGAATTGGATTTTGGGAACAATACCATGGCGATTGCCGGATTCTATTCCGAGCAGGGCTACAACCGGGCCTCCATGAAGGGCATGTTTTACATCACGCTCGATCAGGCCGAGGCCAACGTCGTGTCCACCCACCTTTCACCTTTCTCCACGGAATTTTTGGATGAATTTATGAGTACTGGCCGAGCTACCCGGGGCGCGGAAATTCGGGAGGACTTTGTCTTCCGGCATTTTTTGCACCGTCCGGATGGGGGGGCCTTTGTGATTGCGGAGGACTATGAAATGCAAGTGGTGACCACCCAAACCCGCAACGGTACGGTGACGAACTACTACTATTACTACTACGACATTATCGCTTTTGGCATTTCGGACAAGGGCGAAATCGAATGGTCGGGCCATGTACCCAAGCGGCAGTTTTCCAAAAATGATGGAGGCCGGGCTTCGGGCTATTTGCCCTTAGTGGACGGCAAGCAACTTCACCTCATTTTCAATGACCACAAATCAAACACCAAGCGATTTGGGGTGCGCCGTCCGGTGGTGATGCGCAACGCACGGACCTCCAATGTGGTGGCTGTTACCATTACCCCGGAGGCGGAAATGCTTTACACGGTCTTGTACAACAACAGCAAAGACAGGGTCCAAACCCTTCCGCGCCGAAGCACCTCGAGCGAATTGGTGCAAGGCGAAGCCGTCTTTTATTCCTACAGAAAAAACAAGGTCCAATTTGGATCGCTACAACGTGTGAACGAGTGATTCCTTCCCCCAAAAATCTGCGAAGCCTCTCCAAAGCGGACCTGCAAACCCTTTTTGCGGAATGGGGCGAACCAAGCTTTCGTGCTGCCCAAGTGTATGACTGGATTTGGGCCAAAGGTGTCCACGCCATTTCGGACATGCGCAACATCCCTACCGCTCTTCAAGCCAAGTTGTCGGCGGAATATGCCATTCACCCCATTTCCGTCACGCAAGCCCAGCACTCTGAGGACGGCACCATCAAAAATGCTGTCAAACTTCCCGACGGCTTGATCGTAGAGTCGGTACTGATTCCTACCGAAAAGCGCATTACGGCCTGTGTGAGCTCGCAAGTGGGATGCAGCTTGAATTGTGCCTTTTGCGCGACCGCTCGGCTGAAGCGCATGCGCAACTTGGGACCCGACGAAATCTATGACCAAGTCCGTGCGATCCACCAACAAGGCATGGAGCACTTTGGTCGTCCGCTCACCAACATTGTATTCATGGGCATGGGGGAGCCCCTCATGAACTACCACAATGTGCTGACGGCCATCGAAAAGATTACTCAGCCGGACGGATTGGGCCTGTCTCCACGACGCATCACCTTGTCTACCGTGGGATTGCCCAAAATGATCAAGAAATTGGCGGACGATGGGGTAAAATTCCATTTAGCCGTGAGCCTGCATTCTGCCCGGGACGAAGTGAGGTCGCAGATCATGCCCATCAACGATGTGGCTCCGATTGCTGAACTCCGCGAGGCCCTAGAATACTGGTACCGTGCCACGAAACGCCGAATCACCTTTGAATATGTGGTTTGGAAAGGGGTCAATGACGCCCCTGAGGATGTTCACGCCCTCGTCCAATTGTGTAAGCGGATACCCGTAAAAGTCAACCTGATTGAGTACAATGCGATCGGGGATGAGCGTTTCCAGCAAGCCGATCCCGAGGCGCTCGAGGCCTATGTGACCGCTTTGGCGCGCATTGGGGTCACAGCCAAGGTGCGCCGTTCGCGTGGAAAGGACATCGATGCGGCCTGTGGCCAATTGGCCAATAAGACCTTGCCGGAAGGGCTCAGCCCGATGCCGGCATAGATTGCCATATAAAATACACGGCCCTCCCGCCCTTGCGCCGTAATTTTGCGGCATGGTGACACGCAAACAAGTGGAAGAAGCGCTCAGCGCAGTGGCAAATGCCTCCGGCAAAGGATTACTCATGGCCTCCAATGGGTTGCGCAATGTGCAAATCATGGGTTCCGAAGTTATTTTGGATGTGGTGAGCGACAGCCCAGTGCTGCACCAAAAGAAAAAATTGGAGGTGGAAGTCTTGAAGGCGGTTCATGCGCGCATCGACCCGAAGCTTCAAGTGACCATTCACCTGCTTGTCGAAGCACCCGAAACGCCCGAATCCACCGTCCTTCGTGGGAAAGCCATACCAGGTATTCAGCATGTGGTCGCCGTTGCTTCCGGAAAGGGGGGCGTCGGAAAATCTACGTTGACCGCCAACCTCGCGGTAACCCTCGCGGGCATGGGCTTTAAAGTGGGCATCTTAGATGCGGACATTTACGGCCCTTCCATGCCCTTGATGCTGGATGTCGTAGCCGATCGCCCCGGGGCCTTGGAGGTCGATGGCGTCCGTAAAATGGAGCCCGTCGAGTCCTACGGCGTCAAAGTGATGTCCATCGGCTTTTTTGCCGGGACGGATCAAGCCGTCGTGTGGCGCGGTCCCATGGCGACCAAGGCCCTCAATCAAATGCTCCAAGAAACGCATTGGGGGGAACTGGACTTCTTACTCATCGACTTGCCTCCCGGCACGGGGGATATCCATTTGAGCATTGTGCAAGCCCTGCCTATCACGGGTGCGGTCGTCGTTTCCACCCCGCAGCATGTAGCCTTGGCAGATGCGCGCAAAGGTGTGGGCATGTTCCAAATGGACGCCATTCAAATTCCCGTTCTCGGCATCGTCGAAAACATGGCCTACTTCACCCCGGCCGAGTTGCCGGATATGAAGTACTACCTCTTTGGCAAAGAGGGCGCTCGCCAGTTGGCCTACCAACTCGAGGTTCCCTTCCTCGGGGAGGTTCCCTTGATCCAGAGTATTCGCGAAGCGGGCGATGTGGGCCATCCCGCCGCCCTGCAGGCGCAGGGCCCTTCGGTGGAGGCCTTTACCGAAGTAGTCCAAAACATGATTACCTCTTTGACCGACCGCATTGAGAACCTTCCCCCCACCGAAGCGGTTCGTATTACGACCATGGCGGGATGCAAAACCACGCCACGAAACGCATGAGTGACCTCCTAGACCGCGTCCACCGCGCCCTTGACGAAATCCGCCCTTTCTTGCAGAATGATGGCGGAGACATTCAGTTGGCCGAAATCACGGACAGCATGGAGGTTCGGGTCCGTCTGCTCGGCGCTTGTGCAGGGTGCTCGGTCAACCAAATGACCCTGAAAAACGGGGTAGAAACCACCATCAAAAAGTACGCCCCCGAAGTGGTGGCCGTGGTGCATACCCATGACTAAAATTCAATCCCACCTAGTCGTTCTCATTGCGGGAGATTCCGGCGATGGGATACAACTTTTGGGCTCCCAGCTCATTCGGGCTGCCGCCCAGAGTGGTCAAGATGTGCGGACCCTCAGCGATTTTCCTGCGGAAATTCGCGCGCCACAGGGCACCGTATCGGGCGTCTCGGGATTTCAGTTTCAAATGGCCTCCGAGGCCATTTTTGATCCAGGTGACGCGGCAGATGTGATGGTGGCCTTCAATGTGGCCGGATGGATGAAGCATCAGGGCAAACTCAAAGCAGGCGGGCTCTTATTGGCCTCTACAGACGGCTTTGATGCGCGTTCTAAAGCGATTGCCGGACTCCCGGCTGACGCGGAACCCTTGGCGGATGCCCACAGCCGCTTCCAAGTGTTGGAGGTGGATTTCAAGAAACTCACTGGGGAAGCGCTCAAGGATTCGCCACTCTCTGGAAAGGAAAAAAGCCGGGCCAAGAATATGACCATTCTGGGACTCTTGACGTGGTTGTACAGCCAATCTGCCCCGGCGATGGAAGCAGATTTGAAACGGCAGTTTGCGGGAGACCTCGGCGAGGCGAATATTCTGGCATTCCGAGCGGGCTACCACTTGGGGGAGACCGCGGAATGGACGGCATTCCGCCGGGAGGTGCCCCAACGTAAAGCCCAACCCGGCACCTACAAGACCATCTCGGGGAGCCATGCAATAGCCCTTGGATTGGCCGCCGTGGCCCGTCAACTCGGCCGTTCCGTTCTCTATGCTGGCTATCCCATCACTCCGGCTTCCGATATCCTTCATGAATTGGCGAGGCTCCGACCTGATGGGGTACTGCCCTTTCAGGCAGAAGATGAGATTGCATCGGTTACGGCGGCCCTCGGGGCCTCCTTTGCAGGGAGTTTGGGGGCAACGGCTTCCTCAGGCCCAGGGATTAGCCTCAAAGGCGAGGGTCTGGGCTTGGCGGTGATGATGGAGTTGCCTTTGATTGTCATCAATGTGCAACGGGGCGGTCCAAGCACAGGCTTGCCTACCAAGATGGAACAGTCCGATTTATTCCAAGCCATGTATGGACGCCATGGTGAAGCCCCGATGCCAATCATGGCCATCAAACGCACGGGCGAAGCCATGTTTGATATGGTTTTGGCGGCCAAAATGGCGGTAGAATCGATGACGCCCGTCATGGTTTTGTCGGACGCCTACATTGCGAACAGTGCCGAGCCCTTCCGTTTACCGGACTTGGCCGGATTGCCTCAGATCACCCCACCCCATGCGGACGTCCAACGTTTGCCGTATGCACGGGATGAGCACGGTGTCCGCCCTTGGATCACTCCAGGCACCCCCGAAGGGATGCACCGTCTGGGCGGCTTAGAAACCGAAGCCAATACAGGCCATGTGTCGTATGATGCGGCGAACCACCAACAAATGATCCGCGAACGGGCCAAAAAAGTGCAGGCGGTGACGCGCTTTTATGGGCCCTTGAGCGTTGAGGTGGGAGCGCCAACGGGCGACCTGTTGGTCGTCGGCTGGGGCAGTACCTATGGAGCCCTCCGCACCGCGGTGGAGGCTTTACGCGATGCCGGACATGCCGTGACCCATGTGCATTTAAAACACTTATTTCCACTTCATCCCGACTTGTTTTCCTTCATGGAGGGATTCAGCCAAATTGTTGTCGCCGAATTGAACGAGGGACAGCTGATTCACGTGTTGCGAAGCCAAACCACGCGCGAATTGGTCTTCTTAGGACAGACCAGTGGACAGCCCTTTGGCGCACTCGAAGTTCAACAGCGCTTGGCGCAGCATCTTTCCGACGCATGAAAAGTGGCAAAGACTTTCTTTCCGACCAAGAGGTGCGCTGGTGCCCAGGATGTGGGGACTATTCCGTCTTAAAGCAATTCACCGAAGTGTTGGCTCAAATGGATGCAGATCCGGCCAATACGGTCGTTGTTTCCGGCATTGGTTGCGCGAGCCGCTTGCCCTACTATGTCAACGCCTACGGCATGCACAGCCTCCATGGCCGTGCCCCGGCTGTAGCCACTGGAATCAAGCTCGCGAACCCATCTTTGGATGTCTGGATCATTACGGGAGATGGAGACGCATTGAGTATTGGCGGGAATCACCTGATTCATGCACTTCGACGCAATGTTGGGGTTCCCATCCTGCTGTTCAACAATGAAATTTATGGCCTAACCAAAGGCCAGTATTCGCCTACAAGCCGCGCAGGGGCTATCTCCAAGTCCACCCCACTGGGAAGTATTGACCACCCTGTAAACCCGCAAACCTTGGCACTTGGAGCAGGAGCTACGTTTCTGGCTCGCAGCATGGACCGGCATCCCGCCCACCTTCGCGAGATGATGACTCGGGCCAAAGCGCACGGAGGGAGTGCCTTGCTCGAAATTTACCAGAACTGCAATGTGTTTCACGATGGGGCCTTTGAAGCCTTCACCGACAAAAAAACCCAAAGCGATCATGCCATCTTCTTGGAGCACGGCCAACCGATCACATTTGGTGTCGACCACGACAAGGCGCTTTGGCTGGACGGACAAACGGTCCGCATTGTTTCAACCATGGAGCGCCCTTTGAGCGAATGTTGGATCCACGATGAAACGGATGCCATGAAAGGCTTTGCCCTAGCGCGAATGACGGGCGAAGTGCGTCCCTTTGGCGTGCTCTATCGGGAGGATCGGCCCATCTTTGAAGCCCAAGTCCATGCCGCACATGCTCAGACGCGGAGCTTAGAAGAAGTCTTGGCGCTTGGCCGAACCTGGACGGTCGAGTAGGCAAGGATTTTTGCCCGCTACCCTGCGCGCAAACCAACACGACCCATACCCTACATTTGTACTTCGTCGAACGGCCCGGGGCAAACAAGGCACTGAAGGCAAGAGGCAAAAAGGACCTAGGCGTTGACCCCTTCCATCCTTTTTCCTTAATCCTTTCCACCCCTTTACCCTTCTCCCCTTCGACCCTTTAACTTTTTACCCCTTTACCCTCCATGGGACGCGCATTTGAATACCGGAAAGCACGAAAAATGAAACGTTGGTCCTCCATGGCCAAGGTTTTTACTCGCATCACCAAAGACATCATTATGGCTGTCAAGGAATCTGGGCCCAGTCCGGATGCCAATAGCCGATTGAAGGCCTTGATGCAGAATGCGCGCGATGCCAACATGCCCAAGGAAAATGTGGAACGCGCCATTAAACGTGCCTCGAGCAAAGACCAGGCGGACTACAAGGAAATGGTCTACGAAGGCTATGGCCCCCATGGCATTGCGGTGCTTGTGGAGACTGCTACCGATAACAGCACCCGCACTGTGGGCAATGTGCGTTCCTACTTCAACAAGTGCAACGGCAGTTTGGGCACGAGCGGAAGCGTGGAATTTATGTTTGACCGAAAGTGCTTCTTCAAAATGGCCAAGGGCACCCTGGATTTGGAAGAGTTTGAGTTCGAAATGATCGATTTCGGCGTGGAGGAAATCTTTGAAGAACACGACGAAGAGAAAGGCCTCGATCTCATCATGATCTACGCTCCCTTTGCCGAATACGGCGCCATCACTAAAGCGCTGGAGGAAAAGGGCATGGAGATTTTGAATTCGGGCTTTGAACGCATCCCCATGGATACGAAGACAATCACGGAAGAACAGCAGGCCGACGTTGAAAAACTCATCGAAAAACTCGAAGAGGACGACGACGTTCAGGCCGTATATCACACCATGGCCGGATGAGAAATCTAGGAATCCTTCTGATCGCGTTATGGAGTGTATCTGTCCATGGGCAGTCAGTGGAGATTCCAGTGGCCCCCAAGCGCCCTTTGTCCCATTCGGACTACGACCGCTGGGAAAGCATGAAATCGTTTGGTATGGACGGCATGGGCGACCTTGCCTACGCCATCGTCGCCCCTCAAGAAGGGGATGGGTACCTCGCCATTTACCAGTTGGCATCGGGGAAAGAAGTGGCCCGAATCCCGCGTATTTCGCGGGCAGAATGGCTCCCCAACACCGG
>DFSS01000055.1:29609-58314 GCA_002381225.1 Flavobacteriales bacterium UBA3431 | reverse complement strand
AGGCTAGGGAGCTAGGTGGCTCGCGCTTCGCGCTGTAGCTTTTTCGCTTAAACGTTTAGTTTCTTTTCCTCTCAAATTTTGCTGTGGAACTTCGCTGCGCGCCGGGACTTTCCGTTGTTTTGCCAAGCCCTCAAGCCCTATTACCAGACGAAAATTTGCGCAGGCTGAAGCACGCGGTAGGTGCTTCGGTCATAAAGAATGACCACCCATTCACATTCTTTGGGATTCCAGAGGGGATCTAGGGTCTTGGTGGCGCTCCCTGTGAATACCTGGCCCGCAGCACCACCTGTGGCTGAAACTTCCATACCGGTAGGGCCAAGCGGTGCAGCGCGCAGGACGTTTTTGTGCACGTAGAATTCATCTCGCGTGTTATTCGGCATGAGCTGCGGGGAAACGATGTGTGATTCCTTTAAGTAGACTGCAATGCCGAGTCCGTTGGTTTGTGCGCTCTCCAGCTTGACACTGTAGTGAACAATGGCTTGACGGGAAACGGAGTCATAGGCCGATGAGAGGGTGAATAGGGCCTCAGGGGCAGTCGCGATTTCTTGTGCGGAAAGGCCCGCCCAGGCAGTGTAGGTTTTTTGGTGCGCAGTGGGATAATCCCCTCGTTGGATCATGCCCATGGGGAGGGCAAAAATGCCAAAAAGGGTCGCAATGTCATCGCCTTCAACCGTGGTGAAGTCGGTGGGGTAATCCGCGTTGACTCCAGTGAAATTAGAAGGACCGGCATGGAGTGCCACGGGGATGATCCGCGTTGGGCCGTAGATGCTATCCAGGGCCTTAATGGCCTTGGAAGCCTTTGGGCAGTTCTTGCAGCGGTGCCCGGTAAAGTCCTCGATGAAGACGGCGCGTGTGGTTTGGACGAGGGTGTCCCCGCGAACAACCGAACTCGTGTCCACGGGATTGGGATTTTCCTTGAAAGGCTCCGTGATTACATCACAACTCGGGGCCAATGCCCATGTAGCAAGGATGACTATGGGGGCAAGGAACTTTTTCATCACAAACTCGTCGTTAAGGAGAAGCTCAAACCACTCGAAGGAGGAACCACACGGCAGACACCGCCTACGCAGAAGATGCCTTGCTGTTGGCGGCCGTAGCCAATTTGGACTCGGGTGGGGCCGTTGAAGTGGATGAGCGATAAAATAGGGTAGTGGATGCGACGGCTTTCGCTGGGGTGGCCGTAGTTGTAAATGTCTTGCACGGCAATTGTCCAGTCAGGGGAAATCGTCCACTCGGCGAGTCCCATGGCCATATCCCCACGGAATCCATCGGCGAGGGCCAGTTGAAATTCGGTGCGCAGCGTTTGTCCCTTCGGAAGCTTGATTTGGTTTTCCCAGACCAAGGCCTGAACGTTGATGACGGAATCTGTACCGGGTGCTTCAAGTAGGGTAATATCGCCCACTCCGTCGTTCAAGACGGTCTTGTTGTATTTGAAATTGAAAAGGGTCAGTTGGCTCTTAAACTTCTTGGAAAACTTCCGGGTCACCGAGGCATTCACGTCGCGGAAGTATACGATGGGTCCAAAGGCAAAGGGATTCGACGTATAGCCTTGGGTGCCTTTTTCACCGCGGGTGCCATCTTCCAAGAAACCCTTGTCAATGCTGTTGGCCATGGACGTGTTGAGGCTTAGTTGGGTCCCGTATTTGCCACCCAGTTTGCTTCCCCGTGGGATCATGTAGTTGATTTCGAACTGGCCGCCCATTTCGCCATTCACTTGGGTCGCGTATGGGTACAGGGCCGCTAGCGCGTACGTGTGGGGCTTGGTGGTGGGAGGCAAAAAGTTGATAAAGAGGTCAAACTGCTGGCCGTCTCGGTTGGAGCGGAAACTCATGTTGTCAATGCGCTTGACGGAGGCCAAAATGCCCAAACCTTTCTTGCTAAAGCTCAAGGTGCTGAGGAAGGCCGTGCCCGGGCGGTAGATGTAGCCGTTGTCGTAATTGGGGTCGTTGATCTTGTAGGCGTATTCGGTGTTCCACGCAAAGCCCTTGTAGGTCAAATTGGCTCGGGTAGCCCAAGCACCCACGTTGTTGGGGAGGTTGAGCACGGGATCAAAGCTCTTTTGGAATTTGGAGACAAAGCTGGCGCCGACCGTGGCATAGACCTGTTTTTCAGAAAGGATAGGCAAGACTTGGTTAAGGCTCCATTCCCCGTCGAGGCCGCGTACGATGCCCTCCCCTTTGCCAAAGTAAAGACGTTGACGCCCCAGGACGCCCTTGACGGTGAGGCCATGGCCCAAGTCGGTGATGATGCGGACGCCATCCATCGCATTGTCCAATCCCAAGCCCCGCTCCTCATACGAGCGGAAAATCAAGCCAGAGCCAAACTGCTCGTAGAAATTTCCGACGGTTATGTTCCAGCGATCCCGCTGGAGCCGTGCATAGCGGTAACTGATACCTTCGCCGCGGAATCCGGGAGGGAAGCCGAGCATGACGTTTTGGTAGTTCTCGTACCGCATGCCCGCGCTGAAGTCGCCATCCGTATACGTGAAGAGCGCAAAGCCTTGGCCAAGTAAGCGCTCGTCAGGATAGAATTCGCCGCTAGGGTCCAAGACCTCGTCGCGCAGGTACCATTGGGCATCGCTTTGAAGGATGGCCCGCAAGGTGGATTGCTGCTGCCCCCAGGCAGACCAGGTGCTGGCACAAAGGGCAAGGAGGAGCAGTTTCTTCATGGCTTATTCGATGGATTGTCCTGCCACGAGGGCTTCCACTTTGTGTGCGAGCTCTTCCTCTTCGCCTGGTACGTATTTGTTGGCTTGCCAAACAATCTTTCCTTCGCCGTCTAGCAAGAAAGTGTGTGGGACGTTGTTCACGCCCATGGCGCGACGCAAGTTGGAGTTGGGATCCAGGTATATGCCGTATTCCCAAGCTTGGCCCGCCACAAAGGGGGCCACTTTGCTCATGGTCCGAGGGTCATCAATAGAAATAGCCATCACCTTGACGCCCGTCTCTTCAACGAGGTCGATGTAGTAGTCGTGGAAAGCGTTGAGTTCACTGATGCAGGGTTTGCACCAAGTGGCCCAAAAGCTGACAATCATCGGGTGGCCGTCGTTCTTCAACGTCGCGGCGTCCAACGTTTGGCCTTGGAGATTTTGAATTTCGGCATGGGGTAGCCCTTGCGCAGAAAGTGCAAGGGTTATCACTAAAGCGAATAGGGTGGTGAGGTGCTTCATAATAGAAATGAAAAATCCGGAGAGCAGGCGCCCTCCGGATTGTAAAAATAGGCGATAATGCTTAGTGAGCCACAGAGATGCGAACGGTCTGAACCGCACCATCAATGCTTACCTGAGCCGTGTAAAGACCGTTGGGCAATGCCGCAACAGGGATTTCCACATTATGCTGACCTGCAGCCATGACTTCGGCAGGGATGTTCATGATTTGCTGACCCGCTACATTGAAGAGCGATACAGCCACAGAAGCATCTTGCGTCAAGGTGAGATCAAGGTTCGCTGTAGTCGAAGCAGGATTCGGGAAGGCAACCAATGAAGCGGTTGTGTTCTCATCAACACCTAAGGCGTTGTTTGAAACCCAAATATTGTCTACGTACAAGCTATTGCCATAGGCCGAAGTTCCTTCGAACTTCAAAACCAACTCATTGGAGCTTGCAAACTGTGCCAAGGAAATTTGGTTGGTAACCCACTGGCTCGCTTGGGGATAAAAACGGGCCGTTTGGTTCCCTGACGTAGCAAGACTTGCTCCTGATTTGTCAAAGATGTTGGTCCAGGTCGTGCCACAGTCTGTGGATGCAAACACTTTCAAACCGTCTGCTTCACCCGCATAGGAGGCGTAAGCATGCGCGAAGAACAATTTGGGGGCCGTCAATGTGCTGATATTAATCTTTTGCGTGGTGACAGACATGACCGCGCCGGAGGCGATGGCATAGTAGTCATAACGCAAGGACTTGGCGGATTGACCCCAGCCACCCAATTCATAGGCCGTTCCAGCCACTGACTTGTCTACTACATACAAGCGTGGCGCTGTAGCCGTATTGTACTGCATAATCATGTCAGCAGGAATGGCACCAATAGCGGCACCTTCCATGTCTTCTGTTTTGGGAGAAGCTTGAGGCGTGGAGCTCAAAACGGCAATTTTTGTGGGTGACGACATGTTGTTCATGCCATTGTAGTCGCCTGAACCATTGGGGTTTGAAACAGTAGCGACCAAAACGTTGGTGCCGCCTGACAATGTAGCCTGGGGGAAGGTGACGGTCGCGGTTTGACCCGAGGCCAAGTTGCCCGTCCAGCTTTGAGTAACGGGTGTACCGCCATTGATGCTGTAACCGACTGTGGCAGAAGTGATGGCGATGGAACCAGCGTTCTCAATGACGACCGAGGGCGTAACGTTTACATCACATAGGCCATTGGTGCTGGCATTGAGTGCATTGACGCCGGCATCAGCCAAGCCAGAAACTGCCTGGGGTGCGGAGTAGGCCGCATTCTTTACGTCTTTGGAGCTGTTGTCCTGAACGAAAGCGACCACGGCCACTTCACCCAAGTTGGCGATGTAGGAGGGGAGAGGCACTGCAAAAGTGAAGGTTTGCGAGGCTCCGGCTGCCCAGGTGTCCGCCAAAGACGTACCGCTCGCATTGGGCAACATTTTGCGCATCACGCTGTAGAAATCCGTCTCGCCATTGGATCCGGGCGCGGTGGGGTAGTTGATTTCTTCCTCTACAATCACGGTGTGCAGCTTCAAGGAACCCGTTGAACCAGAGGTCACGGAGCTCGTTCCTGGGTTGCTCACGGACACGGCGATCAAGATCGAGTCATACCCGGAAGTCAATTGGTGCGTGACAGAAACGGCTAGGGGCGAGGCCACCGCATAGCGCGTATCAATAGCCGTTTGCGTGACGTTCGCGGGAGCACCGGCGTAGGCAGAACCTGTGGCGGCGACACCGTCCATAGCGGTCCAGGGCACACCATTGACGCCGTAGTAGGATACGCGCGTGGCTACATCCGTGGGGTTGGCGGCGTTCATGGGATCTACACCAGGCCAAGAAGTTTGGTACTTGATGGAGATTGCCTTGGTGGTGTTGCCACTCAGCAATGTGTTGAACGCTGGGTTTTGTGAGGCACATGGGCCGCATGAAGCCTGAGTGAATTCCTCAAACAAAACCAAGCGCGTAGCCTGTGCAAACGCAGTTGATCCGCCGAGCAGCAAAGCCAATACAATCGTAAGCTTTTTCATGGGGTACTTGATTAAAAAAGGTTAAAATCTGTTTGATGTGTTAAAAACAGGATCGAAAGGTAATCAAAAAGCGTCCTCGTTGGCGTGCCAGCATGCGTTTTGCCAGCATGCGCTGTACCTTTGATACCGGTCCTTAAAATTCCGATTTGCTATGAAACGCCTACTTTCCATATTCGCATTTTTCGCATCGTTTTTGGTGCACGCTCAAAGTCTCACGATTCACTCCATGGACTCCGTGGCATATGTCAACAGCCACACGGGCTCATTGGCCGAAGCGCACATCGCCCTTCTCAACACCAGCGCGAGTTCGCAGAGTTACCTGATCAAGCGCATGCAAATCGGAACGACGGGTCTCGTGGATTCCAATTATTTCTGTTGGGACCTCTGCTATCCAACCTGGGTGAATCAGAGTCAAGGTTCGGTGCAAGTCAATGCAGGAGCTGTGGCATACGATTTTAGTGGCTATGCCTATGTCATGGATACCTCGGCCAATGGCCAAGACACGGTGTGGTACCGCTTTGAAAATGTTGCGGATAGCACGGATTTCCTGGATGTTCAGGTTGTTTACGCCTTCTCCACGACGTTTGGCCAAACGGAGGCATCACCCGCTGCCGCCCGAATTTATCCGAACCCTAGTGCCACCGGCCGTGTGACGCTTGAATTTGCTCCCAGCTCCTTAGGGGGATACATCGAGGTCATGGACGTTCTAGGTCAGCTACATGCCCGCATTCCCGTTGCCCCGTACCAAACATCCGCTACATGGATGAGCCATAGCGCCCCCAAAGGGATGTACCTCTTGCGACGGAATCTTGGTCAGCGCCCGGAGACCATGGGGAAAGTATTGATTCAGTAACATACCAAAGGCGCCCCTCGCGGCGTTAAGACACGGATGTTCCATCATTTTGTAGGTCGCCTCGTAGAAAAATCTCCTGCCCATGCTGTCGTGGAATGCGGCGGGGTAGGGTACTATTTCCACATTTCCCTGACGACCTATGGACAGCTGCCTGCAGGCCCGCAAGTGACTTTGTTGGCCCATGCAGTCTACCGCGAAGATGCGCAACTCCTCTTTGGATTCATGACGGCGGCTGAGCGCGATGTCTTTTTGCTGCTTTTGGGCGTTTCGGGTGTTGGAGCCAACACGGCCCGGATGATTTTGTCGGCCTTGCAGCCGGCTGAAGCCATTCAGGCCATTGCCTCGGGCAACAGTGGATTGCTCCAGAAAATCAAAGGGATTGGGGCCAAAACAGCTCAGCGTATTGTGATTGATCTCCGCGACAAAGTGGGCAAAGTGGATGCATCCGTCTCCCTCGGCGAGGGGGGGTCGGCGCGCGGTGAGGCGATCCAGGCCCTGACGGTATTGGGCTTTGCCCGCCCAGCCGTAGAGAAGGCGGTCGCGAGCATCCTGGCCAAAGATCCGGAAGCCACGGTGGAAACCGTTGTCAAACAGGCTTTAGCTCAACTTTGATGCGCTTAGGTCCTTGCCTCCTTGCGGCGGCCGTGGCCGTGCTTTTCGTCCATCACGCTCAGGCTCAGGTGCGAGACAGCGCCAGCACGTGGACCATGCCCGGTCTGAACACCCCAACGAACATCCACACCGAAGTCACCTACGATCCGATCACGGGATTTTATGTGGCGCAGAAATACATCGGGACGGTGCCCATAGGAGGCCCCCAGTATTTTTCTCCCGCGGAATACCAGCAGATGGTTTTTGGCCAGCAAGAAGCCCAAGGATGGCAGAGTCGGTGGTCTCAGGGTAGCGCCGCTGACCAACGCGAGGGCTCGAGCATTGTCCCCGATATGACCATCACGAATCCCGCGATCAAGGACATTTTCGGGTCGGATGAGTTGGAAATTCGGCCCCAGGGTACGGCGGAAATTCGCTTTGGCCTTCGCTTCCAACATATCAAAAATCCCATCGTCCCCGAACGCAACCGAAAGACCTTGGCCTTTGACTTTGATCAGAAAATGCAAGTCAATGCCACGGGAAAACTCGGGGATCGCTTGGACATGCAGATCAACTACGACACAGAGGCCACGTTCGCGTTTGAAAACAAAATGAAACTGGATTTCAAGGGTACGGAAGACGACATCGTCAAGTCCTTGGAAATGGGCAATGTGAGCCTCCCAACAGGGGGAAGTTTGATCACAGGAGCGCAAAGCCTTTTTGGACTGAAGGGCCAGTTCCAATTTGGAAATACCACCGTGACGACTGTGATGGCTGAGCAGCGTAGCCAGAGCCAAAACCTCAACATCCAAGGGGGTGCCACGACCCAAGAATTCCTCATCCAAGGCGACAACTACGAGGCGAATCGCCACTTCTTTTTGAGCCACTATTTCCGAGATCACTACGAAGGATGGTTGAGCACCTTGCCGGTGATTCAATCGCCCGTTCAAATCACCCGGGTGGAGGTCTGGGTCACCAACCGCCGCAGTACCCCGACAGAGGTCCGAAATATCATTGCTTTCACGGATTTGGGGGAAGGAGTATCCAAGGCCTGGCGATCGCCCACCAGCAACCGTCCCGGAGAGTCTATTTTTCCAGGGGCTACTTCAGACCCCCTTCCTAGCAACCGGGTCAACCTGCTAGATCCCGAAGACTTGATTCAGCGCTTCCCCGGAGTGCGGGATGGGGCCCAAGCGGGAACATCCTTGTCAAGTGCCGGCTACGATGCCAACGTGGAATACGCAGAACTCACCAATGCGCGCAAACTTCAGCCCAACGAATACACCTTCCACCCCCAGCTGGGCTACATGACCTTGAATACCGCCCTCAACCAGGATGAAGTCCTCGCGGTGGCTTACCAATACACGGCAAACGGGCGTACCTACCAGGTGGGAGAGTTTTCGAACGATGGAATTTTAGCACCCAAGTCGTTGGTATTAAAGCTTTTGAAGCATACGCTGCTCAATGTGAAGTCACCCATTTGGGACTTGATGATGAAGAATGTGTACAGCTTGAATGCGTTTCAGCTTTCCTCGGAGGATTTTCGCCTCGAAGTGCTCTACCGGAACGATGAGACGGGCTTGCCCATCCCCTTCCTGCCCAAATCTTCGGTCAAAGACAAATTATTGATCCAAGTCTTGGATTTGGACCATGTCAACAGCAACAACGATCCCTTCCCGGACGGTTTGTTTGACTACATCGAAGGTGTGACGGTGTTGAGCCAAACGGGCCGAGTCATCCTGCCCGTTCTAGAGCCCTTTGGTTCCGCCCTCAATCGATCGTTGCCGACGGCAGAGGAAAAGAAACGGTATGTGTTCCAGCAGCTGTACGACTCGACACTTTTCCGTGCCCAAGAGCAGACCCAGCTGAATAAGTTTGTCCTCAGGGGCCGTTATAAGTCTGCTGGGGGATCGCTGATTCAACTGAACGCCTTCAACATTCCACGGGGATCGATTTCGGTCACAGCAGGAGGGAGTAAACTTGTCGAAAACCAAGACTTTACGGTGGATTATGCGCTGGGACAGGTGCGCATCCTCAACGAGAGCTTGCTTTCTTCGGGTATGCCGATCCGGGTAAGCTTTGAAAACAACACGCTCTTCAACATGCAGGCGAAGACGTTTGCGGGGACCACGGTGGAACACAAGCTCTCGCGAGATTGGACGATTGGAGGCTCCCTGCTTCGGCTTTCAGAACGGCCGCTTACCCAGAAGGTGAATGCCGGCGATGAGCCGATTTCCAACCGAATTTGGGGCCTCAATACCCAATACCAAAAGAACTTACCAGGCCTGACGCGCTTTTTGGACGGCCTACCCTTTATCAGCACCAATGCGCCCTCGCGCATTCAGGTTCAAGCGGAATTTGCGCAGCTCATTCCGGGCTCCCCCCGCGGTATCAAGATCAATGGCGAAGCGACGACCTACTTGGACGACTTTGAGACGAGCCAAACGACCATTGACCTTCGGGGCACAACGACGTGGACGCTGGCCTCGACACCTGAGGGGCAATCCAAGCTTTTCCCCGAAGCCTCCTTGGCCAACGATTGGGCCTACAATGCGAACCGAGCGCGGTTGAGTTGGTACATTATTGACCCGAGTTTCTTTGCTTCGACCTCGCAGACCCCGGACAACATCCGAAATAATCCCGCTACCACGTCGGACCACCGGCAACGCATGGTGCCCTTGGCGGAGGTGTTCCCGAACATTCCCCTTCAGCCGGGTATGGCGCGCAACATTGCCATGTTTGATATCCAGTTTGACCCCCGCGAACGAGGACCCTATAATTATGACGTTGGTGGCTATCCCGGTTTGTCCAAGGGTTTAGAGACGGATGGAAGCCTAAAGGATCCGCGCTCGCGATGGGCGGGGTTGATGCGTCAATTGACGATCAATAACTTCGAGGAGCAGAACATTGAATTTATCCAGTTCTGGGTCATGGATCCCTTCTTGGACGACCCCAATGCGGCGGGTGGGGATGTGTATTTCCACCTCGGGAACTTGTCCGAAGACATCCTCAAGGACGGGCGTCAGAGCTTTGAAAATGGCCTTTCGCCAACGGGAATACGGGTGGATGTGGATTCCAGTGTTTGGGGGTACACGTCAAAGTACCAGCCTGTCGTCGACGCGTTTGACAACGACCCGAATGCCCGCATCTTCCAGGATGTCGGCCTGGATGGCTTGGCGGACAGCGATGAAGCCCAATGGCCGGGGACCAATGGGCAATCCTATCTCAGTGCTTTGGCCACCGTCTACGGGGCCGGTTCGGCCGTCTATCAAGCAGCAGCCAGCGACCCTGCTGCGGACAACTTCCAATACTACCGGGGGCCCAGCCAGGACAGTGCGGATGCAGACATCCTGCGCCGCTACCGCTACTTCAACAACCCCGATGGCAACTCGCAAACGACCCTGATCAACGGCTTGCCCGCGACGTACACCAACCTGCCTGACAAGGAAGACGTCAACCGCGATGCCACCTTGAACAAGGCGGAGCAGTACTTCCAATACCGCATTTCCATGCGCCCAGAGGATTTGGTCATCGGCAAAAACCACATCGCCGACATCTATGAAACCACGACGGACCTCTTGCCAGACCAAACCCGCAAGCCTGTGCGCTGGATTCAGTTCAAAATTCCCGTTTTCGACCCGGACGATCGGGTGAATGGCGCGAGTGATTTCCGCTCTATTCGCTTCCTCCGTATGGTACTCAAAGGCTGGGAGGACCCGACGGTTTTGCGCTTTGCCCGTTTGGACTTGGTACGCGGCGAGTGGCGTCGATACCGCTTCTCGTTGGAAGAATCGCGTGAACTCATACCTGTGGATGCCAGCGACGAAACCACATTTGTGATGAACGCGGTCAACTTGGAGGAGAACGGGGGCCGTCAGCCGATTCCCTACGTGCTCCCTCCAGGCATCGAGCGTCAGGTTTTGCTAGGCAACACCTCCTTAGTGCAGCAGAACGAGCAATCCCTCTCCTTGAAGGCCTGTGGATTGCGGGACGGCGATGCGCGTGCGGTGTTCAAAAACACCACCATTGACATGCGGATGAATAAACGGCTGCGCCTGTTTGCCCATGCCGAAGCCGGAGATGCGTCACAGCCCCTGAATGACGGAGACGTCCGCCTCTTTATCCGAATGGGGAATGACTACAACCAGAATTACTATGAGTACGAAGTTCCCTTGAAAGTAACCCCGTATGGCTCCACGGATCCGGGTGTCATCTGGCCGATGGAAAACGAAATCGACCTCGCCTTTGAAGCCTGGACGTCCCTCAAGCTCGAACGGGATGCCGCGGTGCGCGATAACCCAGCTATCCAATCCAATGTGCCCTACGAGAAAGTCTATGGAGAAGGGGTGATTCGGGTCGTGGGGGTGCCCAACTTAGGCAATGTCCGCACCATGATGCTGGGCATTCGGAATCCCAAAAAACGAAGCACGGCGAGCAGCGACGATGGCTTGGACAAATGTGCTGAAGTTTGGGTGAATGAATTGCGGATGACGGATTTTGACAACCGTGGCGGATTGGCAGCCTTGGCCCGCAGCACGGCCACACTCGCGGACCTTGGCCAAGTGGCTTTAAGCACCAGTTATTCCACCGTGGGATTTGGGTCCTTGGACATGAATCCCATGGAACGGAACAAGTTTTCGTCCGCGACGTATGATTTACAGACCAATTTGGAATTGACCAAGTTGTTGCCTTTCCAAACGAGGTTGCGGGTTCCCTTCTTCATCAACCACGCCCAAGATTGGAAGACGCCCATGTTCAATCCGCTCAATCCTGACATCGAGATGACCCGGGCGTTGAGCAATCTTGCCTCTACACGGGAACGCGACAGCTTGCGTTCTATGGTTGCGGACTTCACGCAACGCCGTGGCTTCAATTTCACCAATGTCCGCTTTGATCGCGGTGGTGGTGGCGGTGGCGGTGGTGGCCGCGGAGGATCCTTGGGTGGTGAAAGCCGAGGTGGCGATGCCAAAGGAATGCCTGGGCTCCCAGGCGGCGGCGGTCCTGGCCGCGGTGGAGCGGGAGGTGGCGGCAAGGTCAAGGGCCCCACGCCGTTTGATTTGGCCAACTGGAATGCTTCCTATGCTTTCAATGAGGTTTTGAAGCGGGACGCGAACACCCTGGTGGATAATTTCCAAGAGTACAAAGGGAGTTTGGCCTACATCTACCAAACCACGCCCTTTAACATTCAGCCCTTTAAGAAGATCAAAAACCGTTCGCTCGATTTGATCAAGGATTTCAATGTCAATTTGACGCCTTCCCGAGTGAGTGCTCGGGCGGAGGTCAACCGCACGGTCCATGTCATGCAAATGCGCAACGTGGACAATCCCAAGTTCCAGCTGCCGATGACCTTCAGCAAGAACTTCACGATGGACCGGCATTACAATGTGATTTGGGATTTGAGCAAAGGATTGAAGTTTGACTACACGGCCCGCATGCGAGTGCGTGTCGATGAACTACCTGGCCCCAACAGCATTGATTCGGTGAAAGCCTTTATGATGCAGGGTATCGAGGCCGGCGGGCGCCCGATTACCTACCACCACACGGTGAATACTTCTTGGAATGTGCCGATCAACAAATTGCCGTACATGGACTTTGCCCAAGTCCAACTTCGCTACACGGCCGATTATGATTGGAGCACGAATAGTCTCTTGGCAGCGATGCAGAACATCGATAGTTTGAACTACGGGAACACCATCGAAAATTCGGGCAAATGGAACGCCACGGCCAACTTGAATTTTGCCACGTTCTACAACAAGTTCCCTTGGTATAAGAAGCTCAAGCAAGGCAGCGGGCGCTCGCGCGGAGGCGCCCCCTCCCGCAGTCCGGTAGCCCGCGGGGCCCAGGGCACGAAGGATGCCAAAGAAGAGGAGCAAACTTCGGGCGTAGCCAAGAAGATCTTGATTGGTGTTGTGGATGCGGTGACCCTCGTGAAGAGCGTGAATATATCGGGAAGTCTGAACACGGGCACCTTGTTGCCTGGATTCACTCCCACCCCCGTGTATTTAGGCTTCAATCCGGCAAAGGGCATGGCCCCCGGATGGCAGATGCTGGCGGGCCTTCCTGTGGACATTGGCCCGATGGCAGCGGCCCAAGATTGGTTGATTAAGAATCCCAACCAGCCTAACCGCATGATGCGAACCAGTACGCGGACCCTGAATGGCCGGGCGCAATTGGAACCCATGACAGATTTCCGCATTACGGTGACGGCCAATCAAACTTTTGGTAGCCAGCAGAGCAGCACCTACCGTTATAGCCGCGGGATTGGTCGAGACAGCTTGTTCCCTGTGGGTTTCCATGCCTTTAGCCCACAAAATCAGCAAACCTTTACGACGAGTTGGTTGGCCTGGAATTCCGCCTTTGAATCGTCCATCGCTCCAGACTATGACAGTGACGTCTATACTCGGTTCTTGCAAAACCGTTTGGTCTTGTCGGACCGTTTGGCGACCCTCCAGGCGCAGACGGACCCCACCTACAGCAAGGCCTTTATTGCTGCACCGGATTCCTCGCGCTATGGCTATGATGGCTATTCGGTCTTGCAAACGGACATCCTTCTCAATAGCTTCTTGGCCACCTATGGCATGGGGGATATCGATACCTGGGCGATCAATGATTTGGCTGGAATTGCGCCCATGCCCAACTGGACGGTGAATTACACGGGCTTGATGCGCCTGAAGCCGATGCGAAAGGTTTTCACCGCCTTCGCTATCAACCATGCCTACGCCAACAACCTCACGGTACAAGGCATTCAAACCAATATGCTTCGGGCCCAGCGCCTTCAGGACGATCCCCTGATTCGCTACCCGCGCAATGCGAATTTGGACATCCTCTCCGAAAATCAGGTCGGCCAAGTGTCCATGTCGGAGTCCTTCTCGCCCTTGATTGGCGTGGATATTCGGACGCGTACCAATACCTCCTTCAAGTTTGAGGTTGGTAAGCAACGCCAAGTGGCACTCAGCATGGCCAACAACCAAATCACAGAAAGTAAATCCACCGATGTGACGATTGGGGTGGGGTACATCATCCGCGATGTGCAATTCACCATCGTCGATGAGGCCGGCACCCGCAACAACATCAAATCGAACTTGGAGCTCAAGCTGGACCTCCGATTGGCCGACAATCAAACGGTGATTCGCCGAATTTTGGAAGGCTTCAATCAGCCGACCGCGGGCCAAAAGCGCACGACCATCAAATTCACGGCAGACTACCGTTTAAGCCGCCGTTTGGCCGCCCAGTTCTACTACGACCAAACGATCTCGGAATTCAAAACTTCCATGGCCTTCCCCACCAACCAATGGCAGAGTGGAATTGCCTTCCGACTTAACCTCGGAAACTAACCCTGTACCTATATTTGAGGCCTAAATCTTGAGACCATGAACGTTCCTGCTGACCTCCGTTATTCGAAAGACCACGAGTGGATTCGCGTTGAAGGCGATCACGCCTACATTGGCATTACTGATTTTGCTCAAGGCGAATTGGGTGACATCGTATTTGTGGACATCCCTACGGAGGGGGAAACCATGGATGCAGAAGAAGTCTTTGGTTCGGTCGAAGCGGTGAAGACCGTGAGCGATTTGTACTTGCCCGTGGGCGGAGAAATTGTCGAGGTCAATCCGGCCTTGGATGCCGCTCCCGAGACCGTCAACAGCGACGCCTATGGCGAAGGGTGGATGGTGAAAATCAAAATGACCGACCCATCCGAGGCCGACCAATTGATGGATGCCAAGGCCTATGCTGCCTTGATCGGTGCCTAAGATTCCCCGAGCGATATGGTTGTCTGCGGGGGCCTTGTGGTGTTCCGTGGTCATCTATTTTAGTTTACTCGCGCCCTCAGAATTGCCCGAGCTTTTCCGGAGCATCAAGGATCTGTTCCTTCACTTTGTAGCCTATGGGGTCGCTGCTTTTTTACTGACCATGGGGTCTCGGTCCCCTCGTGGGCCGTGGAAGCCAGCTCTGGTGTCCTTTGTGCTCGGGGTCGGGCTGGAAATTCTTCAACCCATCGTGGCCGTTGGGCGCACCTTCAGCCTCGCGGACATGTTCGCAAACACAGTAGGGTTAATTTTTGGAATGTTTCTTGCCTTAAGAATAGGGAAGCGTATCTTTAACCCGTAAAATTTGCCCCATGCAGAACCGCAAAACATTTTTGGCAGATCTGGAGAACAAGAAGGGTCTCTTCTTGCAGATTGGCCTCGTATTGGCCTTGGCTAGCGTATGGACGGCCTTTGAGTGGAAGACCTACAAAGATGGTCCTGGCTCATTGGGGGACTTGGAAGCCGTCATTGACGACGAAGAAGTCCTGATCACTCAGCGCAATACGCCTCCTCCGCCTCCTCCACCTCCTGCTCCGCCCGAGGTGTTGAACATCGTTGAGGACGACAAAATGGATATTGAAGAAATTCAAATGGAGTCCACGGAAATTGACAACGATGACGTTTTCGAGTTGTTGGAAATTGACGTAAACCAGGACGAGGTTTTCAACTTCGTGAACGTAGAAAACAAGCCTATTTTCCCCGGATGTGAGGACCTCGCCACGGAAGATGAGCGTTTTAATTGCTTCAATATCAAGATTCGTCAATTCGTCGGCAAGAATTTTGAATTCCCAGAAATGGCCAAGCAAATGGGCATTCAGGGTAAGGTGTGGGTTTCATTCATCATCGAGAAGGATGGCAAAGTGTCGGATATCACGATTGAACGAGGTGTCGACAAGTTGTTGGACGACGAATCGGTCCGAGTGGTGACTAAATTGCCCAAAATGATCCCGGCCAAAGTAGGTGGTCGCTCGGTCCGCATGCGCTACAGCTTGCCGATCAATGCAAAACTTCAGTAAGTGAGCCCACGGGCACGCGCTTTGAACGAAATACGTCAAGAGCCCCGGTTTTTCCGGGGCTTTTTTATTTTCATCTGACAAAGAATCCATGAATCCCTTCCCCCAAACCACGCTGACCCCCGATGCCATTTTGCAAGCGACGTATGCCGCAGCAGATGCTATTTTGGAGGTCTATCACCAACGTGAGGAGATTGTTGCCCAAACCAAATCAGACAACAGCCCCGTTACCGAGGCCGACCTGCGGGCACATCACATTCTGAACGATGTGCTGCTTCGAAGCGGATGGCCCGTGATGAGTGAGGAGGGGCAGCATGCCGCCTTTGCGGACCGTCGAGATTGGGAATACTATTGGGTGGTCGACCCTCTAGATGGCACCAAAGAGTTTATCAAAGGGAATGGCGAATTCACCATCAATATCGCCTTGGTACAGGGTCAAACTCCCATTTTCGGCGTGGTCTACAGCCCAGTGCTCAATTGGCTTTATGTGGGCGGTCCGGAAATGGGCGCTTATAAATCCATGCAGCGTGTGAGCTGGAGCGAATTGTTGGCTCAGGGCATGCGATTGCCGGGTCGACTCCCCGAAAAGACCACCATCGTGGCGAGCCGTTCCCATGGCAGTCCCGCCACCGAGGCGCTCATTGCACATTGGGAAGGGGAGCACGGGGAAATTGAACGGGTCAGCATGGGGAGTTCATTGAAAATTTGCCTCGTGGCGGAAGGACGAGCCCACGCTTATCCACGCGTCGCCCCGACCATGGAGTGGGATACCGCTGCGGGGCATGCCGTGGCCCTGGGCGCAGGCTGTTCCATGTACCAGATCGAGGTGATTGACGGGATGCCAACGTGGTCCAAACCCCTCGTCTACAATAAGGAAAACCTCCTGAATCCCTACTTCTTGGTCTGCGGTGCGCCGTATCTTTGTGGCCATGCGTGACGTAGGCCTTCTCCTCAAATTTCGATTGGCATTCACGGTCGTTTTTTCAGCGGCGGCAGGCTATTTACTTGGGGCACCGGCCTTTGTGTGGTCCGAGTTCCTCCTCTTGACCTTGGGAGGCTTTGCGATCGTGGGTTCGAGCAACGCATTCAATCAAATCTGGGAGATTGAGCGGGACGCCGTCATGGAGCGAACGAAGAACCGGCCCTTGCCTTCTGGTCGGATGAAAAAGCCCGAAGCCTATGCTTGGGCCTTCACTCTGGGCGTAGCGGGAACGATAGCCCTGGGCTACCTCAATGTCGCGACGGCAGCTTTTGGCCTCCTCAGTTTATTGATTTACGTCTTGGCCTACACCCCCATGAAGGCGCACAGCCCTTGGGCTGTTTTAGTGGGTGCTTTTCCCGGGGCGATTCCCTTTCTTTTGGGCTGGGTTGCCGTTACTGGAGACTTCGGCATAGAGTCGGGCACCTTGTTTGCCATTCAATTCATTTGGCAATTCCCGCACTTTTGGGCCATTGCATGGGTAGGGTACATGGACTATGCGAAAGCGGGGTACTACCTCCTTCCCACAGGTCAAAAGGACCGCACTGCCACCTTTCTCAGCGTAGTCTACACCATTTGGATGCTTTTGGTTTCCATCATGCCTGCTTTCGGTATTACGGGAGCCTTGACCTTGAGTCTTCCTGCTACGGCCGTTGTATTGATCCTCGGCTTGGATGTTCTATTCCACGCTTGGAAGCACCACCAGGGACCAGACGATGGTTCGGCGAGAAAGCTCATGTTTGCAACGATTCGCTACTTGCCCTTGTTACAATTAACCTACGTGATTGATCATTTTCTAGCATAAAACCATGGAAAACAAAACGGCGAAACCCCTTCTTTGGATAGGTATGGCGAGCATCGGGATGGCCTTCGCAGGCTTGACCTCCGGCTATGTAGTAGCCAAGGGATCCCTCGAGGCCAAGAATATTTGGCAGACCATTGCTTTGCCGAGTGCCTTTTACATCTCTACCGCGGCCATCATCCTGTCTTCGATTTTGCTCATTCGCGGACAACAGGCCTTTTCGAAGGGAAGCCCCCAAACAGCACTCCGACTCCTTCAAGTTGCCGCCGTGTTAGGGGTGGTGTTTTTGGGATTTCAATTGGCTGGCTGGCAGCATTTAGTGGATGCAAACATCTGGTTCACAGGTCCTAAATCCACTCCAGCAGGCAGCTGGCTCTATGTCATCACCTGGTTTCACTGGATGCACGTGGTAGCCGGGGTGATGGTCTTGGGGGTTACTACCTGGAAGGCGCGTCAGGGACGATACACCGTAGATTCCCACTTGGGATATGATCTTGCAGCGCAGTTCTGGCATTTCTTGGGAATCTTGTGGATTTATTTACTCCTCTTTTTGGCGTTTCTGCGCTAATTTTGCAACACTTTAACTAGACGACGTATACCGAATGGCAACGACAGCAAATACCAGTGTTTGGTCCACCGGCGGCAACCAGCCGATGAATTCCGAATACGGAAAAATGATGATGTGGTTCTTCCTCATCTCCGACGCTTTGACCTTCTCCGGATTCTTAACGGCTTATGGCTTTATGCGATTCCGGTATGAATCGGCATGGCCTATTGCGGAAGATGTGTTCACGCACTTCCCCGGATTGGAGGGTGATCAGCCCCTGTTGTATGTTGCCTTCATGACGTTTGTCTTGATTATGTCGTCCGTGACCATGGTCTTGGCGGTGAATGCGGGCCACCATTTGAAGAAAACGGCCACGGCGTGGTGGATGGTTGCCACCATCGTTGGCGGAGCCATCTTCGTAGGTTCTCAAGCATGGGAGTGGTACCACTTTATCATGGGAGACAAGGGCGGTATCGAGCTTGCCAACACCGAAGTATGGAAAGTGGCCAATGAGGAAGGCGAAGTGCTTTCTCTTTCGCAACTCGTCCACGGCATGGAACATGGCCACGCCGCCAACCACGAAGAGACCTTCACAACGGAAGAAGTGGTCGCGGCCTTCCAAGCGAACGAGCATGTTGTTCTTCAAAGCCCAGGTAAAGGTCATCCGGCCATGAGCCGTGCTGAGTCTTTGACGGCGCTCCAAGGAGCCGAGGTCATTCAAGGTGCCAACATGGAGCACAACGAGTACGGCGCACAGCAATTCGCCAACTTCTTCTTTTTCATTACCGGCTTTCACGGCTTCCACGTATTCTCCGGAGTCGTGTTGAACGTGCTTCTATTTTGGAACGTTATGCTCGGAACCTATGAGCGCCGTAAATCGTACCTCATGGTCGAGAAAGTGGGCCTCTACTGGCACTTTGTCGACTTGGTCTGGGTCTTTGTATTCACTTTCTTCTACCTCGTATAATTCATCATCATGGCAGATCACGCATCCCCCACTGGAACAGGTTGGATTTGGAAAATCTTTTGGATCCTTCTCGTTATTACGACGGTCGAAGTGGTGCTCGGTATCATCAAGCCCGAAGTTCTTTTGACCTCTGTCGCGGGTACCAGCATCCTGAATCTCATCTTTATCGGCTTGACGCTCGTCAAGGCGGCATACATCGTTCAGTATTTCATGCACTTGAAATATGAGCTAGGTAGCCTTCAAAAGGCCATCTACTTGCCTGTACTGGTCCTCATTCCTTACTTGACCCTGATTCTCTTGTTTGAAGGTCAGGCGATCTACGAATTCTGATGGCTTCCTCGACCAGTAAGCGGCTTCTTCTTGGTGTGCTGCTGGTCTTGCCGGTAGCCATGTACTTAGGTTCGCTCGTTATTTCTGGGGCGGTCAACTTCCGCACCTTGGAGGATCTGGGCGATCCGCTTTCGGACTGGTCCGACACTACGGCATTTCTCCGGTCCGATGGGGCAGCCTGGTCGCCAGATTCTTCCCGGGGAAAGATTGCCGTGGTGAGCTTTTTCTTCACTTCGTGCCCCACGATTTGTCCGGCGATGAATTTCCACCTCAAGGAGGCGCATGACCGCCTCTATGGGTTCAAGGATTTGGTCTTCATCAGCATCACGGTGGATCCCCAAACCGATGTACCGGTTATTCTCGAATCCTACAAGGAACAACTGGGCGTGGACCAGTCCAATAAATGGGAGTTTATCACCGGGAATCGCGAAACCATTTACGCTCTCGCGAATGCCTACTACCTCGTGGCCATGCAAGACAGTTCTGCAGAGGGGGGATATACACATTCGCAATCGGCGGTTATCCTCGACTGGGATGGGCACCTGCGAACACGCATCACGGATGAAGGGAACATTTTAGGGGCCTACGATGTTTCAGAAGCCTATCTCGTAGACCAATTGGTGGACGACGTCCGGGTCCTCGTAAAAGAACACCGCAAACTCAAAATCGGTCAACCATGAAGCCAACCGGCACCCCCCATCCCAACGACCGTTTCGCCATCCCGACCATTGTCGCGCTGTCGATCGCGGTGCCGATTGCGGTGGCCTGCTTGTTTTTGCTTCCCGAATCGTGGAAGCTTCAATGGGGCTCAGCCAATGTGCGGAGTTTGCCCTTCTTCCATGCTGTCCTGAACGGATCGACCGCGGTCTTGCTGGCCGTGGCCTATGGGATGATTAAAACCAAAAATGTGGCCCTGCACCGGTTGGCCAATGTCATGGCCTTTGTCTTGTCCGCGGTCTTTCTGGTGTCCTATGTCGTTTCGCACTTGTCCAATCCCGATGCGCACTTTGGCGGGGAGGGCTGGATTCGTCCATTGTACTTCTTCATCCTCATCAGCCACATTCTCTTGAGTGTGCCTGTGTTACCCTTAGCCATGTTATCGATTTACAGGGCGTGGAACAACCAAATAGCGGCCCACAAGGCCCTGGTAAAATGGACCTTCCCCATTTGGATGTACGTCGCAATCACGGGGGTGCTGGTCTATCTCTTTATGGCTCCGTATTACCCGGTCGCATGAGGACGCATCGCTGGATTTGGACCACAGCTGCCCTGCTACTTTCCATGGGGCTTTCCGCGCAATGTGCAATGTGTAAGGCCACGGCCCAAACAGACTTGGAAGGCGGAGCCGGCGTGGCAGATGGGCTCAATTCGGGCATCCTTTATTTGATGCTTTTTCCCTACCTCCTGATGGGAGGCGTGGCGTGGATGTGGTACCGCCACCACAAGCAAAAATCGCAAGGCTGAGCACTTTAGCACGGTATTTGCGAAATTGGCTTACCAATCTCGGTATGCACCAAACCCCTATACTTTGAAAACGCGCATCTTCTTATTGGCTCTCGTTTCCACTTTAACGGTGAATGCGCAAGTAGGCCGCGTAATGTTCACGTTGAATGAATGTGTCACGAATGCCTTGGAATACAATTACAGTGTTCGGCAAGCGGGCAATGCACTCAAGGCCACCCGGTCCGATGTGACTCCAGCCTTTGGAAGTATGTTGCCCCAAATCTCAGCGAGTGCGGGCAATGCCTGGAATTCAGGTCTTACCATTGACCCCGTCACCAATGAAGTTCGATTCAACAACCTTTCGACGGCAAATGGGGGGCTGGGATTTGGCATGACGCTCTTTGACGGATTTGCCTCGCTTAACACGTGGCGCCAGGCCAAGGTGAATGTGGCCATTAGTCAATACCAGTTTGAAAACGCCCGAAATACCGTGGCGCTCAATACCGCCTCTCAGTACCTATCTATACTACTCGCCAAAGAAGCAGAAAAAGTGGCCGAGGAGCAGGTGAAACTCTCTGAAGGAATGCGCCGCCGTGCAGAGCAACTCGTACAAGCAGGAGCCGCTCCTGAGAATGAACTCCTTCAAATGGATGCCCAGGTAGCGCGCGATGAGCAACGTCTACTAATTGCCCAAAATCAAACGAATTTGGCCTACTTGGCCCTGGCCCAATCCATGGGGGTAGAGCCAGGCAGTTTTGAAGTGGCAGACATGTCTAAGGCAGAGATGGAAGTCACCAAGGTTTTGGCTATCCGGCCCACTCAGATTTTTGAAAGTGCTGCAGATAAACAGCCCAACATCCAAGCGGCTTCCCTTCAAGTGGAAAGTGCAAGACTCGGCGTTAAAGTGGCCAAGGCCCGCCGACTGCCTCGCTTGTCCATCAATGGTCAGATAGGCACGAGTTATTCAGACTTGGCGAAAAAAGTAACGGGATCCAATTCGGTCATCGTTCCGGTAGGGTATTGGGATAATGGGGGCACCCAAGTTCCCGTCTTCACGGAATATTCGGTGCCCATCCTTTCTCCCATGTCCTTTTCGGACCAAGTGTATGAAAACCAACGGCGGTACATCGGCCTCAATGTGAGCATCCCTTTGTTTAGTGGATTTCAGGTGCAAGGTGCCGTGAATCGAAGCGTTGTGAATGTAATGAATGCGGCCTTGCAGCTGGAGCAGGAGCGCGACAACTTTGAGCAATCCGTGCAGCGTGCCCATGCCGATGCTAGTGCAGCATGGTCCCAGTATGAAGCGGCAAAAAAATCCTTGGCAGCCTCGCAAAAAGCCATGGATGACGCCCAAGTCCGCCGGACGGAGGGCATGATGACCATCTATGATTTCAATGCGGTCCAAAACACCTACTTGGCGGCCGTAAGCGATGTCCTTCGTGCCAAATACGATGCGCAGTTTAAGGCCTACATTCTCAAATTTTACCTTCAAAACCCTCTAAAAGGAACACCCAATGAATAAGCGTTTATGGATTTTAGTGGCGGCCGTCGTGCTCTTGGGTGCGGTTGGCGTCGTGGGAAAGAAGCAAGGTTGGTGGGGTGCCACGGGCGACCAATTGGAGGTGGAAACGGTCACTATTCAGGTGCATACCATCGTGGAGACGGTCAATGCTTCCGGCAAAATACAGCCGGCGGTGGACGTAAAAATTTCACCCGAAGTGAGTGGGGAAATCATCGCCCTGCCTGTTGTGGAAGGCCAAGCCGTCAAGAAGGGGCAACTCCTGGCCAAAATCAATCCCGACATATACCAATCGATGCTCGGCCGGGCCGAGGCTGCGTTGAACATGGCGCGCTCCGGCAAGGCCCAAGCGCAAGCCCAGTTTTTAGAAGCGACGCAGTCCTACAAGCGGAGCCAAACTCTGAAGTTGCAGAATGTCATCTCCCAAGCAGAATGGGACGCTGCCGAGCGCATGTATGCCGTCGCTGAGCTCGCTGTGGAATCGGCGGAATTTCAACTCCAGTCGGCCTTCAACTCGGTCAAGGAGGCGAAGGATAATCTCAAGCGTACCGTGATCACAGCACCCATGGACGGCATTGTGACCGGGCTCAATGTGGAAGTGGGCGAACGCGTGGTCGGAACGGCCCAAATGGCGGGTACTGAAATGATGCGGGTCTCCCAACTTGAAACAATGGAAGTACTGGTGGATGTAAACGAGAATGACATTGTTCGGGTGCACATGGGCGATACGGCGATTGTGCGGGTCGATGCCTTCTTGGGCCATGACTTCAAGGCAGTCGTCACCGAAATCAGCAATGCGGCGAAAGGCCAGCAGTTGTCTGTGAATCAGGTGACTAACTTTGAAGTGGAGCTCCGCATTTTGGCTGAGAGCTATGCCGACCTCGTCGAGACCCAAGGGGTGCAACCCTTGCGCTCTGGAATGACCGCCACAGTGGACATTCGCACCCAAAAGGCCCCAAATGCCCTCTGCGTACCGGTCGAAGCTGTCACCACGCGGATGGATAGCGTGTCGGGAAAAATGCATGAGGTGCTCTTTGTCTACCAAGAGGGGGCGGCGGTCCAGTACCGCGTTGAGACAGGGATTCAAGATGAGGAATTCATTGTGCTCAAAAACTTTGATTCCATGGAATCCGCTCAGGTTATCCGTGGTCCCTTTGATGCGGTTTCCCGCAAATTGGAAGATGGCGACCTAGTGACCGTGAAGGAGCCCGTGAAGGAGTAACTTTGGGGGAATGCACCCACGAATTCTTTTATTGGAAACGGCCTCACGCCGTTGTGATGTGGCCCTGATAGAAGGAGACCGGTGCATCGCAGAGCGCGGCTCCGTGGATCTCCAGGGTTTTCAGCATGCTGAAAAGCTTCATGTCTACATCGAAGACGTCCTACGCCATGCGGATATGCGGGTGTCAGACCTCGATGCGGTCGGTCTTTCTGCCGGTCCAGGATCCTACACTGGATTGCGCATTGGAGCTTCGGCAGCCAAAGGGTTGGTCGCGCCACATGGCTTGCCGCTCATTGCATATTCTTCCCTGGAAGCACTGGCCGTAGGAGCGAGGGAATCCCTCGGAAGTTCTGCGGAGCCGTATGGTATTTGGGCTGCCATGGATGCCCGACGAATGGAAGTGTATTCCGCCTTGTTTGCGGCCTCCGGGGAACGTAGGACGGCGGATGCCCCTCAACTCTTGGAGGAGGTTCCTATTTTGGAAGGATTTCCCGAGGAACTGCCGATTTACGGAGTGGGTGACGGAGTAGAAAAGGCCCAAACGGGCTGGCCAGCCTTGCGCCGACTCCCTCTAGACTATGCCCAGGCACGTCATGGAGCCCCTTTGGCTCTGCGCGCATGGGAGCGAAAAGATTTTGTCGAGGCCGCCGCTTTTACGCCCAACTACCTCAAAGCCTTTCGGGCGGGCGTGCCAAGGCTCGGACTTCCGAAGCTCTAAAGCATGTGGCATCGTGGTCATTGACCAGCCCACAGGCCTGTAAGTGGGCATACACCACGGTCGAACCGACAAAGGAAAATCCGCGTTTTTTTAGATCCACCGAAATGCGGTCACTGAGCTCCGTCGTAGCGGGGACCTTGGCGCCTGGAAGGCGCTCCTGTACTTCTCCGTTGGTCCATTGCCAGAAATAGTGGGCCAGACCGAGGCCTTCTGCGTTCATGCGCAGGGTAGCTTGGGCGTTGCGAATGGCACCGCGAATCTTGGCGCGGTTTCGAATAATGCGCGGATCCCCAGCTAAACGCTCCACATCTTCTTCCGTCATCGCAGCCATCTGTGCTACATCAAAACCGGCAAAAACCTCGGCAAAAGCTTCGCGTTTCCGCCATACCATCAGCCAATTCAGACCTGCTTGGAATGTTTCTAAAATGAGGAACTCAAACATGCGGGCATCGTCATAGACGGGACGTCCCCAGTATTCGTCATGGTAGGCTTCGTAGTCGGGGGCCGTTTGGCACCAGGCACATTTAGAGGGATTGGAGGTAGGCATGCAAGGACGATTCAGATTCAAAGGCCAAGGTACAGGCTGATTCGTGGCATACTTGTCCAAAGGGAGGTACCACCGCTTCCGTGGGCCCCCAAAGCCAACAATGAGCTGGAATGCGCACAGGGTCGGAATAGCCAGCGGGCAAGAGGAGATGTTCTGTACCGGGCGTTAGGCTGGGTGCGAGGCTCCACCATGACATGGACTGGGCCGGGCTGGCCGCGACATGGGCTGCTCGCGCCACCAAGTCCTTGGCTCGATCGAGCATGCCGCGGTTCGAGCGGAGGTGTCCAACATAGATCAATGCCCGAGCAAGCTGCGCTTGGGCGCTCGGTAAGACGTCATCTTCCCAGTTGTACTGGGCCAGAAAAGCGGGTTCGGGTTGGGTTTTGGCCGCGTAGAGGTAGGCATGACCATCCCAGTGGTGCGCATCTGCATACCCTAGAAGGGCTTCGCAGCGTGCGATCCATTGGGGATCGAGGCTAAGTTGTGCCGCGGCGATACACAGTGCGAGGCTGCCAGCCAAATCATCCAAAAAAGCCCAGCCTTTCGCCGGCTTTCCTGCATAGGAAACATGGGCACATCGCCCTTCAAAGGGTCCAAAATGGGCCATGTGGGCTTCGGCGGCCTCGAGCGCAGGGTCTTTCCATGCGGGCATGCGCAAGGCGCCTTCCAGGAGCCCGACGCCAATCCATGCGTTCCATGCATGGACGGATTTGTCATCCCGGAAGGGGAGAGGGCGGGCCAATGCTGCGGGCCGAAGCGCATCCAAAAGCGATGCCCAAGCCTGGGATGGCGCCCCCTCCTGGGGGTGCCAGTGTAGGACGTGGCTGTCCTCCCACGTAGGCCCCTGTGCTCTTAAAAGGGACAAGGCCTCGGCCGACCTGGGAGAGCCAAGGGCTGCTTCCAGTTCCGCTTCCGTCCAGACGTAGCTAGCACCCTCTCTTCCGTCGGTATCCGCATCCAGGGCCGCGCAAAACAGTCCATCGGAGCGCTGCATTTCATTCAAAAGCCAGTTGGCTGTGGCATCAAAGGCCCTTTGGTCGCTGGCATCGCCGGTGATGGAAAAAACCTGAGCAGCCCAGCGAAGCCAAAGCCCGTTGTCGTAGGCCATTTTTTCAAAATGGGGCACATGCCAAACGGCATCTGTGCTGTAGCGGAACAGTCCCCCGCGCAGTGCATCGTAGGTACCCGAGTGGAAGATGGCTCGGAACGTATGTATACTGTGGGCTTGCGCAGCGGCATAAGGTGCTTCGGGGGGCAGCAGGTGGAGGGACGTCCACAAGGCAGGCAAGGGGAATTTGGGGGCGCCTCGAAGCCCGCCGTGGTCTTTGTCCCAGGCGGGCGGGTCCTCCCATGGCCAAGCATCCATATCCCAGGCCACCATCCCGTCATCGCTTGCAGGCAAGGCCGCACCCTCCAGGGCATCCACCAATTTTTGGGCATAGGGGCCGGGCACGTCGGCATGGTGATCGCGGATTTCGACCAACTTGACCAAGGCAGCAAGCCACCGGTCTTTGGGGAGGTAGGTACTGGCCCAAATCGGCCGCCCATCCGGTAAGCAGACAACATTCAACGGCCAGCCCCCCTGTCCAGACAGGGCGAGAGCGGCCGCCATGTAGGCTTGGTCGACATCGGGGCGCTCTTCGCGGTCTACTTTGATGTTCCGAAAGTGCGCGTTCATCAAAGCGGCGCACTCCGAATCTTCGAATATTTCCCGCTCCATCACGTGGCACCAATGGCAAGCAGAGTACCCAATGCTCACCAGGAGCCACTGCCCTTCGGCCGCCGCCGCCTCCAGCGATTCGGGGCTCCAGGGCCACCATTGCACCGGGTTGTGGGCATGCTGCAAGAGGTAGGCGCTATCGCTTTGGGCAAGACCGTTCATTGCACAAGGATACGCCGCCTCTCGGGGATGGAAAAATAACATGGAATTAACCCGCCGCATGGGATAAAAGGTAATTTTGCGCACATGGATTCGTACTTACTACTCGTCGTACTGTTGTTCTCTCTCAGTGCACTGGGTTTGATCGTTGGCGTCAGCAATGACGCGGTGAATTTTCTAAACTCTTCCTTGGGTTCCAAGGTGGCGAGTATGCGCACCATTTTAATTGTGGCCAGTCTCGGCGTGCTCTTGGGAACGACTTTTTCCAGCGGCATGATGGAGGTGGCGCGAAAATCCGTCTTCAACCCGGGCTATTTCAGCTTCCATGCCCTGATGTTCATCTTCGTGGCGGTCATGCTGACCAATGTCATTCTCCTCGACATATACAATACGTTGGGCTTTCCCACCTCCACTACGGTATCTCTGGTCTTTACCCTCTTTGGCGCGGGGGCATCCATAGGCTTTCTGACGGCCATCGATTCGGGCTTGAATCCATTTGACTTTGGCGATTACATCAATGTGGAGACCACCGTCGACATTGTACAGGGAATCTTTTCCTCTGTGGGCATTGCCTTCGTGGCGGGCATAAGCATTCAGTGGTTGGCGCGTTTGGCCTTCACCTACAAGCTGGAGGATAGCTTGCCCAAATGGGGAGGCGTGTTCAGCGGAATAGCTGCCACCCTCATCATCAATTTCCTCATTTTTAAAGGCTTGAAAGGATCTTCCTTTCTGACCAAGGACGTGGTCGAAACCTTGCTCGCCTACCAAAATACCATTCTCGCCTGCCTCTTTGTCCTCTTCACGGTGGTGGCGCAGGGCATGATTGCTTCCAAAAAAGTTAACCCCCTTCGCTATGTGGTGCTGCTAGGAACCTTCTCCTTGGCCATGGCCTTTGCAGGAAATGACTTGGTCAACTTTATCGGGGTGGCCGTAGCGGCGTTCCAAGCATATGGCATGTTTGTGAGCTCGGGCATGGACGCCCGTGAATTGATCATGGACAGCATGGCCAAAGAAGTCGAAACCCCCACGCTGCTCTTGATTGTGGCGGGCCTCATCATGATTTTCACCCTTTGGACGAGCGCGAAGGCGCGAAAAGTCTCGGCTACCCAAATTGGGCTATCTCGTCAGGGGGAGGGCGCCGAAAAATTCAAACCCAACACCCTTTCTCGCTGGATGGTGTCCGCTGCCGGTGGTGTGAGCGAAACCATGGCCGCCGTGAGTTCCGCCCGTTTCCAATCATGGACGGATGACCGGTTTCAAACGCTACCTCCTTCCAAGGACAAGGACGCGCCGGCCTTTGATTTGGTCCGAGCTGCCGTAGATCTCATGGTTGCGAGCTCCTTAATCGCCTATGCGACGAGTCTGGGCCTCCCACTTTCAACCACCTACGTCGTTTTCATGGTGGGCATGGGGTCGTCCTTAGCAGACCGAGCCTGGGGGCGCGAAAGTGCAGTATACCGAGTTGCCGGGGTGCTCAACGTGATCGGGGGATGGTTGTTGACCGCCGCGGTAGCCTTCATCGCTGCGGCCTTGTTTGCGGCCTTCTTGTTTTACGGGGAATTCATTGCGGCACTGATCTTGACGGTTTTTGCCATCGGTCAAATTGTCCGCAGCAACATGGGGTTTGCCAAAAAAATGAAGTCGGAAAATCTCGTCGATGACGAGGTCTACAACCTCTCTCTGAGCAATGACCCCGTCAGCATGAGCCGCAACCTGATGGCTGCGGACATCCGTCGTTCCGCCAACATTGTTTCAATGGCGGGAGAAGCACTTGTGGCCAAGCAAAAGCGGTCTAGCGTTCGACTGAACAAAGAGATTGAGGCCGTGGTCAAGCGTCAACGTGATTTGGAGCTCAAAATGACGCGTGTCCTCAAGGATCTTAAGTTGGAGGAGGGCAGCCAAGCCGCGGTTCACCTCATGGCGTTCGACTACATCTGCGACTTGAGTCAATCGGCGCGCATTATGGTAGAGGAGCAGTATGCCCACCTGGCGAACTTTCACAAAGAGCCACACAGCCAATTTTTGTTGGCTTATGCTGACCTACTGGCGCTATTCAATCCCTACATGCACCGAATCGTGGTGGCCCTGGAGTCGGGACGGGCCGAACCCCATGCGGATCTTCTGAATGCGAAACGCCGCATCGTCATGGACATCAACCGTGGCTTGGAGCTGGACATTCAGCGCTACCGCCAAGGCGAATTGACAACCCGTCAAACGCATTTGCAAACCAAATTGCTGCTCGAACTTCGGGACATGGCGGCTTTGGCCTACCGAGTGCACAAGGTGTATTTTGGCTAGAGGGCTAGA
>DFSS01000055.1:4632-29344 GCA_002381225.1 Flavobacteriales bacterium UBA3431 | reverse complement strand
GCTAGAGGGCTAGAATGCTTGGGCTTCGCCCTGAAGACTTTGCATTTAAACGTTTATTCTCTTCTACCCATAAACTTCTCGGGTGACCTTCGCTGCGCGCAGTGTCTTTACTACTGCGAGATCCAACGTACCAACGAACAAGCATAGGGACAAGCCCCTCTCGGCCTTTAAGCTTCTTACCCGCGGGCGAAATACCGGTAAAACAGTGGAATCGTCTCGATGCCCTTGAAGTAATTGGTCACGCCGTAATGTTCGTTCGGGGAGTGGATGGCATCACTGTCGAGACCAAAGCCCATGAGGATGCTCTTGACGCCCAGCTCTTGCTCAAAGAGTGCGACGATAGGGATAGAGCCTCCGCTTCGAACAGGTACTGCTTTTTGGCCAAAGGAATCGCTTAAGGCCTGAACCGCCGCTTGGTAACCCGGATGGTCCGTGGGGCAGACATAAGGCTGCCCACCATGGTGCGGGGTGACTTTGACCGTTACGCCAGCGGGGGCGATGGATAGGAAGTAGTCGCTGAACAGCTGGGTGATTTCGTCCGGATCTTGGTGGGGAACCAGGCGCATGGAAATCTTCGCGTAGGCTTTGGAGGCGATGACCGTTTTGGCGCCGGCGCCGGTATAGCCTCCCCAAATTCCATTGACATCCAGGGTGGGACGAATACTGTTCCGCTCCATCGTGCTGTAGCCTTCTTCGCCGGCCACATCGACCAGGTCAAGGGCCTTCTTGTAGGCGTCCAGCGAGAAGGGGGCTTGGGCGAGTTCGGCGCGTTCCGCCTCGCTCAGCGTTTCGACTTTGTCGTAAAATCCGGGGATGGTAATCCGCTTGCGGTCGTCGTGCAGGCGTGCAATCATTTCGGTCAAGGCATTGATGGGGTTGGCCACGGCGCCGCCATAGAGGCCCGAATGCAAATCGCGGTTGGGACCCGTCACCTCTACTTCAACGTAACTCAAACCACGCAGACCCGTCGTCAAGGAGGGAACGCCCGGTGCAACCATGCCCGTGTCAGAAATTAAAATCACATCGCAGGCCAATCGCTCCTGGTTGCGCTTCACAAACCAGGCGAGGTTGGCGGATCCCACTTCCTCCTCTCCTTCAATCATGAATTTGATGTTGCAAGGCACGTTGCCGGTTGCGACCATGGCTTCAAATGCTTTGACATGCATGAAGAACTGGCCTTTGTCGTCGCAGGCCCCGCGGGCAAAAATGGCGCCCCCGGGATGAATGTCCGTGCTCCGAATTTCGGGCTCAAAAGGTGGACTACTCCACAGCTCCACCGGATCGGCGGGCTGCACATCGTAATGCCCATAGACGAGCACCGTGGGTCGGCTAGCATCGATCATGTATTCCCCGTATACCACCGGAAATCCAGGGGTTTCACATACGTCGACTTTTTGTGCCCCGGCCTCGCGTAGGAATCGTGCGGTAGCCTCAGCGGTGGCCAAAACGCTTGGGGTGAAGGCCGGATCTGCACTGACGCTAGGGAGGCGGAGAAGTTCAAATAACTCATCCAGAAAGCGTTGACGATGTTGAGCGATGTAGTTTTCCATGGGCCCAATATAGGAAGCATCCCAAGGATGCACTACCTTGTGTGGACCTATGCGCACAGGAAACTTCGGCCGGTATTTTTTGGCGGTGGTGGTTGTTTTGGTGACCACGACCACGTCTATTTTGGGCCAAAACATCTCGGTTAATTCGACCTCTCCCCGCAATCAGCCTATGTGGCTGGTTCAGAATGTGATGGTTGGACCCAATATGACGGTCTTTAGCCCCATTGGCCCTTTGGGAACCCCGATCAGTCAGCCTTCGTCTGTCCAAATTGGAAAATTCAACATCAACAACCCCAGCTTCGGACTAGATAGCGGTATTGTGATGGTGTCATCGGACGCCTACGATGTGGTCCCTGGTCAATCCGGGAGCTACACGTCCTATCCCACTCAAACGCCTTCCGCCAACCTGACAACGGTCCTCAATGCGATTGGCAGCAGCAGTTCCAGCCAGTATGACCGGGCGAGCATACAATTTAGCTTTGTGGCCCCAGGCGATTCGGTCAAGTTTGACTACATCTTCGCGTCCAAAGAATACACCTCGTACACTTGCTCTTCCTTCAATGATGTATTTGGCTTCTTCCTCATCGGTCAAGGCATCAACGGACAGCCCTTGTGGAATGCCAATGGAACTCCGAATATCGACACCGTCAATTTGGCGGTGATTCCCGGAACGACGACGCCTGTTGCGGTGAACACCATCAACCAGGGCTTCCCATCCGGCAGCTGGCCGGCGAGCAACTGTTCAAGTGCCAACCCCAACTATGTAACCAACTCGGTCTTCTATAACGCGAACAGTGGCGGTACCTCCATCATCAATATGGAAGGCTTCACAGATGTCTTTACGGCCAAAGCCTCGGTGTCTTGCGGCTCCCTCTACACGATTAAAATGTTCATTTGCGACGTGAGCGATGGAGCCTTGAATTCCGCCGTCTTTATTGGCGCTCGGAGCTTTGAGCTTCCTGCGATTTCCTTGAGCCAAGCGTGGAACAAAGGCAATAGCTTCAATGATTCCACCATGGTAGAAGGGTGTAGCCCCTCGTGGCTCTACCTCGAGCGACAAGGAGCCGTATTTGACACCATGGTGGTCGATTTCAACATCCTGGGAACGGCCACTTCAGGCGTAGACTACAGCCCCTTTCCATCTTCGGTGACCCTCCTTCCTGGGGTGACCCGAGATTCGATCTTAATTTGGGCCTACGACGATGGGCTTGCCGAGGCGCCCGAAACCATTGAAGTCGTCATGCAGCCGGTGACAACCAATTGTGCGGTATATCCGGCCCAGTACAAGACCTTCCTCATACGGGACAAGGTGGAGGTGACGGTCGCGGCCTCCGTAGCGCAAGGGAACGACACAATCCAATGTCCGGGTCAACAAAGCACCTTGCTGGGCACGTTTACGACCGGCGAAGGGACCACCACCGGCTGGTGGGGAACGGACACGGCGGGGGGCGTCCAATTGACGGTGAATCCCCTGAGCACAGAAACGTACTACTTCTATGGCATCGATGAATGCATGGACACTGCGGCGGTGGATAGCGTGACGGTATATGTGCTGCCATACGATTCAGTCATGACCTATTCGGACACCACGTGGATCTGTCCTGGAGAGTCCGTTGAAATTCAAGCCAAGGCCCGCTATGGCACCCCGCCCTACACGATTACCTGGACGGGTGGACCCACCGATAGCCTTTGGACGGTGACCCCGGTCAATAGCCGATGGTACCCCTTCAAGGTGGTCGATCAGTGTGGCTTCATCACGCGCGACAGCGTTTGGGTCGGCGTAGCGCCCGTGCCGGGGGCGGCCTTTACCTATTTGCCCAATCCCAGTAACCCGCTGAACGTCCAATTTTTCAACCAATCCAGCGATACCAATTATGTGGCCTGGTACTTTGGCGATGGAGGGGTTTCAGCGGATGTGGACCCTACGCATTCCTATGCCAAGCCCGGGACCTATTCGGTCTCCTTGGCTGTGGCGGATAGCTTAGGTTGTTCCGATTCTGTGACCGTCGACATCGAACTCCGCATGGATTACTATGTCTACATACCGACCGCTTTTACCCCCAATGGAGATATCATCAACGACCGCATCAAAGTTGAGGCATTGGGCATTGAGGGCATGCAGTGGGATGTCTTCAACCGCTGGGGCTTGAAGGTCTTCTCGACAGACGATGTGTCCAAATCTTGGGATGGCACCTATGGGGGCCAACCTGTTCCGGAGGGAATCTATTCGTACCGAATCCTCATCTACCTGCCCTTCGGAAACATCGCGGAGCAGCACGGGACCTTCACCTTGATCCGCTAAAGGCGGTTACAAAAAAGGTATGGCGGCGATGCCCGCAATCAGCAGCCCTTTGTACAACCACTGTCGGTGAATCCAGGGCTTTCGGGCATCTTGAGCGAGCGCAAACAGTTGGGTGCGTTCCCATTGCCGACGCCATTCGAGGGCGATCATCCCGATGGCCAAAGGCAAGGAGCGCATAAACCCGGCCTCTGATTGGGGGGAAAAGGTCAAGGCAAGCAACAGTAAAGGGGTATACGCTAGTAAGGTGGCCATCAAAGGTCCGAGGCGGTGCAGATTCCACTGCTTGTGGGAGTAGAGCCAGATGAGGAGTCCATAGAGCGTGAAGGGGAGGGCCATCCACGCATTCAATCCGACCCATGACGCGGCCAGTCCAGTGAAATAGAAGACGGAAGCCATGCGCAAACCATACTTCTTGGCGACGGGCCGTTCAAATAAGGTGCGCCACGGACGTTGAACCAAGTCGCGTTCCATGTCGTAGAAACTGTTCATCAGGGAGCCTCCCGCGACCAATCCGGCCGTGGAAATAACCACAAACCAGAAATCCATCTCCGCCAGGGCGGCCCATCCGCGAGGCTCCGCAAACAAAAAGAAATAGGCCATGCCTTGGGCCCAAGCCAAGAACGCCAGGTGCGTCCATCGTACGAGGGATAGAAAAGCTACAAAGCGAACGAGGAGCCGGCTGCGTCGACGCACGGCATTTAGAATCGAAGGACGACGTCCAATTGATGGGGGGCAAGCTCCGCCTTGGCGGCATCCAAATCTTTGGTAAAGCCCAAAATGTAGCCTCCACCACCGCTTCCACACAGTTTGAGGTAGTAGGCATTGCTGTCGATGCCTTTTTGCCACAAGGCATGAAAAGCACTGGGAATCATCGGGCTAAAGTGTTCCAAGGCCACCCGACTCAAACCCTTGAGGTTGGTGAACAATGGATCCCAGTCTCCCAATAAGAAGGCCTGAACACAGGCGTCGTTGTATTTTTTAAACTGACCCGACATGACTTTCCGAAAGCCCTCCTCTTTCAACTTCTCCATAAAAATGTTGACCATGGGCTGAGTTTCTCCCGGGTTGCCCGAGTTCAGCAAGAAAATGGCTCCTTTGCCCTGCGCCTCCGTGAGGGGCAGGTCGACCGTGCCCAAATCGTCTTTGGAACGAATCAACAGGGGAAGCTGGAGATAGCAAATTGTGGGATCAATTCCTGAACTCTTGCCATGGAAATAGCATTCCATTTGGCCCAAGGCCTCTTTCAATTGGCTGATGCCGTTAGCGGGAATCGGTTGACTCAGATCCAAGGGCTGCTGAGCATATTCGGCGTATAAAGCGGCTACAAGCGCCCCCGAAGATCCGACCCCATAGCCTTGAGGAATGCTGGACTCAAAGAACAGACCCTCCGAGAGGTCCCTCTGTAGTCGAGGCATGTCCAATTGGGCCTTTAGCTCTCCGTTGTAGGCCAAACCTTGCAAGTAGTCCACAAAGGGTCCCAAGGCGGCATTTGAAAGGCGCTGGGACTCCGTGAGGGCCCCTTCAGGCAAATGCAATGCGCCCGAATAATTCCGGTAAGGAATAGACAATCCCATGGCATCTTTGATGATGCCGTATTCACCGAAGAGTAGGATTTTGGCAAAGTAATTCGGGCTCATGGGCTAGGCAGGTTCGTTCAAAGGTACGGGTCCCTGTCCAACGCGGTCCGCCATGTAACGGCCGTCTTTGGCATAGGGAGCCAGTACTTGGGTAACAAACTCCATGGCTTTTTGTTCCACTTCAGCAGGGAAGAGCACATGCACATTGGCGCCTGCATCTAAGGTGAAGCCGATGGGTAGCCTACTTTCACGTCGGTAGGCACGAATGGCCTCGAGGATATGCAGTGTATTGGGACGCATGAGGATGTAGCTAGGCTGGGAGCTCATCATCAGGCCGTGCAAGGTGAGTGCTTCCTGCTCTACGAGGTCCAAAAAGGTCCAAACATCGCCCGTTTTCAAAATGGATTGCAAGTGGGCGATATTTTGGTGGGCCTGGGCAAAGCGTTGCTGAGCAAAGGGATGTCCCTCCATGAGCGCGTGGCCGGCGGTGCTGCTGACAGCTTTTTGACCGACATCGACGAGCATCACCACATCGCGGAATGAAGGGAAGATCGGGTGGACTGCATGGGGATAGACCACCGCGTAGTCATCGTGGCTTCCCGGAACGGAATGGGTCTCTCCCCAGACGACGAGGCCACCGTACACAGAGCGGCTCGCTGACCCTGAACCTAATCGGGCCAAAATCGACGCCTCGCGTCGTGCATCTACCGCCGGGAGGGCATGACCCAGGGCTTGGGCCGCGTCTACCACGCACAAGGCCAAAGCGCTGAGGCCCGAGGCAGAAGAGGCAATGCCACTGGAATGCGGAAAACTGTTGAAGGTATCCACGGTGACGCGGTAGTCCGCTAGCCAGGGGTGACGGTGTTGGATGCGTCCGATAAACTGCTCAATCTTGGGCACAAAGCTGGGTGTATCCACCCCGTTGAGCAGAACTTGAACGCCGTGGCCCGCCTCAAAGGTCGCCCGGGTCTGGGTATGGCAAGTATCTAGCGTAAAGCTGATGGAGGGGTTTGAAGGCAACTGCGGATCGCGCTTGCCCCAGTATTTGACCAACGCAATGTTGGATGGACTCTGCCAACCAAAGGTCATGCTCATGCGGAAATAGCTTCGGTGTCCGGGGCAATCTTCTTTACCATGCCTTGCAAGGCGCGGCCGGGACCGACTTCGTAGAAGTGCGTAGCGCCTGCGGCGACCATGGCCTGGACGGTCTGGGTCCATTTGACGGAACCCGTCAACTGTGCTTTGAGGTTGGCCCGAATTTCTTCCGGATCCGTCACGGGCGCCGCGACAACATTTTGGTAGATGGGGCAGCGAGGTGTTTGGAAAGCGACCGCATCCAAGGCTGTAGCCAGTTGCTCGCCGGCCGGGGCCATCAAGGGGCTATGGAAGGCGCCTCCGACAGGAAGGAGGAGGGCCCGTTTGGCCCCAGCTTCCTTGCAGGCCTCACATGCTGCTTCCACCGCGGCCGTGGCTCCTGAAATGACCAATTGGCCGGGGGTGTTGTAATTAGCGGGAACCACTAAGCCCGGGGTATTCGCACAAATTTGTTCGACCACGGCATCTTCCAGGCCTAGGATGGCGGCCATGGTGGAGGGCTCGGCTTCACAGGCAGCCTGCATGCCCAGGGCGCGCTGCGAGACCAGACGAAGGCCGTCGGAGAAATTCATGGCACCGGCAGCTACCAGGGCGGAGAATTCACCTAAGGAGTGGCCCGCTACCATATTTGGTTGAAAGCTATCTCCCAAGCTCAGCGCTTTGGCGACCGAATGGACAAAAATGGCAGGTTGGGTGACCTTCGTTTGGGTCAAATCCTCCATAGTGCCATGGAACATGATGTCGGTCAGAGAAAAGCCCAGGACGTCATTGGCTTCCTCGAAGAGGTTGCGGTGTGCGTCGTACAGGTCTTGGGCCATTCCGGGGCTTTGAGCGCCTTGGCCGGGGAAGATGTATGCCTTCATTCGCCGTAGTATTCTACAAAGTTGTTCTCAGTTTCAACAATTCGGATGCCGTGCAACTGGGCGCCTTTGGCGGCAATCGCAGGGGCAAGACGCGCCCAGAAGGCGATGGCCAAATTTTCCGTGGAAGGCAAAATACCCTGCAAGAAGGGCACGTCCTCATTCAGATTTCGGTGATCCACATGGTCGATGATTTCGTGCATCATGATGGTCTTTAAATCCACCAAATTCATGACAAATCCCGTGTCCGGATTTACCTCACCCTTCACCGTGACGATGAGCTGAAAATTATGCCCATGGCCAAAGCGGTTGGAACATTTACCAAATACCGCCTCGTTTTGGTCGTCAGACCAGGCAGCATTGTACAGTCGATGCGAGGCACTAAAGGTCTCTCGGCGCTGGATGTACACCATAAATCTGGGATTATTCGGCCAGTGTGGGGCGTGCTTCGGCCTCCAAAGGAGCGGGGATCGAAGCGAGCGCTAAAAGCATCGATTTGACCGGGCCATCTACTTCCAAGCGGTAGGAAATCAAGGCTTGGTTCGGTGCGAAAGCCAAGGAAGGGGTAACGACTTGAATGTTGAATTCGTCATACCCCTTGGTGTTCAATACGTTGCGCTTTCCGCTCATGTCGGTCAATCGGAAGGAACCGGAAGCCCACTGGCTGCCGTCGGTCAATTGCACGTCGACAATTTCCATTGCCTGGTTGGCAGATTTTTTCACCTGCACATGGTAGAGCGTGGCGGATTTTTGAGAAATGGTCGCTTTGGGGGTGCTGCACGCACTCATTACCGCTGCAATCACGAGCAAGGAAGCCCAATTTTTCATAGCCTAAGTATTTGAAGCAAAGGTCGGAAAAACAAAGGAAAGTACCTACCAACCTCCGCTGGCCCCGCCGCCGCCGCCCATGCCGCCGCCAAAGCCACCAAAACCGCCGCCGCCAAAGCCACTTCCGCCGCCAAATCCGCCACCGAATCCACCCCCGCGGTAGACGCCGCCGCCCATTGGTCCGATCCAGTAGCCACCGCCTCCCCGCATGCCGCCTCCGCCTCCATTTTTTGCGATGAGGCTGACCACAATCGCGACGAGAAGGATAAAGAAGAGGGCACGTTTCTTTTTTCGGGAATCCTCGCCCGGTGAAGGGGCGGCCTTGAATTGGCCGGAGAGCATTTGGGCCATCTGGGTGGCCATTTCGGTCAATCCCGCTTCATAGGCCCCTTCGCGAAAGGCCGGGACGAGGATCTCCTCAATCAATCGGCTGCATTGGTAATCTGTGAGGGTAGCCTCCACGCCATAGCCCGTTGAAATGGCCATCTTTCGATCCCCCAGGGCAATCAAAACGAGCACGCCATTGTCTTGGCCGGCTTGTCCAACGCCCCAATCGCTGAGGGTCATGGCTGCTTGATAATTGATGTCATCCGGGCAGGAATCCACAAATACCACGGCAATTTGTGTGGAGCTCGAGTCGTTGATGGCCTGAAGGACAGCCTCCAAACGGGCCTCCTCGGCGGGCTCTAAAATGGATGAGGCAGAAAGGCCTTGAAAGGTGACGAGGCCTTCTCGGACAGCGGGTTTGGGCCCAATTTGTCCCGAGACACTCAGCGCACCGAGAAGAAGCAAGGGGGTGAACAGCTGGCGAAACGCCCTCATGCCGAGTGGCTGATTTCGTCGGAAAGCTCATTGACATCGGACGCTCCAGCATGCGGGAAATGCGTGGCTAGAGCCCCCCCTGCCTGGGCGATGCCCGCACAGAGTGCAGCGACCCAATCGGATGCTTCCAAGGCGGGGTGCATGGCATCCCGCACATCGTCCCAAAAGGCCTGTCCCACTTTTTCATGGATGCCCTGGTCTCCAAGGATGGCATACTTGCGGCTATCTAATGCGATGTAAAAAAGGATGCCATTGCGCAAGGCGGTCTTATGCATGCCCAACTTTTGAAACCAATAGCGGGCTTCAATGAGCGCATCGCGCGTGCAGGTCTCGGCAACATGCACGCGGATTTCGCCTGAACAATGCTTCTCCGCAGAGGCAATGGCGGCTTGGAGTGTCAGACGGTGTTCTTCCTGGAGCGGCTGCTTCATTCGAAAGAGACCTCGGGGGCTGCTTCAGCGCCGGCAACGGCTTCGAAGTAACCACGTGGTTCAAAGCCACCTATTCCCGCGATCCAAGATGCTGGAATACGCTTGATGGCACTATTGTACGCCTGGGTAGACTTGTTAAATCGGTCGCGGGCGATATTGATGCGGTTTTCAGTGCCTTCCAGTTGGTCCTGAAGTGCCAAGAAATTTTGGTTGGCCTTCAATTCGGGGTAGCGTTCTACCGTCAACAACAAGCGATCCAAGGAACCCTTTAGAGCCCCCTGTGCCTGTTGGAATTGCGCGATGTTCTCAGGGGTCAAGTTGGAGGCATCCAGGTTGACGGAGGTCGCGTTGGCGCGGGCCTCAATCACACGCGTCAGAGTTTCTTGCTCAAAGTCCGCATAGCCCTTGACGGTGGCAACCAAATTGGGAATAAGATCGGCACGGCGCTGATAAGCGCTTTGAACCTCGCCCCACTGGCCTTCAATGCCTTCATTCAGGGTCACAAAACGGTTGTGGGTGCTGACGCCCCACATAAGAAGGCCTAAGACAACCGCGACGAGGGATAGAATGGTGATCGTTGATCGTTTCATTTGAAAGAATCCAATTGTTTTCTCAGGGACTCCATGTCCCCCTTAATCTTTAGCAAACGGCGTACCACATCTTCTGTTTGAACCACATCCGTCGGGTTATCCTTGTATTTCTGCCGGGCGCCCTTGAGGGTAAAACCGCGCTCTTTCACCAGGTGGTAAATGCGTCGTACCGCTTCCATGTTTTCAGGCGTGTACTTTCGAACCCCGCGTTCATTTTTCTTGGGGCGCAATTCGGGAAATTCTTTTTCCCAAAAGCGAAGCGTCGACGTATTCAACTCAAAAATTTCGGCTACTTCGCCTATGCTATAGTAGCGTTTGGTCCATTTGGTGGGGAGGGTGGCCATATTAGTCGAAACTTTGGTTAGAGGCCGCGGCAGCCCGAACGAGGGCGTCGTATTCGGCCGGGGTCAAATCGTTGAAGAAATAGTTGATGGGGTTGACGCGACGGCCATTGCGAATGACCTCATAGTGCAGGTGCGGAGCAGTCGATCGACCGGTGTTGCCGACGTACCCGATCAGGTCGCCCCGCTTCACTTTTTGGCCTTGCCGCTTTACGACACGGTCCATGTGGGCATACAGGGTGTGGTAGCCAAAACCGTGGCTAATGGTCAAGTGTTTGCCAAACCCGCGTCCACCATATACGTCGTTCGAGATAATCTTCCCGTCGGCCGTGGCATAGATGGGGGTGCCTTTTTTCGCTGTGAAATCCACCCCTGCGTGCAATTTGCGCACCTTGAAGATGGGGTGAATGCGGTAACCAAAGCCCGACGAAAAGCGAACACCTTGACGCATTTTGACCGGGCGAATGGCGGGGAGGGCATTCAAGAGCGCCTCCTTGTTGCCCGCGAGCTTGGCGAGTTCGTCCAAACTCTCAGATTGCACCGCGAGTCGCTTGGTCAATTCATCAACTTTGCGGGCCGTGCGCTCTAGGAGGGCCGCATTACTCAGTCCGCGGATGGCTTCATACCGTTCTGCTGCACCGCCAATGCTCGCGAGCCGAACTTCGGTGGAGAGCGGTTCAGATTCAAAAACAACCCGGTACACCTCATCGTCACGGCGCTCCATATCGCCCATGACAAGCGACAGCTCATCGACGCGATCGCTGAGCTGTTCATAGGTCAATAACACCTCATTGAGCTCACGTTTGAGCGCCTTTTCCTTTGGGGAGTCGAGCACATTCTCTAGAACTAGGTAAAAAAGGATGCCTAGGAGCACGGAAGCGAGGAGGAATAAGCTCGTGTCCCGGAGTCGATGGCGCCATGTGCGCTCCACTTTGTGGTACGCCAGGGTCAATGGGTCATATATGTACTTCGCTTTCCGCATGACGGGGGTATTTCCCCTAATTTTGGAGTCCTTCAAAAGTAGGCAATCATGACTTCCTCGGAAATTCGCTCCACATTTTTAGATTTCTTTCAGTCCAAAGGCCATGCCATTGTACCCTCTGCGCCATTGGTCATGAAGGATGACCCCACTTTGATGTTCACCAATGCAGGGATGAATCCCTTCAAAGATGTCTTCATCGGGGCCCGTCCGGCTACGCATGCCCGCATTGCGGACACCCAGAAATGTTTACGCGTCAGCGGGAAGCACAACGATTTGGAGGAAGTAGGCATTGACACCTACCACCACACGTTGTTTGAAATGTTGGGCAATTGGAGCTTTGGGGACTACTTCAAGCAAGAAGCCATTGACTGGGCCTGGGAGCTTTTGACGGAGGTATACGGCTTGAATCCTGAGCAATTGTACGTCACCGTCTTTGGGGGCGATGCAGGGGATGGATTGGCCGCCGACGAGGAGGCACGCGGTATGTGGGGAAAGCACGTGGCGGCAGACCGCATTCTCGATGGCTCTAAAAAAGATAATTTTTGGGAAATGGGCGAAACGGGACCCTGTGGCCCCTGCTCGGAAATCCACATTGATTTGCGCCCTGCTGCCGAGCGCAGCGCACAGCCCGGGGCGGACCTTGTGAATGCGGACCACCCGCAAGTCATCGAAATCTGGAATTTGGTCTTCATGCAATTTCAGCGCAAGGCGGACGGTTCCTTGGTGCCTTTGCCCGCACAGCACGTCGATACCGGTATGGGTTTCGAGCGCCTGGTACGCGCCATAGAAGGCAAATCGTCGAACTATGACACGGATGTATTCAAGCCCTATTTGGACAAGCTTTCCCAACTGAGTGGCCGTGTTTATGGCCAAGAGGAACGCATTGACATTGCCTTCCGGGTGATTGCCGACCACATCCGCGCCGTGGCCTTTGCCATCGCCGATGGCCAGTTGCCGGCATCGGGCGGGGCGGGCTATGTCATACGCCGCATTTTACGCCGAGCGGTCCGCTACGGCTATTCGGACTTAGGTTTCCGCGACCCTTTTATGACCCATTTGGTCCCCGTGATGCAAGAGGCCATGGGCGAGGCCTTTCCCGAATTGCATAGTCAAGGGACCCTGGTAGCGCAAGTCATTGCGGAGGAAGAAAGTGCCTTCTTGCGCACTCTTGAGTCTGGCTTGAAACGTTTAGATGCCGCGATAGTCGAAGCTCAAGATGGTCTTGTTTCCGGCGCACGCGCGTTTGAATTGTATGACACATTTGGATTCCCCTTGGATCTCACGGCTCTGATTTGCCGGGAAAAGGGCATGTCGGTGGACGAGGCGGGATTCCACGCCGAAATGGCCAACCAAAAAGCGCGTTCGCGCGCTGCATCCGCTCAGAAAGTGGGCGACTGGGTTGAGTTGGCCCAAGGAGCAAGCGATGTATTTACCGGGTACGACCAATTGGAGGCGACCTGCCGCGTCCTGCGTCACCGCGAGGTGGAAACCCCGAAGGGAAGAATGATCCACGTGGTCTTGGAAGGCAGCCCCTTCTACCCCGAGGGGGGTGGCCAAGTTGGCGATCAGGGCTGGTTGCGTTTTGGCGATGAGACCCTCGAAGTGATGCAAACCACGAAAGAAACGGGGGTGATCCTGCACCATTTGGCCCTCGCTCCATCCTCGTGGACGGCAGAAGCCCATGCCCGTGTGGATGGGGCACGCCGCCGCGCCTCCAGTGAAAACCACAGCGCCACACACCTGATGCACCACGCCCTGCGCACTGTTCTTGGCAGCCATGTGGAACAACGTGGTTCCTTGGTACACCCCGGCGGACTGCGCTTTGACTTCTCTCATTTCCAGAAAATGACCCCTGAGGAATGGCAGCGGGTGGAAGCCGAGGTTCGCCAGATGATTGCGGATGCGCTGCCATTGCAGGTCCATGCAGATGTCAATGTAGACGAAGCCAAAGCGATGGGGGCGATGGCCCTCTTCGGCGAAAAATACGGCGACAAGGTGCGTGTCATTCAGTTTGGACCAAGCATTGAACTCTGTGGCGGCACCCACGTAGCCAACACTCAGCAACTGGGTACCTTTATCTTGTTAAACGAATCTTCCGTGGCGGCTGGGGTTCGCCGCGTGGAGGCCTTGGCAGGGCAGGCGGCGCTCGATTACCTCCTCGCGCAGCACCAAACGTTGGCTGAAGTCACGGCAGAAGCCAAAAATTCCGACCCGACCGCAGTCATCCGCGACCTTCGTGCAGAAGTGAGCGAGCTTCAAAAGAAGTTGGAAGAATTGAACCGGGCTCAAGCCGGGAACCTCAAAGGGGAATTGATGGATGGGGCAGAGGTCATTGCGGGCTATCGAGTGATGGCGGCGCAAGTAACCTTGGATGCGGCCTCCGCCAAAGACCTGGTTTTCCAAATTAAGGACCACCATCCCGATGCGATTGTCTTGCTCGCCATGGAAGCGGAGGGCAAAGCCCAAATCCACTTGGGGGCAGGTTCAGAAGCGTTAACGCATGTCCACGCTGGGCAGTGGGTGCGCGAGCTGGGCGCCTTCATCCAAGGCGGTGGAGGGGGACAACCCTTTTATGCCTCGGCAGGAGGAAAAAATCCCGCGGGAATTCCCGACCTTTTACGTGCATTTAAAGAAAAAGTAGCCGCATGCAACGCATAATTATTCTGGCCTTCATGGCCGGGGCCTGGGGGCTTCGCGCACAAACACAGCCTCGGTATTACACGGACAGCGATGTACGCCAGCGCGTGGTGAATTTCAATGTATACGGTCAGCCTGGGACCGTTTTCCGCCGCATTGGTGCGGACCTCAACGGGGTTCAACCCGACGTGACGGATAGATTTTTGCCGCGTTTAACTGCCGAGACGGGGTTCAGTGCGGATTTTAATCTTCGGCCGCTCTACCTCGGAATTGGAGTGGGGCAGTCCTGGATCAATTATGGCCACCGTTTTGAATCGGGCCAAACGTTTGGTGTTCAGGCGCGCTATTGGGCCATTCCCTTGCGTGCCGGTCTTGTCACGCATTTAAGCGACGAGGTTACGCTGGAGGCCTGGCCAAATGTGACCTACCGCCGTGCGATTTCCTTTGAACACAGCGATTTAGTGAATCCGGTCTATGCGGACCAGTTTTGGACGGCTGGATTGCAGGTGGGCTCAACGGTGGGCATCACCGAATACCTCAGTTTTGTGCTGATGGGGGTGATGGATTACGGATTCAATGACCTGGAAGAGGGAACAGGCTGGCGAGACTACACAGAACTACCCCTATTTCTCGGAGTTCGGGCAGGACTCCGCGTCGCGCTCTAAACGCTCACAAAGCGGGCAGCAGCTGCTCCAGGGCCATGCCCCGCGAACCTTTGATCCAAACGAACGCACCGGATAGGTCTTCCGCCTGCAGCGCTTGGAGGGCTTCAGATGTTTGGGCAAAACAGCGGTAATGCTCGGGGTGCTGGGTCGCTTGAAAAGCTTCACCTATCAACCAAACGTGCACGGCTCCTTGTTCCACAAAGAGGTTCACCATGCGTTGGTGCTCCTCAGCGGTGTATTCCCCCATTTCAAAGAGATCCCCCGCCATGTAATAATGCACGCGATCTGGGTGGCTTGATAGAGCATGACGGAACGAAACCTCCATGCTACTCGGGTTGGCGTTGTAGGCGTCGAGAAAAACAACATTCTTCTCGGTGGTTCGAATCTCTCCCCGGTTATTACTGGGGACATAGGCGGCAATGCCGGCGCAAATGTCTTCGGACGATACGCCCAAATGAGTACCCAAGGACCAAGCGGCCCGGAGGTTGGTTCCTTGAAAGGCACCGCTCAGGTGGCTTTTCACCTGTGCCGTTCCGCGCTGGATGTGGACAAAGCCATCGCTTTCAATCCACGTATGGAGATCGGCGAGGAAAGGGATGGCATGAGGTCCCGCATGCTGAACTTGAAGCGCATCGTCTGGATTGATCAACCGTTCGCCGCCTACCTCCAACAGATAGCGGTACATCTCTGTTTTTCCCCGTATCACGCCCTCCACACCGCCAAAACCCTCCAGGTGAGCGCGTCCAAAGTTGGTGATGTAGCCCAGCGTGGGTTCGGCTATTCGGCAAAGGGCATCAATTTCCCGTTGGTGGTTCGCCCCCATTTCAACGACGGCGAGATCGTGCTCGTCCTGCAATTGAAGGAGGGTGAAGGGGACACCCAGATGGTTGTTCAGGTTGCCTTTGGTCGCGTGCACGCGAAAACGTTGGCTGAGCACGGAGGCGAATAGTTCTTTGACGGTGGTCTTGCCATTGCTGCCGGTTAGCGCGATAATGGGTTTGCCCCATTGGCGGCGGTGGTGACGTGCTAGGTCTTGCAGGGCCTGAATGACAGAGGGGACGCGAAATACGCCGGGATGCGCTTCGGACAACCCCGGTACGGCATCCTCAATAACGACCGCGGATGCGCCCTTCGTCAAGGCCTCGGAGGCAAAAGTATGCCCATCAAAGTGGGCGCCTTTCAGCGCAAAAAAAATCTGCCCAGACTCGAGAGATCGTGAGTCTGAGCAGATTCCAACATGCTCGTCAAAGCATGCGTAGAGGGCTTCCATCAGGGCTTGTAGCGGCGGAATTTTTCTTCTTTGGGCTTGGCCGTGCTCTTACGACGCGTGTCATCCAAGTTCTGGAATCCAACACGGTCCATCGCACAACGGAAGCCAATGAAATCCGTCGACAAATCTTGCTCCAGGTAACGGCGGGTACCCGGAGAGAGCCAATAGGCCATATCCTTCCAAGATCCTCCTTTGAATACGCGGGTGCTGTTGCCGATAAGGGTTGACTCTCCGTACTCGTACATCGGAGCGTCGCCTTCTGCTACGCCTCCTTTGTCATACAAGATGGAAGACTCCACATCACCATCCACAAAGTCGCGGTAATCGGATTTCTGATAATTGCGGCGGCCCAAGTTTTCCTCTTCGGTGACCTTGCGCACGGGCAATTGTCCGGGAAGACGCACCAGGCTGCTGTCGGTGTCGTACTGGGGCTCTGTCAAGACGGCCAATTCGCCCATCCCTTCAAAATTGTTGTCGAAGGTTTCGAATTGGTTACCACGGAAGGGACGGTGGTCGCTCATGTCCGTACCCGAAAGTGGGCGGTACACGTCGAGAACCCATTCCGCTACGTTGCCGGCCATATCATACAAGCCAAAGTCGTTCGGCGGGTAGAAGCGCACCTGCATCGTGATGTTCGCTTGGTCGTTCAAGTATCCACCGATACCCATGTTGTCTCCCGCACCACGGCGATAGTTGGCCAACATGTCGCCACGGTTTTGTTTGTCTGAATTGCGGACACTCGATCCGTTCCAGGTGTACTTATTGCGGTCGATCGTCCGGTTGTATACGCGGTTGCCCACTTCGGCGTACGCAGCATACTCCCATTCAGCTTCGGTTGGGAGGCGGTACTTTGGAAGCAGGATGCCATCCTCGATACGAGCGGGCCGTCCTTCTTTGCCGTAGACTTGCTGAGGCGAAATGTCTTTCAGGCCCTTTTTGTTTTGCTGCGTGTATTCGCCTTGCTTGTAGAGGTATACTTCCGTATTGAAGTTCTGATCGTCCGCCTGGTTGGCCATCACGTTAAGAATTCCTTTGTCAATCAAGATCTGTTCGTTGACTCGGTCGGTTCTCCACGAGCAGTAACGCATGGCTTGCTCCCATGAAACGCCCACAACAGGGTAGAAGTTGTAGGCCGGGTGGCGGAGGTAGTTCTCTACGTAGGTCTCGTTGTAGCCCAACTTATCACGCCACACCAACGTATCTGGGAGGGCGGACTGATAAATCTGAGGGTAGTACCCGTAATCGTAGACGCGGCGCAACCAATAGAGGTATTCGCGGTAGTCCGCATTGGTGACCTCGTTCTCGTCCATGTAGAAGGACGCGACGGTGACGCGATTTGGGGTGTTGTTCCAGTCGCGGATAAAATCTTCCTCAGCACGGCCCATAATGAAGGTGCCGCCCTCGACGAACACCAAACCGGGTCCGGTTTCTTGGCCTTTGTAGTTCAGGTTGATTTGGAATCCACCGTTTTTCTTGTCGTTGTAGGCCATGCCGGTCGTACTTGACGCCGTCTTGCCACAACTAGCCAAAAGCATGGTCGCCGCGAGGGCCGCCGTGCAGGAACGAAGAACAGATTGAAGCTTCATAAGAGAATCAATTAGAATTTGGGACACTTGATTTCGCTGTAGCGCGTGCGGCGTGAGCGGCAAGGGAACTGGTAGGACATGGAGATTTCATGTGCACCGCCCAAGGTGTTTTTCAAAGGAGAAATCGTGTAATCGTAGGAGTAGCCAAACGTCCAGGGTACATCATTCGGGGCAATGCCCACGATGAAAACCAAGGCGTCGGGATTGGTACTGATAGCACCGATGGCTTGGCGGTAGGCCATTCCACCGGTCATCGGACCGCGGTTGAACGAAACGCCACCTGTTAATTGGTTTGCTCCGCCTTGGCTCTGAAAGACCACGTGGGGAATCAAGAGGTTGTCCAAGGAGTTGTATAAGCGCTTACGGCCCAAAGGAATGGTTGCACCCATCTGAGCAGACAACTTCATGGGGAGGGAGTTGTTGGAGAGGAAGGCCTCATTGGGCTCCGTCACGTGGGAAGCGGTAATACCTGCGTAAAAATGTTCGGTGAAACCCAACATGCCAAAGGTTAAATCCAAATGGCTGTTAGTGGTATTGTCTGGAGCAATTTCATTCGTGGGCTTGACAAAACCGTAGAAGGGGTCAATCTGATCTGGGAAGGTCAAACTGTTCCAGTCCAACGCGCGCTGACGGAAGGTTCCTTGTGCCCCAAACAAAATTGAGAAGTCACGGGTCACCGTGAGGTGGTAGGAGTAAATCAACGACGCTTCGGTAAGGCTAAGCGCTCCGTTGGCGGCTTCGTCTTGCATAATGAGCACGCCGACTCCGCCATTTAGACGATCAACATACTGGTCGTAGGACGCCGAATACGTTTGATACACACCCAAAGATGGGTACTGGTTTCGGTAGTTGACGTTGACCTTGGGACACTGTTTGACACCGGCGAAGGCGGGGTTCAAATACAGTGGATTGGCATAGAATTGCGTAAAATGGGGATCCTGACCGTAAACGGACGAGAGCCCCAAAAGGACGAAAGCTATGGTCAATAGGCGTTTCACTGCCATGTTAGATGTACGGATTAAGAGCCACAAGTATACGATTTTCCTCGTTCTTTCGTGAAAAAGAGCGCAAATTTGCCTGAACAACAAACGCGGCTTTTGCCCGTTTATGACATGAACTCATGGAAATCATTCAACCACTCGCCGACCTAATCTGAGACTTTTGACGCTTCGCATCCTCCTAATTTCGGTTTTAATAGGTGTAAATCAGGTATTTGCACAGGTCGATCCATCGGTTTTGGCTCAAGGAGAATGGGCCAAAGTGGCGGTGTCCGAAGACGGCATTTACAGCTTGACGGCGTCGGATTTGGAAAGTTTGGGCTTCGGCTCAGCGCCCTTTATTTCAGCCCAATTGGGCATTTACGGGAGAACGGCGGGGGTCCTGCCCGAGCGGAATAGCAGTTTGCGCGAAGTCGATTTGCTGCCTCTCCACATTCTGGTTGAAGATGGAGGCGATGGGGCGTTTTCTGGCGCGGACCGGATCTACTTCTATGGTCAAAGCCCGCATGCCTGGGTATACAACACGGTGACCGAACGCTTCGACCCGATGCGCCATCCCTACAGCGATCAGCAGGTCTACTTTGTGACAACCACGGAGGGAGGCGCGCGCCTTTCTACACCCCCTGTTTTGGCAGGGCCTGCGATGGAGGTATCCCGCTACACCTACGTGGCCCATCACGAAGAAGAACTCCAAAATCTAGTGGGCAGTGGCCGACAGTGGTTTGGGGAACATTTTGACTACACCCTGACGCGGCAAGTGAATTTGGGTTTGGACGCTTTGGATGCGCAAAGCACGGCCTTGTTCCGAGCGCGCGGCGTCGGCCGCTCCACCATTTCTGGCACCAAACTCGAGCTCAGTAGTGCCCAAGGGCCAATCGGCGAGCTCTCCTTTGGATCCATAGCGGCCTCCTCCGGCGCGGACTACGTGGACGAAGCCGCATTCACACAATTTCAAAGCGCGGTGAGCCCATCGTGGGGCGACGTGACCTTGACCTTCAATCGAGACATCAACCCCAGTGCCGCGGCATGGCTGGACTACGTAAACGTGCATGCCGATGCCCCCTTCACGTGGCGCCAGACGCCACAAGTCTGGCATTTCGCACCCATGGATACCGCGGTCCTCCAGGCCAACCTATCTCAGGTTACAGGAGGATTGACCGCAAATGGTCAAGCATGGAATGTGAGCAATCCGCTCCAGCCCCACCGAATTACACCGCTGGGCTTCTCGGCGAATGGTTCGGCGCATTGGGGCTTGCGTTTGGACGGCATGCAAGCCCAGACCGTGGCCGTATTTGAAACGTCGGCGCCAAAGCCCGCCTTGCTCGGCAAAGTCGCCCTGCAAAATTTACGTCAATCGGGCCCCTTGGATTATGTCATCGTGGTCCCGGCCTTCTTGCTGCCACAGGCCCAGCGATTGGCTGATTTCCATGCCGACCGGGGCTTGCGCGTCAAAGCGGTCGATGTGCAAACGATTTACAACGAATTCTCGACGGGCGTTCAGGATATAACCGCCATCAAAGACTACCTGCGCCATCTGTGGAATACGGCAGATTCGGCCGTGGATCGCCCCAAATATTTGCTCCTTTTTGGCGATGCCTCCTACGATTACCGGGGAGTCGTAGAGCCGAACACAAACCATGTGCCCATCTACCAGAGCTACAGCAGCTTTTCCCTTTATTCCTCCTTCAGTACAGATGACTTTTACGGCTTCATGGATGCCGATGAGGGCAACAATCTTCGGGCGAAAGGTTTGGACTTAGGCATTGGCCGAATTCCTGTCAATACCGTGGAAGAAGCCAAAGCGGTTGTCGACAAGATCATGGCCTATTCGAACCCACAAAAATCCCTGGGTAATTGGCGAAAAAAGGTCCTCTTCGTCTCGGACGACGTCGACAAAGGGTGGGAAGCGGTTTTGACGAGCATCCCGAACATCATCGCAGACCGCATTGATACGACCTATCCCTTTTTGGACATCGACAAGATGTATGCCGACAGCTATGAGCAACAGTCGAGCAGTGCGAGCCAGAGCTATCCGAGGTTGCGCACGGAGTTGATTCAATCGATCAATGCGGGCAATTTGGTTACGGCCTATGTGGGCCATGGGGGCGAGGTGGGCTGGGCCAGCGAGAACATTCTCCAGCTCAACGACACCAAAACCTTCTCCAACGGGGCGAAACTGCCCCTTTTTGTGACCGTCACCTGCGAGTTTAGCCGCTTGGATGATCCGTTGCGAACCTCGGCGGGGGAACACCTACTTCTCAACCCCGAGGGCGGAGCCATTGCATTGCTCAGTACCACCAGAGTGGTCTACGTGGATGGGGCGGCGACCCTGAACGACTCCATTTTCCGTGTCATTTTTGAGAAAGAGGGCGGGCAGTACCGAACGTTCGGCCAAATCCTCCGCAGTGCGAAAAATGGCACCACTTCAGCCGACAAATTGCGGTTCTCTCTGCTCGGCGATCCCGCATTGCGTCTCAATATTCCGGAGCATGAAGTCGTTTTGGATAGCCTCAACGCACGCCCCTTGGTGCCCAGTACCCTAGCGTCGGAGAGCGATACGCTTCAAGCCCTGTCGCGGGTGCGCATCCGCGGCCACGTCCAAGATGGGGCTACCGGCCTCCTTCGAACAGACTTTAACGGGCCGATGGACGTCGTGCTCTATGACAAAAAGGTCCAGCGAAGCACCCTGAAAAATGACAACGAAGGCCCCTTCATTTCATTTGGGGAATGGGCGAATGCGGCCTACCGGGGTAAGGTATACGCCCAATCCGGACAGTTTGTGGCCGAATGGGTAATGCCCTTAGACATTGCCTTGCAAGTGGGACAAGGCAAGTTCTCCTTCTATGCCCAAGCGGATTCCACGGATGCCTCAGGCAGTGATTTCCGCGTATGGATTGGAGGCATTGACCCCGACGCTCCGGTCGATGTGACGGGCCCGACCGTGGAGGTCTACATGGGCGACACCAATTTTGTTTCGGGCGGCATCACCGGGCCTAGCCCGCTAGGACTGGTGCGCCTCTTTGACGAAAACGGCATCAATGCGGTGGGCAATGGGATTGGACACGACCTCACTGGGGCCCTCGATGGCGATTGGAATGCCTCCTTCTCCCTAAACAGCCGCTACAGCGCCAATCCAGGCACCTACCAACGTGGGGAGGCGACTTGGCCATTTGAAGATTTAACGGATGGTCTGCATACTTTTTCGGTTCGAGCTTGGGACAGCTACAATAATGTTTCGGAGGGCAGCGTTGAGTTCGTAGTGATTTCCCGCGACCAACTTCAGCTCGGTGCCATGCGCATCTACCCCAATCCCGGCACCGGTCCCTTCTATTTGGATGTCGAGCACAATGCGGAAGGGGATAGCTTGGAGGTAGAGTGGACTATTCACAGTCCCGATGGCCAACGGGTGTTTGAAGACCAGTGGCGAGGTCAAGCCTCTTCGGCTGTTCTGCAAGCCGCCTCTTGGGATGGAACCGATGGCCAAGGGCATCTCCTGCCGGCGGGTTGGTATGTAGCCAGGGTTAGAGTACGCCGTATTCTCGACGGCCAAACCCTGCATGCGGCGGAACGCGTAATCCTCCTCCACTAAACCTATATTTGTGCCTCTTATGAAGCGTTTTATTCGTCCAGTACTTTTTTCGATTGCACTCACCGCGGGAGTGGCGGCTTCGGCCCAGACCACCGCGTTTGGAGATAATTTGAATGTCGTGACATCGGCCCTGCCCATGCTCAACATTGGTCCGGACGCCCGAATGGGTGGGATGGCCAATGCGGGCGTAGCGGCATCGCCCGATGCCAATGCGCTATTTTGGAATCCTGCCAAACTCGCCTTTATGGGGGCCGGCACCATGCAAGGGGGGCTGTCCTACACTCCATGGCTGCGCCGCTTGGTGCCTGACGTCGAACTCATGTTTGCCAACGTGGCCATGGGCTTGGGCGATCGTTCAGGAGTGGGTGCGAGCCTTCGGTATTTCTCTTTGGGGGACATCACCTTCCGCAATGAGCAAGGCGATGAGCAGGGCACGTATCGCCCTTACGAGATGGCTTTGGACGTGGCGTACGCCCTCAAACTTTCCGAAAACTGGTCCGCGGGAGTAGGTCTGCGCTATGCCTTATCGGATTTGACCCAAGGCCAGGTGGTGGGCAGCCTCCAAACCAAGCCCGGCCAAACCGTCGCAACGGATGTCTCCTTTTATTACCAAGGGGAAGAACTCAACCTGCCCGACGGCCAAAAGGGCCAATGGTTGGGGGGGCTCAACATTTCGAACATCGGCGCCAAAGTGAAATACACCGAATCGGGCGATGCGGACTTCATCCCCACAAACCTCAAATTGGGAGTGGGCTACAATTGGATTTTGGACCGCTACAACCGGGTGGTTGTACTTTTTGATGTCAACAAATTATTGGTTCCCACCCAGCCCGTGCGGGACCTGTTGGATGCAGATGGCGATGGCGATCGCTATGAAATCATTGCAGGCAAGGACGACAACGTTCCGGTCATTCAAGGCATCCTTCAAAGCTGGGATCCGGCGGCGAAACCGGATGGAAGCAGAGAACTGATGCGTGAATTCATGTATAATGCTGGGGTAGAGTACTGGTATGACAACAAATTTGCAGTTCGCGGGGGCTACCAACATGAAGACGCCCTGAAAGGCAATCGCCGCTTCTTCACGATGGGCTTTGGCCTGCGCTACAGCCTTTTGGGCTTGGACTTTGCCTACCTCTTTCCCGCGGACCAAACGGTTCGATCCCCTCTCGAGAACACGATTCGCTTCAGTGCGATAGTGGACTTGAATCAACTCTTAGATTGATCTCCTTAGTGTAAAAATTACCCTAGCGCCCATGTTCGGGCGCTAAGCACTATTTTTGACCCCGCTTAAACGCGCATCATGGCAAAGAAAAAACTGACCAAAGACGTCTATTTGAAGTGGTATGAGGACATGCTCTTCTGGCGAAAGTTTGAAGACATGGCCGCGGCCCTGTACATCCAACAGAAAATCCGTGGATTTCTTCACTTGTACAACGGGCAAGAGGCGGTTCTCGCCGGCGCGCTGTTGGCGATGGAACCCGGAGATAAAATGATAACGGCCTACCGTAACCACGTCCAGCCGATCGGTTTGGGGGTGGATCCACGCCGCATCATGGCCGAATTGATGGGCAAAGTGACCGGCACATCCCGCGGTAAGGGGGGATCGATGCACATGTTCTCCAAAGAGCACCACTTCTACGGCGGACACGGCATTGTCGGCGGCCAAATCCCCTTGGGTGCTGGTTTAGCATTTGCGGACAAATACAAGGGCGATGCGCACGTCACGATGACCTACATGGGCGATGGTGCGGTGCGTCAAGGCTCCTTGCACGAGACATTTAACTTGGCCATGCTTTGGAATTTACCCGTTGTCTTCGTCTGCGAAAACAACGGCTACGCGATGGGCACCAGCGTGGAGCGCACCGCGAACCACACCGAAATTTGGAAATTGGGCTTGGGCTATGAAATGCCTTGCCAAGCTGTGGATGGCATGGATCCCGCCGTGGTGTATGAAGCCATGCAAGAGGCGATTGATCGCGCGCGCTCCGGTGGCGGCCCGACCTTCTTAGAGATTCGCACCTACCGGTACAAGGGACACTCCATGTCGGACGCTCAGCATTACCGTACCAAAGACGAAGTGGCCGAATACCAGAAAGTGGACCCCATTCTTATCGCTCGCAATGTTTTGTCGAAGAAGAAGTGGGCGGCAGAGAAAGATTTTGAAGAAATCGAAACGCGTGTCAAAGCCTTGGTGGCCGAATGCGTCCAGTTTGGAGAGGATTCTCCCTTCCCGGAAGCGCATGAACTTTGGCAAGACATCTACGTTCAATCAGATTATCCATTCATCAAGGAATAAGTCATGGCAATCGTAATTAATATGCCTCGCTTGAGCGACACGATGACCGAAGGGGTCGTCGCAAAGTGGCACGTGAAAGTGGGCGATGCAATCACCGAAGGAACGCTTTTGGCCGAAATCGAAACGGATAAAGCGACCATGGACTTTGAGGCCTTTCCCGGCCAAGAGGGCACCTTGCTCCATATTGGCGTTGGGGAAGGCGAAACCTCTCCCGTTGATACGATTCTTGCCGTGATTGGCGCCAAAGGCGAGGATATTTCCGCGCTACTTTCTGGTGCGTCTGCGGCCCCTGC
>DFSS01000055.1:0-4354 GCA_002381225.1 Flavobacteriales bacterium UBA3431 | reverse complement strand
CGGCAGAGCCTGCTCCGGCTCCTGCCCCATCACCAGCTCCCGTCGCAGCCCCGGCACCTGCCGAGGATAGCCGGGTTAAAGCCTCTCCACTCGCGAAGAGTCTAGCGGCGGAAAAAGGAGTGGATCTACGCGCTGTGACAGGCAGTGGGGAAGGAGGCCGCATTGTCAAGCGTGACATTGAAACGGCCGCCTCCACCCCTGCGGTGGCCTCATCGGCTGCCCCGACTGCGGTGAGCTACCCTTCTTCGGGCTACCAAGACACCCCCATCTCACAGATGCGGAAAACCATCGCCAAGCGTTTGAGCGAAAGCAAATTCACGGCGCCACACTTCTACTTGACCATGTCCGTAGATATGGACGCAGCCATCGAAGCGCGTCAGGCCTTGAATGCAAGCGGGGACCACAGAATTTCCTTCAATGACTTGGTCGTGAAGGCCGTGGCGAAAGGCTTGAAAAAGCATCCGGCGGTCAACAGTGCCTGGTTGGGCGATGTCATCCGCACCAACTATGATGTCCACGTGGGCGTCGCGGTCGCGGTGGAAGACGGATTGCTTGTGCCGGTCGTACGCCATGCGGACGCCAAGAGTTTGACCCAAATCTCGGCCGAAGTCAAGGATTTTGCCCAGCGCGCGAAAACCAAGAAACTGCAGCCTGCAGATTGGGAGGGCAACACCTTTACCATTTCGAATTTGGGCATGTTTGGCATCGACCAATTCACGGCCATTGTGAATCCCCCGGATAGCTGCATTTTGGCAGTCGGAGGGATCCAATCGGTCCCTGTCGTGAAAAACGGCCAAGTAGTTCCCGGGAACATCATGAAGTTGACCCTGAGCTGCGACCACCGAGTGGTGGATGGCGCGACAGGTTCGGCCTTTTTGAACAGCGTGAAAGCGTTCTTGGAGTCCCCCGTGACGATGATGCTATAATTCTCTATCGCATTTCAGAAATAAAAGGGCCGCTGGGCCCTTTTTTTACCCGAAATTTGCTGCGTAGATTGATTCTAAATAACTAGTCCAGACTGCCCACCCCATGTTCCTCTCAGATTTGCCCCTCGGTCAGCGCGCTATTGTGCTACAGACCCCGGACAGCCTCCCGGTGAAGCTGTTTGAGATGGGCTGCATGCCTGGTGAGGAAATTGAGTTGGTGTTTGCCGCTCCGTTTCAAGACCCCATGTGCTTTCGCGTACAGGGCACGCTGATCTCGATGCGCCGCGATTTGGCCAAATTGATTCCGATTACATCTCCTGATGCCCGATAAAAAAGCGCTCCGAATTGCCCTCGTTGGCCGACCGAATACGGGAAAATCCTCGCTATTCAATCGTCTGACGGGCCTAAATCAGAAAGTGGGCAACTATCCAGGCATCACGATGGAGCGCACCACGGGATTGGCCAAATGGGCGCCCGGAGTTCTGGCTGAAGTCATTGACCTACCTGGGGTGTATTCCTTGCATGCCTCCTCCACGGATGAAGAAGTGGTCATGGAGGCCTTGCTTCAAGAGGCCCCTGAGGAGCGCATTGACCGGGTAATCGGCTTGGCCGATGGCACCAATTTGAAAACATGCCTTTTCGTTTTTAGCCAAGTTTTGGACTTGGGACTGCCGGCTGTCTTGGCGGTCACTATGCGGGACGAAATGGAGCGCCGGGGCATGGAATTGAAAACGGAGGAGTTGGCAGCCACCTTGGGTTGTGCGGTCATCTTGGTCAACACCCGCACCGGGGAGGGGCTTGATGCGCTGCGCGAGGCGGTTCTTCGGGCCGAACCTTCGGGGAAATTGCCCTTCTTCCAGCCAGGCGGTTTGCATTTGCGTTGGCTTGCCCAAGTTCAAGAAGACCAATCCATGGCCCTTCCATACCGGGCTTGGTTGTGGGGCTTGAAAGAAGCACAGGTTGGAAAGTCTGACCGACTCCAGCAGCCCCCTCCACGAGCCAGAACGGATGAGGCGATACAACGCTACCGGCAGGTGAACCAATGGCTCCGTGCCTTCTTTGTCGCGGATCCGGTCAAAGACCGTCGTTGGACAGCCCGATTGGATCGCGTCGTGGTCCATCCGATTTGGGGCTCCGTGATCCTTTTTGGTCTGCTTTTCTTGCTCTTCCAAGGTCTTTTTTACGGATCGGAGGCGCCCATGAACTTCATTGACGACCAACTTGCGGCACTGTCCACCTGGCTAACCGACCATTTGCCGAGTGGATTTTTGGCGCACCTGCTCAGTCATGGCGTGGTGCCAGGCATCGCGGGGGTTCTGATGTTCATCCCTCAAATTGCCTTGCTTTTTGCGTTTATTTCGCTTTTGGAGGAAAGTGGCTACATGGCTCGCGTGGTATTCATCATGGACCGATTCATGCGCCCCTTCGGGCTCAGTGGCAAGTCTGTCGTGCCCATGGTCTCGGGAACTGCCTGCGCCATCCCGGCCATCATGTCGACCCGAAATATGGAAAATAGCCGTGAGCGCTTTCTGGCTATCGCGGTGACCCCCTTAATTACTTGCTCTGCCCGACTTCCTGTGTATGCCCTGCTGATCGGTTTAGTGATCCCCAATTCGGCCTGGATGGGCATGAATCTCCGGGGGGTGGTGCTCCTCGGGCTCTATGCCCTCGGATTTGTGGCGGCGCTCGCGGGTTCGGCTCTCCTTCACCGGTGGATGCCAGCCAAGAAAACCCCGGCCTTCCTCTTGGAAATGCCTCCCTACCGTTGGCCGCAAGGGCGGAACGTACTGACGGCGGTCTGGAACCGCACCAAGAGCTTTGTCACGGAAGCGGGTAAGATCATCTTGGCCATTTCAATCATTCTGTGGTTTTTGGCAAGTTTTGGCCCGAACCGAACTCCGGACTTTACCCAGGAACGCGCACCCCTTCCGATAGAGGAGAGCTACATCGGGTATGCGGGAAAGGCCATTGAACCGGTCATGGCCCCATTGGGCTTTGATTGGAAGGTGAGCGTGGCGGTGGTAAGTTCTTTCGTTGCCCGGGAGGTGTTCGTTGGAACGATGGCTACGCTCTACAGTGTCGACGATGAAGACAACACGACCATTCGTGCCCAAATGGCCCGCGAGGTCAATCCGCGAACAGGACAACCCTATTTTACCCTGGCCGTGGGGGTATCCCTCTTACTTTTTTATGCCTTTGCCATGCAGTGCGCGAGCACCTTTGCAGTCGTGGCGCGCGAAACGAAATCATACCGGTTTGCGGTGATCCAATTTATCGTGCTGGGGGCACTTGCCTATGGCGTGGCATGGATTGCCTATGCCATGCTGGTCTAAACTGTATCTTTAACGTATGATCGCTGTGGCTATTTGGACGCTTGTTTTCCTTGCCCTCGCCTATGTGTGCCGAGGATTTTGGCCTGTGGAGAAGCCTGCCCCGGGCTGTGGTACCCAATGCGGCTGTTCCAAACCCACCTCTTCCCATGACTAAGACAATTCTCATTACTGGAAGCTCACGCGGTATTGGCCGAGCTACTGCCCTGGCGCTCGTAGCTCAAGGGCATCGCGTCATTGCCGCAAGCCGATCAGGGGCTACCGTCCCCGGATGCCAGCCGCTGGCCCTCGACCTGACCCTTCCAGAGAGTATGACGCAGGCGGTCTCTTCCCTTCGCGCTCAGGGGGAAGTCATCGATGTGTTGATCAACAATGCGGGGGGGCTCGTGAATCGCCCCTATAATATGCTCACGCGCGAGGACTTCATGACCATGGCGCAGGTGAACTGGATTGGACCCGCGCTTTGGATCCAAAGTTTGGAATCGCTTTTTGCCCCGGGCGCCCATATTGTGAATATCTCCAGCATGGGGGGCTTTCAAGGGGCCTCCAAATATCCGGGTCTAGCGGCCTATGCGTCGAGCAAAGCAGCCTTGGTCGGATTGACCGAATGCCTCCAAGCAGAGTGGGGGGATCGAGGTTGGACCTTCAATGCCTTGTGCTTGGGAGCAGTCCAAACCGAAATGTTGGCCGAAGCCTTCCCCGGATACGTGGCTCCAACCACTCCGGAAACCATGGGAAACTACTTGGCCCATTTCGGTCTAACGGGCCATGAAACCTACGCTGGTGCGGTGCTACCGGTGACGAAAAGCAATCCCTGAAAAAAAGTTTCAGAAGGCGAGTGCTGAAAAACAGCACTTTAAAAGATTCTTCAAATATTTTTTTAGGTAGGGTATTGCGCAATCAAAAAGTCGTTCTACATTTGCACTCCCCAAACGGAACAACGGTGACACACTGAAGGCCAGGCGGGGGAAGACAGAAGAAAGAAACTTCAACGTTCTTTAACATATTGTGAAATCGAAAGAGCTTCAACTCGAAGATTCTAATGAGATACTTCAAGAGGCCAGATCAAACAATCTTACAATGGAGAGTTTGATCCTG
>DFSS01000018.1:49870-79104 GCA_002381225.1 Flavobacteriales bacterium UBA3431 | reverse complement strand
CCCGTCCAGGCATCGTCTCGGCCGGTATGGTCGAAGTAAGCGGCCAATTCTGTGTTTTCATGCGTCGAGGTGGATGGGGTGCACGCTGAGAGAAGGCCCGCGGCCATCAGAGGAAGGAGAAAGTTGCGCATGGGCTTAGGGTTGAGGTCCATTGAAAATGCAGAGGAAATGTACAGAAAAAGAGGGAGATCAGACTAGGCCGGATCCACATCCATCACCACCTTGACCGACTTAAAGTCCGGATGAAAGGCCAATTGGTCCACCGTTTGGCGGAGGCGTTTTTTGGTGGTCGGCAAACCTCGGTCCACAGGAAGTTTGAGCCATAGGTGCTGGAGGTAAACATTCTTGACCCGAGCCACTGCGGGCGCGTCGGGCCCCAATACCCCTCCCCCCAAGGTTTGATTGAGTTGATCCGCGAGGTAATGCGCTGCCTGGCTGGCTACATACTCACGTCGATGCCGAATCTCGAGGCGTATCATGCGTACAAATGGAGGATAATGGTGTGCCTGGCGATCCCGTAGAAGTTGGTCGGCCATCGCTTCATAATCTCCTGCCTGCACAGCGAGCAAAACCGGATGTTCCGGGGTCGCTGTTTGGATGTAAACGTGCCCTGGGGAATCCCGACGTCCTGTGCGGCCAGCGACTTGAGTAAACAGTTGAAACGCGCGTTCATGCGCCCGGAAATCGGGCAGCTGCAAAGCGTTGTCCGCTTGGAGGATGACCGCCACATCCAGGCCCTGAATATCGAGGCCCTTGCCCACCATTTGGGTCCCCACCACGATATCGACCTCCCCCTTTTCGAGCCAGTCGACAAACTGAGTCATGGCGGCTTTTTTCCGGGTGCTATCCGAATCAATGCGGAGCACACGGGCTTGCGGGAAGAGCTCTTCGACCGTTTCCTGTACCCGCTCGGTCCCGAGCCCCCGCCATTGCCAGGCTGACTTTTGGCACGCTGGGCATTGGGCACTGGGCGTACGCGACTGGCCACAATAATGGCAACGCAGCGATTTTGATTCCTTGTGGTAGGTCACAGCCACATCGCAGTCGGTACAGGGTTCGGTCCACCCACAGGCCATGCAGGTGAGAAAGGGCGAATATCCGCGGCGATTCTGAAAAACAAGGGCCTGCTTTCCCTGTTCAAGGGACTGGGCCATCGCCTCGACGGCCGGCCGCGTAAAGGGGCCTTCCATGTGCTGGAGGGCCTGGTATTTCACCAGCGACAGCATCTCCACCTGGGGAGGCACCGAGGTCCCAAATCGCTCATCCAAGCGCACATACTGGTATTTTCCTGTCTTGGCATGCTGGTAGCTTTCGAGGCTCGGCGTAGCTGATCCGAGGAGTAAACCGGCCTCCAAATGCCGAGCGAGCCAAACGGCTACATCCCGTCCTTGATAACGTGGGGCGGGATCGTGCTGTTTGTAGCTGGTTTCATGCTCTTCGTCGACAATCAGGCAACCCAAGCGTTCCAGGGGCAAGAAAAGTCCTGAGCGCGCTGCTAAAATGAGACGGGGTGCGGAATCCGGTCGGACGAGTGCTTCCCAAATATCCCGACGTTGGCTATCCGAAACTTGGCTGTGGTAGACCGCCAAGCGACCCGGTCCGACCGCTTTTTCAAGCCGGCGGTAGAGTTGAGCGGTCAGGGCGATTTCAGGTACAAGCATCAACGTGTGCTGGCCCAATGCCATGGCTTGCGCCGCCAAATGGACATAGATTTCCGTTTTACCGCTACCCGTTATTCCGCGAAGCAAGACGGGTTTTCCCTCTGCCCAGGCGTCTTGGACCTCTTCCAGGGCGGCCTGCTGGGCCGGGGACAAATCTGCCAGTGCCGCATCGACATCCGGAAGATGCTCCTCAGATTCCCAGCGCATGCTTTTCTCCAAGATGCCCTTTTCCTGGAGCGCACGAAGATGGGCGGTATCTACCCCATTAGCCTGCAGCGCTGTTTGGGGGATCCAAGGGTAAAAATCATCGGCCCGCTCCGGCCATGTGAGGGCACATTGGAAGTATTGAAGCAAGGCTTCGGATTGCTTGACGGCCCGGCCCAATTGGCCGAATACATGGGCAATTTGCCCTTCGTCACTTCGGCGCCCAACCCATCGCCAATGGGCCAAGGAGCCATCTGAAATCGTGAATGGACCCTCCTCCCCCTCATCTACCTTAAAAAACGCGGGCAACGCAGCTTGCATGACCTCGCCGATGGCACAATTGTAGTAATGCGCCATCCAATCCCATAGGGCTAACTGCTGGGTTTGAATTCGCGGGTGGGTATCAATGGCGCGAAGGATGGGTTTGGCCTGCATGGCAGGTGCTTCATGGAGGACAGAGCGCACCACCCCCATCAGACATCGCTGCCGGCCAAAGGCAACATGGACGCGCACTCCAGGAACGGGCGGATGGGCAGCATCCCATACATACGTAAAGGTGCTGTAGACCGGAACGGGGAGAATCACCTCAACCCACATCGGCGCTTAGGAAAGGGCGTCTACCAATTCAAGCAAATAGGGCGAAATGCTCGCGTGGTGTTTGATGGCTTGCTCCAAAGGAACATAGGCAATTTGGTTTCCTTGCACACCCACCATCTCACGGCTTCGGCCGGAATGCAATGCCAGCACCGCGGCATGGCCCATTCGGCTCGCCAAAATGCGGTCAAAGGCATTGGGTTTGCCCCCACGTTGCGTGTGACCGAGAACAGTGACCTTCGTTTCCCAATCAGGAAACTGAGCCTGGACTTTCTGGGCGACATCGTAGGCCCCACCTCCATCGTCCCCTTCGGCGACGATGATGATCCCGCTTCGGCGTTTTTTCTGAAAGTCCGTCTGGAGGTAGGCCACCAATCGATTCAAATCGGTCGGCGTTTCGGGAATTAATACGCCTTCTGCTCCCGCAGCGATGCCCGTGCGGAGCGCAATAAATCCAGCATCTCGGCCCATCACTTCCACAAAAAACAAGCGGTTGTGGGAGGCGGCGGTATCGCGAATCTTATCTACCGCTTCGACGGCCGTGTCCACAGCGGTTTGGTAGCCAATCGTGTAATCGGTACCAAAAAGGTCGTTGTCAATGGTGCCTGGACAGCCCATGACTGCGATACCATGTTCCTCGGAGAGGATTTTGGCTCCCGTGAAGGATCCATCTCCACCAATCACCACCAAGCCATCGATTCCCCGTTGGCGGAGGTGAGCCGCAGCCTTGGCTCGGCCTTCGGGCGTGCGGAATTCTGCAGAACGTGCCGTTTGCAGGAACGTTCCCCCGCGGTGAATAATGTTGCGCACGTCGTAGCGCGTCAAGGCTACACCATCGTCTTCCATCAAACCTTCATAGCCCCGGTAAAAACCCGTGACTTCCATGCCGTTGAGGGTTGCCGTGCGTACCACGGCACGGACACAGGCATTCATACCGGGGGAATCTCCGCCCGAAGTGAGCACTCCAATATGTTTCATGATGCGTAAATATCAAACTGTTGCCACATGCAATCCAAATCTCCATTCTGGAAGGGAATACGCTGCGTCGCCTTCATTTGAATCGCTTTGTTCGCCGCCGCGCTCGGAATGACGACCCACGCCGTCCATCCGGCGTAGTGGGCTCGCAGGTGCGCTCCGATGCGGCTGAAAGTCTCCTCTACATCGGTTTCCAGACGACGTCCGTATGGCGGGTTGATGACCAGCATGCCCCGTTCCGCCGGAGGCCGGGTGTTTTCAAAGGCCTCCACCGACCACGTGATGCGCTCATCGACCAGGGCAGCCACGGCATTGGTCTCGGCCACATCCAAGGCACGTCGATCGATATCCGACGCAAAAATGGGCATGGAAGATTCCGAAATTCGCTTCAAAGCGGCCGCTTCAATGGTGGCATGCAATTCCTTGTCGTAGTCCAACCAGTGCATGAATCCAAACGATTTGCGGTAGATCCCCGCCGGCAGGCGGTCGGCAATGATGGCGGCTTCAATGGCCAAGGTGCCTGAACCGCACATCGGATCATAGAGTGCACGATCGCCTCGGTAGCCGGTAAGACGAAGGAGTCCATTGGCCAACACCTCGCTCATGGGAGCCATGGTCATCTCTTGGCGATAACCGCGTTTGTGCAGGGATTCCCCGGAAGCGTCCAAACTCACGGTGCAATGGCGTTTATTCAGGTGCAGTTCAATACGGATGTCGGCAAACTCTCGGTCGACGGAGGGGCGCTTGCCCGTTTTGATGCGGAAGCGGTCCACAATGCCATCCTTGACGACCAAGGCCGCATACCCCGTATGAGAGAACGCAGGGTGGCTCCCCGAGGCATACACGGCAAAGGTTTTATCCGGATGGAACCATTTCTCCCATGGGATTTTCTGAACTCCCATCAGCAGTTCTTCCGGGGTGGTCACTTCAATGTATTTGATGGGGCGCAGAATTCGCGCCGCGGTGCCCAAGCATAGGTTGGCCTTGTAAAGAAATCCCAAATCACCCTTGAATTTGACCGCGCGGGTCATGGGCGTGAGGTCGCGTGCCCCGAGCTTCAACAATTCATCCCGGAGGACATCTTCGAGACCCATAAGGGTTTTGGCGATGAAAACCTCATCGGGGGGGTGGTTATTCGCCATCAGGAGAAAAAGGTTGCACCGATGTAGAAAAGGCCGCAGGCCCAAGGCTCACGGGCATGTCTACAAAGACATATTCGCCGTGGAGACTATCTCCTGCAGCTAGGTATTCCACCAGGGTGTCCACCGACGTGGAAGACTTGGCAAACAACTGAATGCGGTAGGCCACCGAGGTGTCCGTATCCCCTCCAACTAAGGTATACCGCAGCGTGTAAAGCCGCTCTTCGCCGAGTTCGATAGTATCCAGCCAAGCCGCATACTCATACGGCAACGGATGGGATGCATTCGGGGTCTCAGATTCGGACACTGGGCTACACGCCCAAATAAATCCGGCAAAAGAAAGAGTAAGAAACGCTTTGTTCATGGTCAAAATGGAATCATTCAAAGGTACAACCCTCCCCTATCTTTGGGGGGCATGAGCTGGGAAATGGATCTCCTTTTTTTTCTAGGCGGTTGCCTCGCCGGCATCGTCAACACGTTGGCGGGAAACGGCTCGGCGATCACTGTTAGTCTCCTGCTCTTTGGGGGGCTTGATGGGGCGGTGGCCAATGCCACGAACCGCGTCGGCGTCATTCTGCAAACCTTTACGAGCATCACCAGCGTTCGGCCCAGCGCACGAAAGCGCTACCTCTTGCACCGTGGAAAAGGGCTCATCCTTCCCACACTGTTGGGATCCTTTGCAGGCGGATGGCTCGGCTCGCAGGTGAGCGCCGACGGCATGGAATGGTCTTTAGCCATTGTCATGGTCGGTATGCTGGTGACCCTTTTCTGGAAGCCTGAGGCATGGGGCGGTCCTTCCGAAGTTTTGCGGCGACTGCGCCCCTGGCAAAGTGCCCTGTTATTCTTCGCAATTGGCTTTTATGGCGGCTACATTCAAATGGGCATCGGGATCCTCATGCTCTCCGTGTTGGTGTTGGCCGACCGATGGAGCTTGCGCGATGCCAATGTGATCAAGCTACTCATGGCCTTGGTATTGGCCCTTCCCGCAGGAATCCTCTACATCCAAAGCGGCCTGGTCGAATGGCGGCCTGGTTTAATTCTCGCCCTAGGTTCTATGCTGGGAGCCTGGATTGGAGGACGCTACATCGTTCGCATCCCCAAAGCGCAACCCTATGTGCGGTGGATTCTGGTGGCTGTGGTGGTATTTGGTGCAGCACAGTCCATCTACAAGGCGATGACCTAACTTTGCCGGCATGTCCACCACTGTCCTTGCCCTGCTCATTCTTATGGCGCCTATTTTTTTAGGTGCCCTGGCGGGTTTCCGTTCCATTCCGAGTGCTTGGTTAGCGAAAAGCAATGCCTTTTCAGGCGCCTTTCTTTTCGCTGTCACGGTGTTTCTCTGGATTCCGGAATTGGCCCATGTCGAGCCAGACCGAGCACTACCCTGGGGACTTTGGATTGTATTGGGTTATTTCCTTCAGTTTGCCTTGGACAGCCGGTCCAAAGGGTTGGAGCATGGCCACATCCACCACCACGATCCCAATCCTTGGCCAGCCTATATCGGACTGCTGATTCACTCCGTCGTGGAGGGCATACCCATGCTGCGTTTGCCCGAATCCGAGCAACTCGCCTTTGCGCTGTCACTGGGTGTGCACAATCTGCCGATCGCCGCATTATTGGCCTTTTGGCTGCGGCAATGCGGGATTCCTTTCGGGCAAGTCCTCGCAGCGCTCGTCGGTATGAGTTTAGCCGCCCCACTGGGCGCTTTGGTGGGAACCCTGTTGCCCTTGGATGTCCCCGGCATGGAAGGATTCATCGGCGGTTTGGTCGTGGGCATATTCCTGCACGTGTCCAGCACGATTCTCTTTGAGCTGCAAAAAGACCACCGATTGCCCACGGTTCTTTGGGTTATTGTCATCATTGGCTTGCTTTCCGGCTTCAGCCTCTCCCAATTCATTCATTAATTTTTCTCATCCATGGCGAACATCACACTTGGCGGAAACCCGTGCACGACAGTGGGCGAATTGCCCGCTGTGGGCAGCACTGCGCCCGCATTTACCTTGACGGCTCAAGATTTGAGCGCGGCCTCCTTGTCCGACTACTCAGGCAAAAAGGTTGTTTTGAACATCTTCCCTTCGATTGATACCGGTGTTTGCCAGAAGAGTGTTCGCGCTTTCACCGAAAAGCTCAATGCCATGGACGGTGTGCAAGTTCTGAACATCAGTATGGACCTCCCCTTTGCAGGTGCGCGTTTCTGCGCGGCAGAAGGGATGGAAAATGTAGCCTTCCTCTCTGCCTTCAAGACGCCTTCATTTGGTTCCGACTACGGTGTAACCTTTGCCGACAGCAAATTCGCCGGTTTATTTAGTCGCGCCGTGGTGGTCGTAGACGCTTCAGGCCAAATCACTCACACCGAGCAAGTCCCCGAAACGGGGCAAGAGCCCAATTACGAGGCCGTTTTGGCCGCTTTGTAAAGCACGTCACTTGGAATGTCCAAAGCCCGCTTCGGCGGGCTTTTTTTTAGGGCACCCAGTCCCCTTTGCCCGCTAGCCAGGCCAATGCATCGGGGAAACGCTGACGCCAGGCCACTTCGCTATGTTCGGCCTTTTTGTCGCGCACCCACTTGAGGTGGTCCACAGGGTAGTTGCTTTGCTCGAGTTCTTTCAAGAGTAGGTCAATGCCCGGCTGGAGCTGAGCCTCAAGCCCTACGCCTCCATTGTCCACGTAGAGGTAACCCGAGGGTGCCGGGCGTCCATTCTTCCTCCAAGGTCCAATAGCATCGACGACCAAGCCATTGCCCGTTTCCACGTACACCGCTGGAGAAAAAGCCAAAGCACCATCGAACACATCGGGGTACTCTGTCAGCAAGCGAAAGGCTAAAACGCCACCCATGCTGGAGCCCGCAAAGTAGACGTGGCTTTCCGAGGATAGGATCGGGTTTTCCAATGCTTGCGCCAAGACCGTGTGAACGAGATAGTCGGTAAATGCCTCCCCTAGTTCGCCTGGACCATACTCGAGGCGGCGGCGGTCACCACCTTCCGTTGCGCATTGCAAGGCAACCACGATAGTCGGCCTGATTCGGCCCGCCTCCATGAGGGCGAGAATGGCTTCGTCCACCGCCCAATCCACGCCAAAAGTGCTCGTGGCGGGGTCTATACAATTTTGGCCGTCGGACATCAGTAGCAGATCCACGGGCCCAGTCCCATCTATTTGCTTCAGATCGTAGGGTGTCCAAACCCACATTTTGCGCGAAGGAATGATGCCCTCGGGATCCATAGGGGCATCCATCACCGTTAGATACCCGCTGACTTGGCCATCATTCACCCGCTCAGCCATCCCAAAGGACTGTGCATACAAGGTGGTGTCCATTGTCCTCCAGCCGCCCAAATCCCTGAAAGCCATGCCTTCAGCCAACTTTGCTTCATGGCTCCAATCCCCAAGTGTGAGCTTGTAGGAAAAGGCCGAATCGACCGACTGAAAGTGCAAGGTCCAACGCAACGGATTGTCGACATCGCGTTCAAATGGCAAGCCTCGCCCATTCCAACCGCCCAACTGCGTGGTGCTGCCGGTAATGAAAAGCGTATCAGACCAAGGCAAGGTATCTGCTGTAAAAACGGTTAGATGGACGCCAGACGCCGCCTCATTGCGTCCGGGTAGTGTGCAGCTGGCTGTTAGGAGGATGAGCGCACCTAGCTGAAATATCTTTTTCATCGTTCCAAATCGGGTTTAAACATTTGATGGTAGGTATCCCGAACCATGCCATCAGAGACGCCAATTTTGGGCACATAAATCCAGGTTGCACCGGCCCATTTCATAGCTCTTCGGTAGATGGCCAAGGCAGGCACGATGACGTCCGCTCGGTCCACATTTAAGCCCAATTGCATGACCCGCTCATCCGGGGTCAGTTCCTCAATCTGCTTGCTTAAACGATCCAAATACTGCCTGGAAAGGGGCTCGCTAATCGGACGGCCAGAAAGCTTATGCGCTTTGTTAATATTACCCCCTGATCCCACTAAAGCCACCGATCCGGGCAGGTTTTCCATATGTTCTTTCACCCATGCCTCCATGGTGGCCCACTCGCGCTGGCTATCTACGGCATTGAGGGAACGCACGGTACCTAGGGGAAATGAGCGGGACTCGCGGGGCAAACCTTCGTGAAAAAAGGTGAGCTCGGTGGATCCACCCCCCACGTCAATAAATAGCAGGTTTTCTTCTTCCGGCTGAATCTTATCAAAGAGTTTGGCGTAAAAAATGAGGCGTGCCTCTTCTTCCCCATCAATGACATCTATCTGAATGCCTGTAGCCCTGCGGACTTTGCGAATCCACCGAGCGGCATTTTTCGCTTCGCGCATTGCACTGGTGGCACAAGCTCGGTGCGCTTCTACTCCATTGACCTTCATGATGGCTGCAAATGCACGCATGGAATCGACTAAACGGTCTCCAGTTTCTTTGGAAATCCTCCCAGTTCGAAAAACATCTTCGCCCAAACGAACGGGCAAACGGGTCATCGATGCTTTTTTGTAGTGGGTATATTCCGGCGTTGGGATCACGTTGCTCACCAAAAGGCGCAGGGAATTCGAGCCAATATCAATGGCCCCAATCTTCACAATTTTCATGACCCCCCGAATTTCAGTTGTTTCTGCGCATAGTTGTAGAGCTCCTCTTGGCTCCGAATTTTTCGGCCCGGAATACTGCGGTAGGCATTCGGGGCCCCTTCCTTGGAGCTCCGAGCTTTGACGTTGTCCTTCCAAATCAAGGCTAAATGGTCCAAAATTTCTTGCTGCACTGTGGGGCTGTAAATCGGCGCTCCCACCTCGACGCGCAGGTCCAAGTTGCGGGTCATCAAGTCAAACGACGCGATGTACATCGCCCATTGACCGCCGTTCAAGAAGGCGTAGATGCGGTTGTGCTCCAAGAATCGGTCAATCACCGAAATCACTTCAATGTTCTCACTCAAACCGGGAATTCCAGGCTTCACACAGCAGACGCCCCGAACAATGAGCTTCACCTTCACACCCGCCTGGCTCGCTTCGTAGAGCTTTTGCCCCATGTCGTAACTAGAGAGGCTGTTGAATTTCATCCAAATTTCGGCGGGGCGACCGGCGCGTGCATGGGCGATTTCGCGGTCGATATTTTTCATCATGCCCTTTCGCGTGAAGTGGGGACTTACGATCAAGTGCTTGTACTTCTGGACGCGGTAGGGCTCGGCTAGGAATTGGAAAACGCGTTGAACCTCTTTGGTCACGCGCTTATCGGCCGTAAAGAGGTAGTAGTCCGTGTAGATGCGCGCCGTCCCTTCATGGAAGTTGCCCGTACCGACGACGGCGAAGAGCTCACGGCCTTTGTCCGTTTTGCGCTCCACACAAATGATCTTGCTGTGGACTTTGAGCCCCTCTACACCCGTTTGAACCTCGATGCCTTCTTTGCGCATCTTCTCCAAATAGTGAATGTTGTTCTGCTCGTCAAAGCGGGCTTGCAACTCAATCACCACGTGCACCCGCTTGCCATTTTTAGCCGCATTGATCAGCGCCGAAATAATGCGCGACTGGGAGGCTAAGCGGTATAGCGTGATGGAAATGGACTCGACCTGCGGATCCATAGCCGCTTCACGCAGGAAACGAATGATGTACGAGAAGGTGTGGAAGGGGGTATAGATCAAGACGTCTTTCTTCCGAATCACCTGCAGCAGGGAGCGCTCCAAATCCAAATCCGGGTGCATCAAGGGCGGCAAGGCAGGATGTTCAAGATGGGGACCACCTACATTGGGAAAGCGCATCAAGTCACGCTTGTTGTGGTATCGACCGCCAGGATTCAGCGCGTCCGTGTCCTCGAGGCCAATCTTTCGAACCAACTGAGCGAGAAAGTCCGGTGCTATGCCATCGTCGTAGGCCATTCGGACAGGGTCCCCTGCCAATCGGTCCTCCAAACCACGGCGAACACGGTCCACCATGGTTTTGGAGACGTCGTGGTGGTCCATATCCAATTCCGCATCGCGGCCAATTTTAAAGGCATGCGCTTCAATTCGGTCTGCGGGAAAAATGAAGTAGGCGTACCGCAAATTGTAGCGCAGCACATCGTCCAAATACATCAAGTAGTTCTTCCCATACTTTGGAAGCACGACAAAGCGGCCGTGTAAATCCGTTGGAATCTCAATCAAGGACTGCACCGACTCGGTTGTCCCCGTTGAATGCAACTGGATGGCCAAGTAAATCGAGCCGTCATTGAGCTCCGGAAAGGGATAGTCCTCGCGCAAAATCATGGTGAAGACAGAAGGGCTAATTTTCTCAATGTAGTACTTGCGTACAAACTCCTCTTGGCCTTTGGTCAATTCGGCCTCGGTAATGAGGGCAATGCCTTCTTTTTCCAATTCCACCATGAGCTGCTCATAGATGGCTTCCACCTGCTGGTTTTGTTCAGTGACTTCGTCCTGAATGGCCTGGAGGAGGTCCATGGGGCTCCAACCGCCCAATTGCTCTTTGACTTTTTTCTGGTTGGGGAGCTTGGCTAAGCGCTGGATGCTCGCGTAGCGCACGCGGAAAAACTCGTCGAGGTTATTGGAGAAAATGCCCAAAAATCGAACCCGTTCAATGAGGGGATTTCGCTCATCCTTAGCTTCTTGCAACACGCGAGCATTGAAGTGTAGCCAGCTAATATCTCTATTGGTAAATCGGTCGCGGGCGGCTGATAGCATGCCGTAAAGGTCGGTTAACTCTTGTGATTCTTCGGGAAATCAAAGAAGAGCAATTCCGCATCAAAATCCAAGTCCTTCCACACGCCCACGTCAAAACGCAAACAGGCCACCCCTGCGGTTGGGACATTATCAATCACTTGGTCTACACAACGGTTTAAAAAGGCCGTGTGGGTGGGATTGTGGCCAAAAACCATCACCGCGTCCATGGATTCGGGGAGCTCCCGTAAATACGCGTGAAGCTGCGCCACGGACATCTCATAGAGGGCTTCATCGGTTCGAATGTAGTCCAAGGTTAGGCCAAAGTTTCGGGCAAAAATCATCGCCGTATGCAGGGCCCTGGTGGCGGGACTTGATACCATCGCCGGAGCGGGCTGGACTTCCTCCGCCAACCAGGCAGCCATGAGGTGTGCATCGCGGATACCGCGCCCCTTAAGTGGGCGATCCCGGTCTTCGAGATGCGGGTAGTCCCAGGAAGATTTCGCGTGCCGGATGAGGTAAACCGTTTTCATGGTGTCCAAATTAGCCCCCCTGGTTTTCCTCAGGGTAACGGAAACATCAATCTTCCGTTGCTTTAACTTGGTTCCACAGCTGATCCCAGTCCTCCAATTTCATCGCACTGATTTCACGGCCTTGCCCTTCCACAAGGGTTTCCATGGCTTGGAAACGGCGGACGAACTTGGCGTTGGATTGCGCGAGGGCCTGCTCGGGATCGAGGCCTCGATGCTTGGCATAATTGACCAAGGCAAAAAGCACGTCCCCGAGTTCCATGGCCTCATCCTTCGGGTCGCTTGCCTCGCGCATTTCCACAAGTTCCTCCTGGACTTTGGCCCAAACACCGGCTTCATCCGGCCAATCAAACCCCACCCCTTGTACTTTTTCCTGGATGCGAAAAGCTTTCACCATGGCAGGCAAAGACTTGGGAACACCTTGAAGGACGGAGCGGCGTTCGGCTCCCTTTTCCTTGAGTTTAATCGCTTCCCAATTGGCCTTCACTGTCTTGCTATCTGCCGCATCCACGTCGCCGTATATGTGCGGGTGGCGCCGAATCAACTTCTCGCACACGCTGTTGAGCACGTCGGTGACGTCAAAATCGCCTCGCTCTTCGCCCAGCTTGCTGTAAAAGACCAAATGCAAAAAGAGGTCTCCCACTTCCTTCTTCAGCTCGTCCCAATCGCCCTCGTCAATGGCATCCGCCAATTCATAGGTCTCTTCGATGGTGAGCTTGCGCAGCGAAGCCGCATCCTGTTCGCGGTCCCAGGGGCATTTGGCCCGGAGGTCGTCCATGATGTCCAGCAGTCGCTGGAAGGCGGCTTGTGCGTCTTGGGGATTAGGCATCCTCTCCGGCGTCTGCTTTTTTCGCGGCTTTGGCCTTCGCGGGCTTCGGCTCTTCTGCGAAGAAACCGTAGTCCACTAACAGGTTGTACCAGTTGACAAACTTCTTCATGTCGCTGATGTACACACGCGTCTCATCGTAGTTGGGTACATGCGACTGAAAGGCAGCCAAAATCTCTGAAGCATCCGCTTTGTGCGATACCGTCTTGGCCCCTTTCAAGGCCTTTCCGGTCGCTTCATAAAGCTCGCGTAGAGGCTTCTCCCCTTCGATGGTGTACATGGCAATTTCATCCAAAGCATGCACTTGCTGCTGGGCCGAAACCGTCAAGCGTTTTTGGTCATCGAGGGATTCAACCACGATGCCGGTGCGGGTTTGAGCCACGAGATTGTACAATCCGGGACGGCCAGCGATGGCCAAAATAGTTTTAATGGATTTCATGGAGTTGGAGGGGATTCTTGGGTTTGCCACTCGTGGATTTTGTCCAAAAGTGATTCGTCGTTTTCAAATACGAGCACATCGCGGTAGGCCAGAGCCGTTTCCGCCATGTGTGTTCCAGGGTAGCGGTCCACCAGCATCGTAAGCACTTGGATGGCCCGGCCTCGGTCGCTCAATTTTTCTTCAAAGGTCACGGCGGCTGAAAAGAGTGCCAAGGCGCCTTCTTGTCGGCTTGGCAAGGAGTCTGCCACCTGAAAGTAGGTCCGAATGGCATACAAAGCCCCGCCCGGAACACTGGCCTGAATATCGGCGGAAATCATTTGGTAGCGGGCCCAGAGCGAATCTTGGTCAGTCGAATTCGCCGCCGCCTGAAGCACAGTCCATTTCTGCTGCCATCCACTCGTATCCACCACCGCATCGCCGCCCGCCTGGGCGGTTTCCCCCATGGCATCAATCAGGCGCTCGGCTTCTTCTTGCGGATTGCTGCACGCGAGGAGGATGGCGGACAGTACGATACCAAAGAGACGCTTCATTTCACATCAAATTTCATGCGGTAGGAGGCATTCACCTTTCCCCCGGCGATATCTTTCAAGCGGCCTTGGAGCATACGCCGCTTCAACGGGGTCAATCGATCCAAAAATAGGATCCCCTCAATGTGGTCGTATTCGTGCTGAATGATGCGCGCGGGCAAACCCGTGAAGGTTTCCTCGATCCATTCACCCTCCGCCGTTTGGCTTTCAATGACCACAGTCGGTTTGCGCTGTACGGTTTCATGGATCTCGGGGATGCTCAGGCACCCTTCTTCGAAGCCCCAGGGTGTTCCCGTCTCCTCGAGAATGGTGGGATTGATGAAGGCGCGTTTAAAGGTCTTGAGCACCTCCGCTTCCTCCGGGCTGGTTGCATCCTCGGCAAAGGGGGAGCCGTCCACCACAAAAACTCGGCTCGACACACCTACTTGGGGAGCCGCTAGACCCACCCCCTTGGAGGCGTACATCGTTTCGAATAAGTCCTCAATAAACTGATCAGTCTGGGCACTGGGAACCTCGACCTCCTGCGCAACACGCTTGAGAACGGGGGAACCATAGGCGACAATCGGGTAAACCATGCGTTTTCTTTGGGGCAAAGATACAGCCCTGACCTACCTTTGTCGGATGGGAATTTGGCTCGGATTGGATGTTGGCGCCGTGCGCACGGGTTTGGCCGAATCAGACCCCACGCACAGCATGGCCTTTCCGGTGGGCACCCACCGCACGGCAGAAATCCTCTTGTACCTCACTTCCCATTACCGCGAGGCGGACCTGGCTGGTTTGGTGCTGGGACTGCCCAAAGACCTGATGGGCCGGGAAACGGAAGGCAGCCAACATGCCCGTACGCTCGGTGAAAAAATTCATTCCCTCTGGCCTTCTTTACCACTGCATTGGATGGATGAGCGCTACACCTCCAAAATGGCGGCTCAAGCGGCCCACAGTGCGGGGGCCAAATCCCGCGTAAAGAAGGACAAAGGCATGTTGGACGCGGCTTCGGCATGCCTCATTTTAGATAGCTTTTTGACACAAAAAAATCGACCATGAACGTTTTGGACCTCCGAACCCTCATCGAACGCGCTTGGGAAGCGCGCGAACGCCTTCAAGAGCCCGAAACCATCGCGGCCATCGACGCGGTTATCGCCGCCATCGATGCGGGTGAATTGCGCGTGGCCGAGCCTACAGCCGAAGGATGGCAAGTGAATGAGTGGGTAAAAAAAGCCGTGGTGCTCTACTTCCCCATTCGGAAGATGGAAACCCTCGAGGCCGGTCCCATGGAGTTTCACGACAAAATGGCCCTGAAAACGGGCTATGCCGAAAAAGGCATTCGCGTTGTGCCCCATGCGGTGGCGCGCTACGGGGCCTTCATTGACCGAGATGTTATTCTCATGCCCTCCTATGTCAACATTGGCGCCTATGTGGGACGCCGCACGATGGTCGACACGTGGGCGACGGTTGGCAGCTGCGCTCAGATTGGCAGCGACGTTCACCTCAGCGGAGGTGTGGGCATCGGGGGTGTCCTTGAACCGCTCCAAGCCGCTCCCGTCATCATCGAGGATGGCGCCTTTATCGGTTCGCGCTGCATCGTCGTAGAAGGGGTGCATGTCGGCAAAGAGGCCGTTCTAGGTGCCAACGTGGTCCTCACGGCCAGTACCAAAATCATTGATGTCACCGGCGAGGAGCCTATTGAATACCGAGGCTTTGTGCCGGCACGCAGCGTCGTGATACCCGGAAGCCAAGCCAAAACCTTTGCCGCGGGCACCTATCAGGTCCCCTGTGCCTTGATTATTGGTCAGCGCAAGGAAAGCACCGATAAAAAGACCTCCCTCAACGACGCTCTTCGAACGTACAACGTGGCCGTGTAAGCATGTATCCGAGTCAACTTGACCACCTCGTTTTTCAGACAATCGGCGGCGCCGCGGACGACGCGGGGTTGCCTTGCTATGTGGTCGGGGGCTGGGTACGTGACCGCCTGTTGGACCGGGGCAACTCCAAAGATGTCGACTTTGTTGTCGTAGGAGATGCACTGGCCTTGGCTCAAGAATCTGCCCGCCGGCTCAAGGCCGGCAAAGTGACTGTATTTAAAAACTTTGGGACCGCGCAGTTTCGATGGAAGGATTGGGACATTGAATTTGTGCGTGCCCGTTCGGAGAGCTACAGCCCACACAGCCGCAACCCCAAGGTGGCGCCTGGGACCCTCGAAGAGGATCAATTGCGGCGCGACTTTACGATCAATGCGATGGCCTTTTCCGTCAATCGTCCAACCTTCGGTCAATTGCTGGATCCCTTTCAAGGGCGGGCTGATTTGGAGGCGCGCATTCTCCGAACCCCGGTGGATCCCATCAAAACCTTCGCAGATGATCCGCTGCGCATGCTACGCGCCGTGCGTTTCTCGAGTCAACTGCAATGCACCATCCACCCAGAGACCCTTGAAGGAATTCGCGCTTCCGCCCACCGTTTGACCATCCTCTCCCCCGAGCGCATCGCCACGGAACTGACCAAAATTCTGGAAAGTCCCGTTCCGAGTATTGGTCTTGCAGGGATGCACCACGGCGGCCTCATGGTTCACCTCCTCCCGGAAGTGGCTTCCTTGGCTGGGGTGGATGAGGTCGAAGGCCATTTGCACAAGGACAATTTCTGGCACACGCTGGAGGTGGTGGATAATTTGGCCCGCGTATCGGACAATGTCTGGCACCGATGGGCTGCCCTTCTCCACGACATCGGCAAGCCTCCGACGAAACGCTTCATTCCAGGAACGGGTTGGACCTTCCATGGACACGAATTTTTGGGCGGGAAGATGGCCAAGAAAATTTTCAAGCGCCTCGCTCTGCCGCTGGATGAGCGTCTTCACTATGTCGTGAAGCTCATTCAAATGTCCAGCCGACCTATCGCCGTGGCGAGCGAAATGGCCACCGATTCGGCCGTACGCCGCCTCCTCTTTGATGCCGGCGACGCCATCGATGACTTAATGCAACTCTGCGAGGCGGACATCACCACCAAGAATCCAAGAAAAAAAACCAAGTACCTCGCAAACTTCCAGCATGTCCGGGAAAAACTGGTGGAGGTGGAAGCCCGCGACCACCTGCGCAATTGGCAGCCCCCGGTGGATGGCAACCAATTGATGGAATGGTTTGGCTTGCCTCCTGGGAAGGAGATTGGCCAAATCAAAACAGCCATTCGCGAAGCGGTCCTAGATGGACAAATCCCAAATACCTTTGATGATGCCCGCCGGCTGGCCTACGACGTAGCCGCCTCCCTCGGGATAGAACCCAAGATTGCCCTATGAATACACGCCTGACCCTCCGCGCCATTCTGCATTGCCCCGATGACGTCTTTCGAGATGTCGCAATCGACAGCACCGCGACCTTGGAAGAACTCCATGTCGCCATCGCCCAGGCCTATGACTTGGAACCTGGTCAAATGGCATCCTTCTACACCACCGACGACCAATGGACCCAACTGGACGAAATCCCATTGATGGCGATGGACCCGCAGGGATTGGGAGCCATGTCGGACCACCCCTTAGCCCGCATTCTCGGCACCCCGGGACAGCGCTTGATCTTCATTTATGATTTTCTCGCCATGTGGACCTTCATGGTAGAGTTCGTGCGCCAAGATGCGGGGGCAGCTGGTGAGCCCCAAATCGTCTTGTCCTATGGCGACCGCCCAAAAGAGGCACCAGACCCCGAATTTGCGGGCGAGGGCGGCCTAGCCTATGCAGACGAGGAGGATGAGGAAGAAGACGAATATGGTTTTGATGAAGAGGACCTGGATGGCTACTCTTCGGACGCTTGGTGAAAGGCCACCCGGATAATGCTCTCCACAGGAATGCGTTGACCTTCTTTGAAAACAGCCCACTCCTGGGTGCAGGCCCACAAGGTGGTTTCCATCTGAAGGACTTCCTTGCCACCCCCTTGAAGAAAAAAGGTCACTTTTTCTTCCCGCAAATTCCCAATGAAGGCGGCTCGATGCAAATCTTTCCATCGCGCAATCCGGGCCTCATCCCCGAGCATAGGGGCTGTGCCCAACGAAATGTGGGGCAATTCTTCGCGGGAGATCGGTCGAATTTGGTCCATGGCTTCTACCTAAGTTACGAAGAACTCACAGAGGATTTACCTTCGTAGCATGTCCCGCCCTCAACTTTGGATGCTTCACGGCCCGACCGCTTCGGGGAAAACGGCTTTAGCTATTGCTTTGGCCCAAGCCCTCCGGGCTCCCATCGTGAATTGCGACGCCCGCCAGCTCTACCGGGAGCTGTCCATTGGCGTGGCCCGACCTTCCGAGGAAGAGCTTGCTGCTGCGGAACATTGGGGCATCGCGAGCCACAGCATCCATGCCCCGCTGACCGCCATGTCCTATGCCCAGTGGGCCCGCCCGATCGTTCAAAATCTGCTCACACAACATGGAAATGTCATCGTTGTCGGGGGGTCGGGACTGTATGCTCGGGCACTCCTCTATGCATGGGATGCCTTGCCCGCCGCCGATCCCGCTTTGCGCGCCGAACTGGAAGCCCAGTGGCAACAGGACCCGAAAGCACTTCAAGCGCAATTGCAGGCTTTGGATCCCCTCTATGCGGCAGAGGCTGACCTTCAGAATTCACGTCGGGTCATTCGCGCCTTGGAGATTATCACCTTGACGGGCACACCGTATTCGGCACAACGCACCCAAGAGAAGGCCGCTCAACCCTACTTCCAGGACATGGATTTGCGGGAATGGACGATTTGGCCCGATATGAACCAGCTCACAATGCGAATTCAAGAACGCACCCAGCAGATGTTGTCTGAAGGGCTGCGTGAAGAGGCGATGGCCTTGGCTTCATTTCACCATTTACCGGCGATGCAAACGGTGGGATACCGTGAGTTCTATGCCTATCCGAAAGCGACTGAGCCCGAACTTCATGCATTGATTGCCACCCATACCCGTCAGTATGCCAAAAGGCAATGCACGTGGATTCAAAAACAACCTCATGTTCAACGCGTCCCGATGGGGGTGCACGTCGATGCGCTTCTCCGCTCATGAATCGGCGTAAACCACATCCGCGTTGGGGTTTCCTGACCCCCCTTTACTTGCTCGGGGTCGCCTTACATCGGCATATTTACGAGTGGAAAATCATCGTGCCCTTTTTGCCGAGCCAGCCCACGCTCACACTGGGAAATCTGCACGCGGGGGGCACGGGTAAAACCCCGATTGCCTTGTGGATTTTAGAACAAATTCAGCCCCAAGTCTCGGATGTCGCCTATGTAGCCCGGGGATATGGCCGAAAGACGAAAGAAACACGCCGCGTGGAATTGCAGGATACGGCCGAGGAGGTCGGGGATGAACCCCGCCTGGTTCGGAGCGTCTTTGGCCACAGCCCAGATGTCCATGTCATTGTGGCCCACAAGCGCCGAGATGCCTTCCAAATGCTTCCCAAAAACTGCCCCGTCATTCTGGATGACGCCATGCAGCATTGGGATTTGAAAAGCCCCATTACCCTGTTGATTTGTCCCTACGGTGAATGGTACACCGAGGCGGCGGTCCTTCCTGCCGGACCCCTCAGAGAATCGCCCGAAGCGGCTGGGCGTGCCTCCGCAGTGGTGATCAGCAAATGCCCGCACCCCCTAGATGCCCACGAGCGCCTTGCCATCGCGACCAAGCTGGGATTGCGAAAAGATCAGCCCCTTTTTGCCGCACAGGAGGTGATGGGTGAGCCCATCCCCCGCTGGAATGCGCCCGCTTGGCGGGGCGATGAAACGGCGCTGGTTTTTTCGGGCATCGGGGACCCCCGTCGTTTTGAATCCTTCGCGACGGCGCCAGAGCGCTTTGACCAGGGAGGCGTGGCTGCGGTTACCCTGCGTTTCCCGGACCATAGTCCCTTGGATGAAACCCGATGTGCGCAGATTGCTTCGGACGCCTATCAGAGTGGCTGCAATGCCTTGTTGACGACGGGGAAAGATTTGGCCCGATTGCCTCAAAAACCTGAGGCCTGGGCCCATTTGAACGTCTATGTTTTACCGCATGAAGCCGATTTTGGGGTGGACCGGAATCCCTTCCTCTTGTGGCTCCAAAACCAATGGAAGGCCCACGGATACCGCGTACCTTTGCAGTTATGAGCGAGAGCGTACCTACCTCCTTTGAGGCTGTTATTGGACTGGAAGTGCACGTGCAAATGAACACGCGCTCCAAAGCATATTCTTCCGATGGCTACGATTATGGAGCCGCACCCAACACCCAAGTTTCGCCCATTACCCTCGGACATCCGGGCACTTTACCCAAGGCCAATGCCGGGGTCGTGCGCAATGCGATCCGATTGGGCTTGGCCTGTGGATGCACGATCCGGGAATTCAATGCCTACGCCCGCAAAAACTATTTCTACCCTGATTTGCCCAAGGGCTACCAGATTACCCAAGACGAAACGCCGATTTGCACGGGTGGAGGGATCTGGATTTCCTCTGAAACCATGGCGCCCAAGCGCATTGGCCTCACCCGTATTCACATGGAGGAGGATACCGGCAAATCCATCCACGATTTGGATCCTTTCCATACCCTACTGGACCTCAACCGTGCAGGCGTCCCACTTTTGGAAATTGTTTCTGAGCCCGATTTCCGCAGTGGAGAGGAGGCCTATCTCTACTTGCAAGAGATTCGCAAGCTCGTGCGCTATTTGGACATTTCAGACGGCAACATGGAGGAGGGCTCGTTGCGGTGCGACGTGAATATATCCATTCGTCCCGTCGGCCGTGAAGCCTTTGGAACCAAGGTCGAGGTGAAAAACTTGAATTCCTTCCGAAACGTACAACGGGCCATTGACTTTGAATTTGATCGGCAATGCGCGGTGTTGAATGCAGGCGGAAGTCTATCTCAAGAAACCCGCACGTTTGATGCCGCCAAAGGGAGTACCACAGCGATGCGCTCCAAGGAGGATGCCAACGATTACCGCTATTTCATTGAGCCCGACTTGGCTCCCGTGCGCGTGACTGAAGCCCTCAAGGCAGAAATTGCTGAGGCCATGCCTCCGCTCCCTCAAGCTTTAGTCAAGCGCTACCAAGAAGAATTGGGATTGAGCCGCTATGATGCCCAACTCCTGACCGAATCCAAAGAAACGGCCCTCTACTACGAGGCACTCCTGAGCACAGGGTGTCCGGCTAAGTCCGGCGCGAACTGGCTGATGGGGCCCGTTCAAGCTTGGCTCAATGAGCGCGCCTTGGACTGGACCCAGTGGACACTTCCTGCCCAAGCCCTCGCTAAACTGATCGCCCTGGTTGAAGACCGAACGGTAAGCTTTAGCGCGGCCGCCCAGCAACTTTTCCCTCTGCTCGTGGCTCAGCCTGATGCAGATCCTCGCACGTTGGCCGAAGCACAGGGCCTAGTTCAAGAGTCGGACGAATCCGCCCTCATGGCGCACGTGGAAGCAGCCCTGGCTGCCTTCCCCGACAAAGTGGCCGAATACCAAGCCGGCAAAAAAGGCTTGATGGGCCTCTTCATGGGTGAAGTGATGAAGCGAAGCCGTGGAGCTGCGGATCCCAAAGTGGCGACCAAACTCATTCAACAGCGCCTGGGTTCCTAAGTGAACCGGGTGCCGACGCCTGAATTTCATATGAAAAAACCATTTTTCCGCGCCGCCTTGTGGGCCTCTGCCCTCTTTGCAAGCCTCACAGCCTGTACATCAGACCATGGCCAGCTCGATGTAACCATTGAAGGTGCAACTGAGGCCATCATTGTGCGCATCGAGGGAGACCATACCGTGCCCTGGGATACGGTCGCCATTTCCGATGGCCAACTATCCTTGGATTTACCCGTCGATAGTACCCTGCAGACCTTTTACTACCTCTTATTTGACACGGGAGGCAGCATGCGGTTGGGCATTCAACCGGGTGACCGCATTGCCGGTCATATCCAAGCAAGCACCCCGCTCACCGACTACACCATAGAAGGTTCTGTATTGAGCGAACAATTGCAGGCCCTCTACCGTCCTGTTTTGCGCTCCTCCCTGCTCTTGGACTCGTTGGACCAGTACCGGAATGCACACCGAAGTGATTCCACAGAGGGATCCTTGGCGCGTGAACAACGTCATTTTGAACGCCTAGAGAGCCGCTACCTCGCGCACCGGGAGGAAATTCTGGCGGTGATGGCCCATGATTCCACCAATCTTTCAAATGTCTTTGGATTTTTCCAACAAGTGGGTCAAGTACCCATTTTCCGTCCCACCACGGATATCGGTATGATGCAAGCCTACGCAGACGCCTTCATCAAAGCGTACCCGACACACCCCTTGGCTCAAATTTTTGCCCAAGAGGTGGCGCGCATGTCCAATGCCATGCCGGGCCAGTAGGACGCGAACCACCCTTTCAACTATCCTTTTAAAGGAAATAAAAAAAGCCCTCGCCAATGGCCAGGGCTTTTTCATGGGCACTGAGGATGCTTAGCGCACGATCATGATTTCGCTCGCTGCGGAGCCATTCTGCGTGCGTGTCACCACGTAGCTGCCCTTAGCCAAGCCGGTGAGGTCCATCGTGTAGCTTTCCATGCCCGTTGGTACGCGCTTCATATCTACACGGCGCACCACACGGCCTTCGAGCGTGCGGATAGAAATGCGCACTTCGCCTTGGGCCTCTACAGGCACTTGGACACGTTCGCTCGCCGGATTGGGATATATTCCCAAGGCCAAGCCCTCATTCGCACGGGGACGCTCGTCGATGCTGACAGGACGGCTGGTAGAGGTGCTCACCGAGTGGAACAACCCACGACCATGCGTGGCAATGAAGAAATCCCCTTCCGTGGCACTGCTGCCCGGAGCATTGGGGTCGTAGTTCTCGTTGGTGCGGTATTGCTCGATTTCGAAGACAGGAATTCGAGCCATGCCATCGTTTTCCTCCGTATACGTGGGGGCGCCGCTCGTTACGTTGTCCGTGACGAAAATGCCCCATTCAGTTCCTACCACCAAGCGGGAAGCATTGCCCTTGTCAAAGGACACGGCGTAGGCCGGAACATTGGGCATGTTGCCTTGCTTGGGAGAGAACGTCGGAGAAGCCGACAATGCGTTGGTTGAAACATAGACGAAGTTGGTATTTCCGTAGTTCCCCAGAGAAACCGCCACGCGGTTGGCATCGTTGGGATCTACATCAATGCCCGTCACCACGCGGTTGGGGAAAGTGCCAATTTGGTTCACTGTCAAGACATAGGAGCTCACCGAATCAATGCTCGCCTCGCTCTTGGAACGGGCCTGCTGCAGATTTGAAATGCGGTAGAGACGTCCATTGGTGGTTCCCACAAACAAGTGATTGCCGTCGTTGGAAATCTTCATGTATTGCGGTGTGGTACCGTAGCCCAAGTGGGCGATTTGCCACCATTCTGTGCTGCCAAACTGATGCACTTCACGGGTCATCCAAATGCCCCCAATCGTGGGGAAGGCCGCGTCGCTCCAAGAGCTCAAGCCAGCAAAGAACATCGATTGAACGGGGTCTTGGGCCTTATAGGTATCCCCGACGTTCATCACCGCCGCGGTAGTCACATCAATGGGCAAACCACCAATGGCAGATGCCAAGCTCAAATCTGATCCCGCAGGCAAGAATACATCACAAGTCATGATGACCTCCGCCAAAGGTGCAGACGTGAAGGTGACTTCGAAATATCCCGAATCCGCCACAAAGGTTCCGGAACCGCCCGTACCTGAAATATTCCCTTGGGCATCCGCCGTCAGGGTTACCGGACCAGCCGTCACTTGGAACGTGCCTGCCAGGTATTCGGCCGCATCTTGGCCATGGCGCATTTTGCCTTTGAAAATCTTTTTGATGCCATCTCCATACCCCATGGAACGGAGGGCTGGCAAAAGTTCGAAGGTGACCGTATCTTCTGAATTGGCATCGTTCGCCGTTTCCCACAACTCAAAAGGCATCATCCAGTTGGACAAGGGGAAGCCGCGCTGACTGGCCAAGTTCATCACAGGTGAGGCAAAAGAGCTCCACGAAGCCCCCTCGTTATCTGAACGGTAGAAGTTCCCACTCTGGGTCTCCGCAAACATGACTTTGGGGCGCAACCACGAAATGTCCGAGTGACCACCGTCCCCACCAAACACATCCTTCGCGCCATTGGGAGACACCAACGTACCATCCAAGTAGGATGTACCATTGTCCTGGCATCCGCCGATGAGCTTGCGGTCCTTGCCTACACCAAAACCAAAGTATTGGAACGTCGTGTAGCCCAAATTCCGCTCGGTCCAGGTCTGGCCTCCATCCGTGGATTTAAAGACACCGCCATCGTTCGCCGCGTAAGCGATGTTGCCGTTGTTAGGGTCAAAAATCATTTCATGGCTGTCCGCATGCAGGTAGTATGGATTGCCCCCACCAAAGTTGTTCAGGGTGCTGACTTGGCTCCAACCTTGGGTTTCTTGCCACTGCCACACGGTGATGCCGCCTAACCAAATATGGTTCTTGTCGGTGGGAGAAATCGCGAATAGCAAGTCATAGATACCCTGGCAGTACTGGCCCGTTCCCGATCCATTGCACAAGGGGTCAAAATTGTTGCCACGTTGGCCAATCTTGCTCCATGTCGTTCCGCCGTCCGTTGAACGGTATACGGCCGCCAATTTGCTGCCGTTCGTTTGGATCACATAAACGTAATTCTCATCCTGTGGGCTGATCGCGTAGCGCATGCGGCTGCCTGTGCGGCGAGGCAAGCTCGTGGCCGTCACCACGGGCGAAGAAATTTCGTTGAAGGTATTTCCGTCCGTGGAGTACATCGTTTGGCCAGAGCGGTTCAGGAAAATTTTGCCCGAGTTGGAGATAGCAAAATCCGTAATGCCGCCGGTCAAGACCGTGGTCCAAGTGGCGCCACCATCGGTTGACTTTTTGAAGCCCGTGTTGGTTGCCGCATAAATGGTACTCGCATCCGTAGGGTGCGCCGCAATGTCTGCTACGGCCGCCCAATCACCGGAGCCCGAGACACTGGCTGGCATGGTAGAGGCCAGGTGGGTAAAGGTGTTGCCTCCATCCGTGGATTTGTAGATTCCGCCACCCGCAAAGTTCGGAGTGGTGTTCTGGCCCGTACCACCGTATCCGAGGAAGATCTCCCCTGTACCGAAGTAGATATCGCCATTGGCGGCTTGTGTGATGGACGCCACGGATTGGTTGGCTCCTGGATCACTCACCACATTCCATGTGGCTCCGCCATTGGTGGATTTGAACAAACCTCCGCCGACAGAACCCGCAAACACGTGCGCCGAGTTGTTTTTGTCCACGAGTAGGGCACGCGTACGTCCCCCATAGTTGTCCGGACCCTTGCTGTCCCATGCCAAAGTGGTGGTTTTGGCCGAGGGCATGTTTTGCAACGATTGCCATGCCTGCGCGACGCCGGCCGGGTCAATTTCACCGGTCACACCGTTGGCACGGAGCATGTGCAGGTATTCCTGCGTGCCGGCAATAGCCATCGTTCCTTCCACAGGACGAGGTTGGTACTTTGAGGCCGTAGGCGCTGCAGGTAAGAAGGCCATAGCAGCCACTGCTGCGGCGCCAAGAGAACTGAGGATATAGATTTTCGTACGTGTTTGCATCGTTCGGATGGTTTTCAATTCGTTAAAAATAAGGCGCAAATGGCTTACAGAATGTGTTTTTCGGCATGATAGGAAGAACGAACTAGGGGTCCGGACTCCACATGGATGAATCCGAGGGCTTTGGCTTCTTCGCCAAGGGCGTCGAAAATCTCGGGTTCGATGAAAGCTTGGACCGGTAGATGCTTCGGCGTGGGTTGGAGGTATTGACCTAATGTCACCACATCCACCCGGGCTTCCCGAAGCTCGTACAAGGCCGTCCGCACTTCCTCCACAGTCTCTCCCAAGCCCAGCATAATCCCGGTTTTTGTGCGGTGCGCGCCGTGGTCTTTCAGGTATTTGAGCACCGCTAAACTGCGGTCGTATTGGGCTTGAATGCGCACTTGCCGAGTTAATCGACGAACCGTTTCCATGTTGTGGGAGATCACCTCTGGGGCCGCTTCCAGGATGCGGTCCAATTGGCGCTCGTTCCCGCGAAAGTCAGGAATCAGGGTTTCCATGGTCGTGCCGGGACTGATGCGGCGAACCGCTTTGATGGTTTCCGCCCAAAGGATCGAGCCTCCATCCGGCAAGTCGTCGCGGTCAACAGAAGTCAGCACGGCGTGCTTCACTTTCATAAGCTTGATGGAACGGCCCACGCGATCGGGTTCATCCCAATCAACGGGAAGCGGGCGCCCCGTGGCTACGTTGCAGAAACCGCATGAGCGGGTGCAAATGTTGCCGAGAATCATAAAGGTCGCGGTCCCCTCTCCCCAACATTCGCCCATATTCGGGCAGTGGCCTGACTCACAAATGGTATGCAGCTTGTATTGATCGACCAGCGACCGAACGTGTTTGTAGTTCTCTCCGGTGGGCAACTTCACGCGGAGCCATTTTGGCTTGCGTGTAGGGACTGCAGGGGTGACGTCTGACATGGTGTGTTAGTTAACCCAAATTTGGGGCATTTGTTTGGTCCATCCAAGCAGAAATCGTTGTGCCGCGGACCTCAAAATGGCTAGTGTGGTGCTGAATTTTTCCGTTCAACCACCAAAGCAGTTGAGGGCTTTCGTGGCGCACTTCCCAACGATCCGCCATGGACATGGAAAGCGTGCGGTCTTCAACGACATGTACGAGGTACATCGGCGGCGTACCCGCAGGGGCCTCCCATCGTTGAAGGGAAAGGGCCGCTTGGCTACTTACAGGACAACGTGTGCTATGCTTGAAAACCAAGAAGCCCCGGTCACCCGAGGCCGCCTCTAAAGCATGCAAATCCGCCGTTCCTTCGAGAACGGTCCAATTCATTTATGCCGTGTGTGTGGTGGAGGTCGTCGATGCAGCACCGATAAATGCAGGGCATTTTTCTGCGGAGCCACATGCGGCTATACCGACAACAAAAAGGATCACTAGGGCAAAAGCAAGTACTCGTTTCATTCCAAGGAATTTGTTCAAAAGTACGACTTTCGTGGTATGCTCCTCCCCCCGCTTCCCCCCGCTTGGAAATTTGCCTTCGAATGCGCCATGGGTACTTCCGGTTGGCAGACCCTGATGGGCCGAATAGAATCCGCCTACACCACATCCACCGTATTCCCCCCAGAATCGGAAATTTGGGCGGCCTTGGAATCAATGCGGCCAGAAGATGTGCGCGTCGTGGTACTCGGTCAAGATCCCTACCACGGGGCCGGCCAAGCCCACGGCTACGCCTTTTCGGTGCCCCCAGGATGTGCCATTCCACCCTCCTTGCGAAACATTTTTACCGAATACGTGCAGGATACAGGCCATGCGTTTCCCCAATCGGGTGATTTGCGGCCTTGGGCGCGGCAAGGGGTGCTACTCTGGAATACCGCACTTACTGTCGTGGAAGGCCAACCGGGTAGCCACAGCCGATTGGGCTATGGGGAATTGACCGCTGGCCTACTATCCCACCTAAGCACCACGGGCGGACCCAAGGCCTTTTGGCTTTGGGGAAAGCACGCCCAGAAGGCGGGCCAAAGCATCCGCAAAGAAGGGCACCTCATCATCGAAAGCGCCCACCCCTCTCCTCTCGGTGCATACCGGGGGTTTTGGGGGTCCAAGCCATTTGGTCAAACCAATGAATTCTTCCAAGCCCAGGGCCTTCCTCCCGTCAATTGGTGCCTGGACGATGTACCTTTGAAACTATGAGCAACGTTCTCCTCATTCTTCTTATCGCGGTGGCTGCAGGAGCCTCGGTTTATCTGGTTTGGCTCCAAAGGCAGGCAGGGCTTGGCCCGGACACTTCGGACTTAACTTCCCGTATCAAGCAGCTGGAAGATGCCCTTCGTGAAGCGGAATTGGAAGGGGCGCGCCTGCAGGAGCGATTGAACCAAATGGAGAGCCAAAAGGAGCAAATGAGCCAAGAATTCAAACTCATGGCCCACGAGGCGCTTCAGGCGCAGACCGATGCGCTCCAGAAACAAATGAAAGAAGCCAATTCGGCTCAATTGTCTGTGATTTTGGCCCCGTTTCGGGAGAAACTGGACATGTTTGGCCAGCGCGTCCAAGAAACCCACGAAAAAGGCCAGCGCGAGCGGATCGAATTGAAAACGGAGGTCACTAAGCTGGTCGAACAAAACGAAAAACTCAAGAACGAAGCCAACCAGCTCACAAAAGCCTTGCGGGGGGACGTAAAAATGCAGGGCAACTGGGGTGAAATGGTTCTAGAGCGCCTTTTGGAGCGTACCGGCCTCACCAAGGGTCAAGAGTATTCCGTTCAAGAGAGCATCACCGCGGAGGACGGCAAACGCTACCAACCAGACGTCGTGCTCCACCTTCCGGAAAACAAGCACATCATCGTCGACTCCAAAGTTTCCTTGGTTGCCTACGAACGCTTTGTCAATGCCGAAACGCCCGAGGAGCAGGCCATCGCCTTGAAAGAGCATTTGCAATCTCTTCGCCAGCATATTCGGGGTCTCAGCGATAAGAATTACCAAAATCTCTACGGTGTTTCCCTCGACTTTGTCATCCTCTTCGTGCCGATTGAAGGGGCCTATTCCGTGGCCTTGCAAGCCGAGCCCGGACTCTACCAAGAAGCCTTTGACAAGAACATCGCGTTGGTCAGCGCCACCAGTTTGTGGTCGACGCTGCGCACGGTAGGGACCCTTTGGCGTCAAGAGCGCCAGAACGCCAATGTCCAAGAAATTATTCGCCAGGCATCCGACCTCTACGACAAATTCGTCGGCTTTTCGGAAGAATTGATCAAGGTGGGCACCCAAATGGATACCGCCAAACGCACCTACGAGAATAGCATGAAGATGCTCGTTGAAGGCAAAGGCAACTTGGTCCGACGAAGCGAGAACTTGCGTTTGCTAGGCTTGAAAAACAGTAAATCCGTCCATCCCAATTTGGTGGACCGCGCCTTGGATGGATCGGCCGCTGAGGAAGAATCGACAGAGACCCCGCAATAAAATGGAAGGTATGATTTACGGGGTGCACCCCGTCCTGGAAGCGCTCGAATCAGGGCAAGAAGTGGACCGCATTTTTGTCACGCGTGGTCGCCAAGAATCGGTCAATCCCATTTTGGAGGCCGCCAAAGAGCGAGGGATCCATGTGAAATTTGTGCCGGTTGAAAAACTGCAGCGCCTCACCAAAAAGAACCACCAAGGCGTGATCGCCTTCCTCAGTGCCGTCAGCTTTGCGGAACTTGATCACGTCGTCGGCGACTGCTACGAACGCGGCGAAACGCCTCTCATCGTGGTATTGGACCGCGTCACGGACGTGCGCAATGTCGGGGCTATTGCCCGGAGTGCCGAATGCTGCGGAGCCCACGCCTTAGTCATCCCTGAGCAGCAATCTGCTCCCATGAACGCCGACGCCGTCAAATCCTCTGCGGGCGCCCTACTCCGACTTCCCATCTGCCGCGTCAAAAACCTTTCGCATGCCCTCGCCGATTTAGAAAACAGCGGCCTATCCATTGTGGGGTGTACCGAAAAGGGCGATTCCCTCCTGGCAGAAGCCGACTTCACACTTCCACTTGCCCTTGTCCTAGGCTCTGAAGAAGATGGCATCTCCCCTGCCGTGTGGAAGGGTTGCCGAACGCACGCCAAAATCCCCACTGTCGGCGAATTGGGTTCCTTGAACGTGTCCGTAGCGGCCGGCATGGCCCTGTACGAGGTGCTGCGACAGAGGGGGGTATAGGTTTAAGGGGCAAGGGTGCGCGGCGCCCTGCTAGCTTCATGGATCGCTGGTCGGTTCATGCTTTTATCCAAGCCCTCTAGCTT
>DFSS01000018.1:0-49607 GCA_002381225.1 Flavobacteriales bacterium UBA3431 | reverse complement strand
CAAGCCCTCAAGCTTCCTAGCCCTCTAACCTCTAGCTTCCTAGCCCAAACGCGCCTGCAACGCCGCCAATTTGGCCTGGCTGTCGTGGACCTTTTTCCGTTCAATCTCAATGACCGCAGGAGGAGCATTATTCACGAAGCCGGGATTACTGAGTTTCTTTTCGATGGACGCAATGAAGCCGGTGTAGTAGGCAATGTCCTTCTCAATTTGAGCGCGGTCTTCGTCGCTCAAGGCCGCTTCGACGGCAGAGAAAACGAGGAAATACTCGCGGGTACCTGCGAGAATGGCCAAGGCTCCGTCGGGCACCTCCGAGGAGGCTCCAGGCGCATGGACGAGCTTTTCCACGACGGCCAGGCCGGAGGGCGCCTCGCCTTTAAAGCGAAGGTCTAAGGGCTGCTTAAAAGACAGATTGCGCTCCTTGCGAACATTGCGGAGGGCCACAATGAGTTCTTCAACATGCGCAAAGGCCGCGAGTTGGTTGCGGTCGGCGGTGCTTGGTTTGGGCCAATCTTGAAGATTCAAGAAACGGTCCGAATCCACCTCACGCAGCACATGCCACGCTTCCTCGGTGATGAAGGGCATAAAGGGATGTAACGCTTTCATGAGGGCCTCAAAGAAATCCACGGTCTTCGCCAGGACGGGTGCTGCGATAGGCTCGCCATAGGCCGGTTTCACCATCTCGAGGTACCACGAGCAGAAATCGTCCCAAATCAACTTGTACAAACGCATCAAGGCATCCGACAAGCGGTACTTCATAAAATCGTCTTCGAGTTGCGTGAGCGTTTCGGAAAGTACTTGCTCAAACCAGGTCATCGCCCAGATCGAGGCCGCATCGACTTCTCCGTCTCCCGCTTCCCAGCCCTTAACGAGCCGAAGGGCATTCCAGACCTTGTTGGAGAAGTTTCGGCCTTGAAGGCAGAGGTCTTCATCAAATGGCAAGTCATTGCCCGCCGGAGAGCTCATCAGCATACCCATGCGCACGCCATCGGCCCCATATTGCTCTATGAGCGCCAGGGGATCCGGTGAATTACCGAGGGATTTGGACATTTTACGGCCCAGCTTGTCGCGAACGATGCCCGTGAGGTAAACTTTTTCAAAGGGCTTTTTGCCCGTGTATTCATAGCCCGCCATCGCCATGCGTGCGACCCAGAAGAAAAGAATTTCGGGGGCCGTAACGAGATCTTGGGTGGGATAATAGTAGTCGAGTTCGGGATTGTTGGGCTTATTGATGCCATCAAAAACGGAAATGGGCCAAAGCCAGCTGGAGAACCAAGTGTCCAAACAATCTTCGTCTTGGCGCAAATCGCTCGCTTGAAGGCGGTTGTTACCACTCGCTTGGCGAGCTTTTTCGAGCGCTTCTTCCACCGACAGGGCCACCACAAAGTCCTCCTCGCCTTCTCCGTAGAAATAGGCGGGAATCTGGTGACCCCACCAAAGCTGGCGCGAGATGCACCAGTCTTTGACGTTTTCCATCCAGTGGCGGTAGGTATTCTTAAATTTTTCCGGAATGAGCTGAATTTCGTCGCCCATCACAGCATCGAGAGCGGGTTTAGCGAGTTCAGGCATGCGGATCCACCACTGCAAGGACAGGCGAGGTTCGACGACGGCGCCGGTGCGCTCGGAAGTGCCTACCGTAGACGCGTAGGTTTCGACTTTGACGAGATCGCCACGTTCTTCGAGGTGGGCGGCGGTGGCTTTTCGGGCCGCAAAACGATCCATGCCCGCCCATTCCAAACCGTGCTCGTTCAAAGTACCGTCCTCGTTCAGCACGTCGATGACGTCTAAGCCGTGCTTTTGGCCAATTGCGAAGTCGTTCCAGTCGTGCGCAGGCGTCACTTTCAAGCAGCCCGTGCCAAAATCAGGTGTCACATACTCATCCGTGATGATAGGAATCTCCATGCCACCCAGGGGAACCCGAACGTGCAACCCGTGCAGTGCCGTGTAGCGCTTGTCCTTGGGATTGATGGCGATGGCACGGTCGGCCATGATGGTTTCGGGGCGAGAGGTGGCTACGGTTAGATAGGTGCCGGGCTTTTCGACCACTTCATACCGAACGTAGTAGAGCTTCGCTTGGACGTCTTTGTGAAGAACCTCCTCGTCACTCAGCGACGTCTTGGCCTCAGGATCCCAATGCACCATGCGCTGTCCACGGTAGATGTGCCCTTTTTCGTAGAGATCGACAAATACTTTGAGGACGCTTTCGCTGCGCGTTTCGTCCATGGTAAATGCCGTGCGGTCCCAATCGCAGGAGGCGCCTAATGTTTTTAATTGCTCCAGAATAATGCCGCCGTGTTTGTGGGTCCATTCCCAGGCATGCTCAAGGAAGGCCTCCCGGCTGAGGTCGGACTTCTTGATGCCGGATTCGCGCAGCTTCTGCACCACCTTCGCTTCGGTGGCTATGGAAGCGTGGTCGGTACCGGGGACCCAACAGGCATTGTAGCCGCGCATTCGGGCACGTCGGATTAGGACATCCTGAATGGTATTGTTGAGCATATGCCCCATGTGCAGGACGCCTGTGACATTAGGCGGCGGGATAACAATGGTGTAGGCAGGTCGCTCATCGGGCGTAGAACGGAATGCATTTCCATCCATCCAGCGCGTGTACCAAAGTCGCTCTACCTGACCGGGAGCATATTTCGAGGCAATTTCCATAGGCCGCAAAGGTAGGATGTGGCACTTTTTTTGCCGTAACCAATATGGCGGTTACATTTGCCGTCCAAGACAATCCAAATTCAAGCATAAAAGCCATGAAAAATTTCTTCGCCACTGCTGCCCTGGTATTTGCTTCCAGCCTGGCCATGTACGCCCAAGAAGCGAATCCCAACGCCGCAAACATCGCGTTTGAGAACAAGACCATCGACTATGGTAAGCTCGACAAAGATGCCAACGGAGAGCGGGAGTTCACTTTCAAGAACACCGGAAAAGAGCCTTTGATTATCTCCAACTGCGTGGGCTCATGTGGTTGCACGGTGCCCCAGTGGCCCCGCACCCCCATCGCGCCAGGTGCTACTGCTTCCATTAAAGTGAAGTACGACACCCGCCGCGTAGGCCGTTTCCAAAAAACGGTCACCGTTCAGAGCAACGCCAGCAACGCGACTGAGGTCTTAACGATCAAAGGCGAGATCTTGGCTCCTGAGGCTACGCAAACCGCTCCGGTGAACACTTCCGCGGGCACCTCCAAGGTTTCCAAGTAAGCACCGCACACCACAATGATTCCGACCCGCTGCGCAAGCAGCGGGTTTTTTGTTGAAATTTGCGCCATGCCTCACATCTCTCAGCGCGGCCAGGCCATGCCTGCCTCCCCCATTCGCAAATTGGTTCCCTTCGCCGAAATGGCCGAGCAGCAAGGAAAAAAAGTTCACTACCTCAACATTGGGCAGCCGGACATTCCGAGTCCCGCCGGAGCGATGGACGCACTCCGCCACCATGACGTGAAAATCTTGGCCTATTCGCACTCGGCCGGTTTTATCAGCTATCGGAAAAAACTGGTCGATTACTACAGCAAGCACGGAATTCACATCACCGCGCAAGACATGATTGTGACAACGGGCGGATCGGAAGCTTTGGCGATGGCCATGGGAGCGATTTTGGATCCAGGCGATGAAATCATCATTCCCGAGCCTTACTATGCCAATTACCTCGGATTTGCGACCGCTTCCGGTGCAGTGGTCATCCCGGTGGTGAGTAGCATTGAGAGCGGATTTGAGCTTCCTTCCATGTCCGAGATTGAGTCCTTGATCACCCCCAAGACCAGAGCATTGCTGCTATGCAATCCAGGCAATCCTACGGGCAAATTATACACGAAAAAAGAACTGGCGCAAGTGCGGAAAATCGCCTTGAAGCACGACCTCTTCATTATTGCTGATGAGGTTTACCGCGAATTCACGTATGACCGGCTGAAGCATACCTCCGTCATGAGTTTGGAAGGGATGGAAGAGCACGCTGTCCTCATTGATTCGGTGTCCAAGCGGTACAGCATGTGCGGCGCACGCATCGGTCTTTTGGCCTCCAAAAATGAGTCCTTTATGTCCTCGGCCATGCGATTTGCCCAAGCGCGTCTCTCCCCTCCGACCTTCGAGCAAATCGCCGCCGAAGCGGCCCTTGAAACGCCTGATGCCTACTTCAAGGAAGTCAATGTGGAATATACCAAGCGCCGGGATTATTTGATTGGGCGCCTCAACGCCATGGACGGGGTCTTTTGCCCAAAGCCCTCCGGCGCTTTCTATTGCATGGCGCAATTGCCGGTGGAAAATTCGGACCACTTTTGCCAATGGATGCTCGAGTCCTTTGACCACGAAGGAAATACCGTGATGATGGCTCCAGCGGGGGGATTCTACACGGATTCTTCGCTCGGAGCACAGCAAGTGCGTTTGGCCTATGTCTTGGATGTCCAAGATCTAAAAGTGGCTATGGACGCGCTGGAAGTCGGTCTCCAAGTCTATCCCTACCGCTTGGCATGACCTGGGAAGACCATGCCTCTCTGGCGCCCTACAACACCTTTGGCATCGATGCCAGGGCGGAGCGTTTGGTGCATTTAGAAACGGAGGCTTGTGTTGCGGACTACCGAGTACATCCTCATGGTTACCCCCATCAAACCGTACTCCTCAGTGGAGGAAGCAATATGTTGCTTTGCGCCGATGTGCCAGGGACGACCGCCCGAATAGCATGGAAGGGTCGAGAAGTGATAGGCGAAACGGAAGACCATGTCTTATTGCAAGTGGCCGCCGGCGAAAACTGGCATGATACCGTGCTTTACACCGTCCAGCGCGGCTGGGGTGGTCTGCAAAACCTCTCACTCATTCCTGGATTAGTCGGAGCTGCGCCTGTCCAAAATATTGGGGCCTATGGCGTCGAGTTGGCCGATTCCTTTGATTCTCTGCGCTTTTTCTCTTGGGATACGGGCGAAATACGAACCCTCTCTCATGCAGATTGTGCTTTTGGCTACCGAGACAGTGTCTTCAAAGGGGCACTAAAAGGCAAAGGCGTCATCCTGTCAGTGACCTTCAAGCTTAGCACGCAGCACCATGCCTTGAAAACAAGCTATGGCGCCATTCAAGATGAATTGGCAGCGCGCGGTCAAGAAGCCTCGATTCAGACGATCTCAGAGGCAGTTATTGCCATTCGTCAGAACAAATTGCCAGATCCCAAAGTTTTGGGGAATTCCGGAAGTTTTTTCAAGAATCCCGCACTGCCTGCCGAGCAAGTGGCAGGTATGGCAGCACGCCATCCCCAGCTTCCTCAGTATCCCCAACCCGATGGGACAATTAAAGTAGCGGCAGGATGGCTGATTGAACAGGCAGGGTGGAAAGGCAAACGCGTGGGCCAAGTTGGCATGCACGCTCAGCAGGCGCTCGTATTGGTAAATTATGGCGGGGCCAATGGACCTGAACTTTGGGCGCATGCCCAGCGTGTACAAGCATCCGTCTTCGAACAATTTGGCGTACACCTGGAGCCCGAGGTAAACCTCATAGGGTGACGCGCATCACCTTGACCATTGTACGACAGGCACTACCTTTGCAACATGGCAGCAACACTGAAACTCATCCTTGTCGCCGCGGGCCTCTTAGGCCTGGGCCTCTTGGGCATGGCCGTTAAAATATGGGGCAAAAAAGACGGCGAATTCGCTGGTACCTGCGCCTCCAATTCTCCTTTCTTGAACAAAGAGGGGGAATCTTGCGCATTTTGCGGAGCCACTCCCGAGCAGAAATGCCAAAAAGAAGCGGCGGAAGCTTAGGCTACTGCAGAGTGCTCCAAACTTGGAGTCCCTCCTCTTCACTTCCGTAGATTAAAACCGCATCCCATTCTGGGTGTGCGCTGAGCCAAGTTTGTGTCCGCTCCAAACCCATAGCCATGGCAGCCGTGGCCATACCATCCGCCAATGCGCAGGTTGGACCTATCATCGTCGCGCTTAAAACATCAGTTTGAGCAGGCCAGCCCGTCCTAGCATCCAAGGTGTGGCCAAAGTGCGCTCCCGTAGCAGGATCCGTTTTGTAATTCCGGTAATTTCCGCTGGTCGCCAACGCACGCTCTTGGAGTTCTACCGTTTCGAGAAGTTCCTCGGACTTTGCTTCACGAGGCTGTTCAATACCTACTCGGAAGGGACTTCCATCGGGCTTCTGCCCAAAGGTTCGGACCTCCCCGCCTATTTCCACAAAGGCCGCAGTGGCTCCTCGTGCTTTGAGGGAGTCCAGCACCACATCCACGGAATGTCCTTGCGAGAAACTCATGAAATTCAATTGCATGCCCGCCCGCTCTAAATAGATTTTCATGACCGATTTTCCGGTGCAGGCCTTTGCCATGGAGAACCAACTCGTATCTCCAACGTGCTCCATAAGTGCCTCCAAAGCCAATGTATCGCCAGGCCGCAATGTAGCGGGCCCCACCCCAAAGCCCCAGGCCTCAATGACTGGTGCTAACGTAGGGTCCAAGGCGCCGTCTGTCATGCGATGGAGTTCTCGCCCAATCTTCAGCATCTCGCATAAATATGGATGGTCCGGTGCAACGACCGCGCGCCCGTTTAAGGCCGAAATCAACGACGTACTGTCCCAGGGGGAGGCCACGTGGTTGTACTCCGCCAACCACCGCTGTATGTCGGAAGCTTCGATGCGCGCATCGCCGTACACGGTGATGTGAAACGTCGTGGCTTGGGCTTCCCCTTCGAAGTACAAGGTTTCCTCGACGGACTGGCAGCCGGATACCCACAGCAGAGCGCCAAAAAAAGCGGCCAAGGCCGCTTTTCTTAGGAGGTGAGGATTACCCACCAAAGTCATCGAAGGACACATTCTCAGCGGGAACACCAAAGTCATCGACCATCTTTAGAACCGCCGCATTCATCATGGGTGGTCCGCAGAAATAGTATTCAATATCCTCGGGTGCATCGTGCTTGGACAAATAGTTGTCGATCAAGGCTTTGTGCACAAATCCAACAAAACCGTCACCCTCGTCGTCCATGCTCGACTTGGCCTTCCAGTTGTCTTCGGGCAATGGCTCGGAGAGGACCATGTTGAACTTGAAGTTCGGAAACTCCTTTTCGATGTTTAAGAAGTCATCAATGTAGAAGAGCTCACGGCGTGAACGGCCACCGTACCAGTACGACACTTTACGTCCGGTCTTCAATGTGTGGAAAAGGTGGAAAAGGTGCGAACGCATGGGTGCCATACCTGCCCCGCCGCCGATGTAGATCATTTCTGAATCGGTTTCCTTGATGTGGAACTCTCCATAGGGTCCCGAAATGGTCACTTTATCCCCGGGCTTCAAGTTGAAAACGTAGGAGGAGCAAACACCTGGGTTGACGTCCATCCAACCGTTCTTCGCACGATCCCACGGTGGGGTGGCGATACGAATGTTCAACATGATGATGTTGCCCTCAGCGGGGTGGTTGGCCATCGAATAAGCGCGGAAGAGGGGCTCAGGATTGCTCATCTTGAGGTCCCACAAGCCAAACTTGTCCCACTCGGATTGGAATTCGTCCGCCTTCTTGCCCAATCTTGGGTGTGCCGTGATGTCCATGTTCTTGAAGTCCACGTCAATGGCGGGAACGTCCACCTGGATGTAGCCCCCTGCCAGAAAGTCCAAACTTTCGCCCTCGGGCAACTTGACTACAAACTCCTTGATGAACGATGCCACGTTGTAGTTGGAGACGACTTCGCACTCCCACTTCTTGATGCCAAAAATTTCGTCCGGTACTTTGACCTTCATGTCATTTTTAACCTTGACTTGGCAACCCAAGCGCCAGTTGTCAGCAATTTGCTTGCGGTTGAAGAACCCGGTTTCCGTGGGAAGAATTTCGCCACCGCCTTCAAGGATTTGGCACTTACACATTCCACACGTACCCCCTCCGCCACAAGCGGAAGGCAAGAAAATCTTTTGATTGCTCAATGTGCCCAGCAGGGTGCTACCCGATTCAACTTCGACCGTGTCGCCATTGATATCCAATTTCACGGGTCCGGATGGGCTGAGTCGGGCTTTGGCTTGAAGTAGGATGGTCACCAAGGCCAAAATGACCAGGGTAAATACCAGAACGCTTACCAGAAGAACAGTAGATGATGCGGCTAAAAACATAGTTCGCGACGTATTAGAGTTTGATTCCCATGAAGCTCATAAAGGCAATGCCCATCAAGCCCGTGATGATAAAAGTGATGCCCAAACCGCGCAAAGGAGCGGGGACATGGCTGTATTTCAAACGTTCCCGAATGGCCGCAATGGCGACAATCGCCAACAACCAACCAATCCCTGAACCTAATCCAAACACGGTGGCTTGCCCAATGTTCTCGTATGCGCGCTCTTGCATGAACAACGATCCTCCAAGAATGGAGCAGTTCACGGCAATCAGCGGCAAGAAGATACCCAAGGCGGAATACAAAGCGGGAGCGAATTTCTCCACCACCATTTCCACCAACTGGACCATGGCCGCGATGACGGCGATGAACATGATAAAGGACAGGAAGCTGAGGTCGAGCTCCGCCAGGGAAGGATCCAACCAAGCCAACGCACCTTGGCGAAGCACTTTCGTCTCCAACAAGTAGTTCACCGGCAAGGTGATGGTTAAAACAAAGGTGACGGCGAGTCCCAGACCCATAGCCGTTTTCACCGTCTTGGATACCGCCAAGTACGAACACATGCCTAGGAAGTAGGCAAAAATCATATTGTCAATGAAGATGCTCTTGACGAAGATGTTTAGAATTTCTTGCATGATTCCTGGAGGCTTAGTCTTTTTCGATCAATGAAGGAGTCTTGGCACGCTGAACCCAAATGATCAACGCCACCACAATCAAGGCCATTGGCGGCAACAGCATCATGCCGTTGTTTTTGTAACCGAGGTCATAGAGCCCCATCCACTCCACAACGGGATAATCCATAAGGGTTCCGTTGCCCAGCAATTCGCGGAAGAAGGCGACAATAATCAAGATTCCACCGTAGGCTGCTCCGTTACCGAGACCGTCGAGCACCGACTTCCAAGGCGTATTGCCTAGGGAGAAAGCTTCAATTCGGCCCATGATGATACAGTTTGTGATGATGAGACCTACGAAAACGGACAATTGCTTGGACACGTCGTAGACAAAGGCCTTTAAGACTTGGTCAACCAAGATGACCAAAGCTGCCACCACCACGAGCTGAACAATGATGCGGATTCGGTTGGGAATCATGTTGCGCATCAATGATGTGATGAGGTTGGCCATGGTGGTGACCACTAGTACAGAGAGGCCCATGACAATGGCCGGCTTCAGTTTGACTGTAATGGCCAAGGCACTACAGATACCCAATACCTGAACCGTGATGGGGTTGTTCGCATTGAGGGGATCGGTCAGGAGGCTGCGGTTCTTCTTGGAGAAGAGGGCCTCTTTAGCGGGTTTTTCCGTGCTCATAATGCAGCAGTAATTAAAGTAGTATCAGCAGTGAGTCCGAGTGTGTCGACCATCGGAGCCGCAGTATTGGCGGCGATATTCATCAAATAAGCCTTGTAGGGCTGCAAACAATCTGAAATCATCGACTGGACGCCCACCGAGGTGATCGTTCCACCCGAAATGCCATCCACTTGTTGCTCGCCGGCCGCATCGCCCTTGCGCACTTCTATGCCCTCATAGGCGGTGGTGAATAGCTTTTTGCCGGGGAATTGGTCCTGGAAAATGGGTGTGGCGATTTCCGCACCCAAACCAGGTGTCTCGGTCTTGTGGCCAAACGTGGCTCCCAAAATGGTGTTGCCATCGCCTTCCAAGGCCACGTAGCCCCAAATGGGACCCCAGAGACCTTTGCCGCGCAAGGGGAGAACATAGTAGGTGTTTCCCTCCACCTCAGCTTTGTATAACGGAACTTGGCGCTGCTCGACTGCCAAAGACACTGCACTGGCCATATCGATGTCAAATGCCGTGATTTCCGACTCGACCACCGTTCCGTTCTGGATTACCAGTTGTTCCGTGATGTATTGCGCAAACAAGGCGTCCACATCCGTCCCTTCTACCCCAATCGAGCGAAGGATGTCCGATTTCTTTTCCAGCTCGACGTTCTTATCCTGGAAAGGCTTAAGCGACGTCGCAGCGATGGAGAGAAGCGCCGCCACGAGGACGACCATCACCACCGCGAAGATGTAGGTGTATTTATTCGAATTGATATCCATGGCTTAGGCTTTTGCGCGCTTGAGACGCTTTTGAATGTTTGCATTAACCACATAATGGTCGATCAGCGGGGCCATTACGTTCATAAAGAGAATGGCCAACATCATCCCTTCGGGATAGGCCGGATTGAAGACGCGGATCATGATTCCCAAGAAACCGACGAGGAAGCCATAAATCCACTTGCCGCGCTCCGTATGGGCTGCAGATACTGGATCCGTGGCCATAAATACCGTAGCAAACGCCCAGCTTCCAAAGACGAGATGGTAGTAGAAGGGAATGCTCATAAAGTTTTGTTGCGCTTCGGTCACCATGTGGGGAGCTGCCCAATTGAATAGCAATCCCATAGCGATGGCGCCCAAAAGGGAACCGGCCATAATTTTCCATGAACCAATGCCGGTGGCAATCAAGTATACCCCACCTAAAAGAATGAGCAGGGTGCTCGTTTCGCCAATCGACCCAGGTATGAGACCCAAGAAGGCATCCCACACTCCGAAGCTCGTGGTCCCCGTCGTAGCGTATTGGCCCAGGGCCGTCGCACCCGAAAAGCCATCGACCACCGCCTGACCGGCCTCCGTCGTGGTATTGATCCACACCTTGTCTCCCGACATGAAGGACGGGTAGGCAAAGAAGGCGAAGGCGCGGGCCGTTAAGGCCGGGTTCAAAAGATTCATTCCTGTTCCTCCGAAGACTTCCTTGCCAATCAAAACAGCGAAAATGGTCGAAATAGCGACCATCCACAAAGGCATATCGATGGGCATGGTCATGGGAATGAGCAAGCCCGAAACGAGGAAGCCCTCATTCACCGGGTGGCGGTTCCGCCCGGCAAAGTAGATCTCCACACCCAATCCGGCCATGTACGTCACGGCAATCATCGGAACAATCTTCCATGCACCGAAAAGGAAATTATCCAGGGTAAAGAATTGGGCCCAACCCGAAGCATTGGCCAATTCTCCAATCGCCTTGTAGTGCTGGTATCCGCCATTAAAAATGCCAAAGATCAGCGCAGGAACTAGGGCAAAAATGACGGTCACCATCGTGCGCTTGAGATCGATGGCGTCCCGAACGTGTGCGCCACTATGGGCATTGTGGTCGGGAACGAACATCATCGTCTCCAAGGCATTGTGCAGCGGGTACAATGTCTTCAATGCGCCCGTCGTCACGGCGGGGCGGGTAGCGTCAAAAATATTTTGAATGAATTTCATAGTCTTCGTCCGCGATTAGTTCATTTCGGTGTGAAGGAGATCCAAGGCCTCCCGAACCATGCTCTGGAGGGGCTGCTTTGAGGTACAGATCACTTCACAGAGTGCGAAATCTTCTGGTACAACCTCGTAGATACCTAGTTCCTCCATTTTCTCTAGATCCTGGGCCCAAACTGCCTTGAGCAACTGGTTGGGATAGATGTCAAAGGGGAAAACTGTATCGTATTGGCCGGTGACCACGAAGGCCCGCTCTTCACCGTTCAGTTTGGTGGAAAGATCGTATTTCTTGCCAGGGGTTAAGAAGCTAAAGAAGGTTCGGCTCACGGAATACTTCCCAAAACCGGGCAAAACCCAGCCGAGGAAATCCGTGCCCTGTCCCTCAGGGATAACGGTGACTTGCTGTGCCTGGATACCCAGGTAGCCCTTCGCACCAATCGACTGACCTGTCAACACCGAACCAGAGATGTAGCGGTAAGCCCCTGCTTTCCCTTTGGCCGCAAAGAAGGCTTCGAGGGACATGCCTCCGCGAAGGCGGTAATACTGAGGAGCTTGAATGCCGCTGCCAGCCACCGCCATTACGCGGTCCAAGCAGTAGGTCCCTTTCAAAAAGAGGTCCCCGATGAGGGCGACGTCGCCCGCAGATACCGTCCAGACCACTTCCCCTTTATTCAACGGAGATACGCGCGCAATGTGCACGGACGTGTTCCCTGCAGGGTGCTTGCCCGCGAAGCGGTAAATCTCCACACCTTCTGCCTGCGCCAACATCGGAGCACGCTCATTGGCATGAATGCTGAGAACGGTTTTGGGAGCGAGCAAATTCAGGGCTTTCAATCCTGCAGCAAAGGCCGTTTCACGCCCAGCCAGGGCCACAGCAGGCTCTGTGGCAAATGGAGCCGTCGCCATTCCATTGATGAAAATCGCCTTGGGGGCATCGTCTGGATTCGCTAAACGAGCGTAAGGGCGCATCTCAAGCATGGTCCATGCACCCGATTCAAGCAACTTGGCTTTGACCTCCTCCGCGCTAGCGGGAAGACCAGAGCCAAAATCGTGGTAGGACGTCACCGCATCCGCCGTCAGGCGAATCGCATTCAAGCGGCGCTTCTCACCGCGTACGATGGCCTGCACCGTTCCGCTGACCGGGGAAGTGATTTGAATGCGGGGATCTTTTTTGTCAAAAAAGAGGCACTGGCCTGCTTTGACAATATCTCCTTCTTTCACGGCGAGTTTTGGTGTGACACCAATAAATTCGTCTGGATTGACGGCAAAGGAGGTCCCGAGGGGGAAATCCTCCACCTGCGCAGAAGGCGCACCTACCAGGGGTAGATTCAGGCCTTTGCGGATGGTATGGGTTTTCGACATGTCCAAGGTTAAAATGGTCTCGAAAAAAATTCGCTGCAAAGGTACAAAGCATCCACGGGGCTAAAAAGTTTTTCCGCAACTTTAGGAGGTGATTAAAAAAATCTTCTACGCCCTCCTTTTTTTGGGTGCGAGCGCGACCATGCACGCTCAAAAAATGGGTCCCGAACTCTTCATCTACCCGGAACTACGGACCTTTCTTCTGCACCCAGCGGGCCAAGCCCAGTCGCTGGCTGTGGCACCCCTTGGTGAAGTGGGCGCACTTTCGCTTCAATTCGACGATGTGAGCGCCAACACCCAAGCATTGAATTATACGTGGGTCCATTGCAACCGAAATTGGAACCCCTCGCCCCTGCTCTCCACGGAGTACCTTGAAGGATTTTTGGAGGGCCAATTGCACCAAGGCACGCTCTCCTTCAACACCTACCTGCCTTACAGCCATTTCAGCGACCAACTCCCCCATGCGAACTGCATGCCCCGCATTTCAGGAAACTATTACCTCCTGATCTACGAGCAAGACCCCAATGACTATTTGGTCAAATACCCGGTGGTCTTCTATGAGAACGCAGCCGGTATTCAATCCTCCATCCACAAGACGGCGGACGTTTCCTTGACGAAGACGCACCAAGAAATTGATGCCCTGGTAGATCTGTCCAGCTTTTCGGTCCAAAACCCCTTTAGCGATGTGCAACTGAGTTTAGTCCAAAACCGAAATTGGGCGAGTCTGCGCACCCTCGCACCGCGCTACTTGCGGAATGGATCCTACGATTTTGACTACAATAATGGGGAAAATGCCTTTCCTGGAACCAATATTTTCCGCTTTTTGGACAGCAAAAACATCCCCGTTCCCACCCTACGCATTCCTAAATACGAATTGCAAGACCTCTGGCGCGCATTCATTCTTCCCGATAAACCTCGCGGGATTGACCCCTTCGTGAACCAAGATGACGCCCGCGGGGCATACGTACCGCGAAAACAAGGGGCGTCCCCAAGCACGGAGGCCGACTACATCTGGTTGGATTTTTGGGTAGAGGATTTGGAACGATCGGGCCAGCGCAACCTCTTTGTCGTGGGAGACTTTAACCAATACAGGCAGGCTGAGGAGTACCAGTTGGTCTATGACGAAAAGGAGCAAGCCTACCGCGGCAGCGTGTTGGTCAAACAGGGATACTTGGAGTACCATTTGGCCGAATGGGACGCGGAAACCCAGCGCTGGGATCTGCAGTATACTGAGGCCAACCACTGGAACTGTCCAAACGACTACACCGCGATTCTCTACCTGCGGGAATGGGGACAGCGGTACGACCGCGTCATTGGATATAGTCCACTTCGCACAGACGGCATCCTGGGCTTAAATATTCAAATTAGCACTCCCTAGGCCCCTACCTTTGTCCTAGTGATCAGCTCGGATTTACATGAAGCAGTGCGCCTGCTCAGCGCAGGGAAATTGGTCGGTATGCCGACTGAAACGGTCTATGGCCTTGCAGCCAATGCGCTGGACCCGGTCGCTGTGGCCCGGATTTTTGAGGCCAAGAACCGCCCTGCCTTCGACCCCTTGATTGTCCACATTGGACAACGCGCAGAATTGGCTCAGCTTGTGACCCACCTCCCTGCCGAAGCGGAGGCGCTCATGCAGGCTTTTTGGCCCGGGCCGTTGACCTTGGTTCTTCCCAAAACGGAGGCCGTTCCGGATCTGGTCACCTCCGGGTTGCCGCATGTGGCAGTGCGCATGCCTAGGCATCCGCTCGCCCTGCGCCTTTTGCAATCCCTCCCCTTTCCCTTGGCTGCCCCCAGCGCCAACCCCTTTGGCTATGTGTCCCCGACGACAGCCCAGCACGTCATGGATCAGTTGGCCGACCAGGTGGGTTTCGTTCTCGACGGGGGGCCCTGTCAGGTAGGGCTCGAGTCCACCGTGGTGGGCTTTCGATCGGACCGGGCCATCATCTTGCGCCAAGGCGGCATTCCCCAAGAGGCCATCGAAGAAGTCCTAGGCCATGCGGTGGACAGCCAAACGTCCCAAAGTCGGCCCGATGCGCCCGGACAAATGGATTCCCATTATGCACCCCATCGGACTATCCACCTCCTCGAGCATGGCACGCGCCCTACGGATGTAGCCAAGGAATCATGGATTTCATTTGCGCCTCACGCTGAAGCTATGGCGTCCCTCGCACCAGATGGTTCCGTAGCGACGGCTGCCCAACGCTTGTTTGGAGTGCTGCGCCACCTGGATCAGCAACCCGGAGGGCCTGTATGGATTGAGAAAGCGCCGGAAATCGGCTTGGGGAGAGCTGTGAATGATCGTCTTATGCGGGCCGCGCACCGCGCCTGAGCTCAAAATTTTGGCCCAAATACACCCTTCGAACGACGGGATCCGCCGCTAACTCTTCGGCCGTTCCACTTTTGAGAATTTTGCCCTCAAACATGAGGTAGGTTCGGTCCGTGATCGCCAAGGTCTCCTGCACATTGTGGTCCGTAATGAGCACTCCAATGTTGCGATCCACCAATTTGGCCACGATGGATTGAATATCCTCTACAGCGATGGGATCCACCCCGGCAAAAGGTTCATCCAAGAGAATAAAATGGGGGTCTGAGGCCAAGGCCCGGGCAATTTCCGTGCGCCGGCGCTCTCCGCCTGAAAGGAGGTCCCCGCGGGTTTGACGGATTTTTTCAAGGCCAAATTCCGCAAGCAGGGATTCGCAACGCGAAGCAATCTCTTGTTTGGAAAAGCCGCGCCATTCCAGAACAGCCGCAATATTGTCCTCCACCGACATTTTCCGAAAAACCGACGCTTCTTGCGCCAAGTAGCCAATGCCTTTTTGGGCACGTTTGTACATGGGGAGTCGCGTGATGGATTCCCCATTGAGAAGTACCTCCCCCGCATCGGGCTTGACCATCCCGACTACGGTATAAAAGGAGGTCGTTTTCCCTGCCCCGTTGGGGCCGAGAAGTCCCACGATTTCCCCTTGGTTGACATAAAAGCTTACATCGTCGACGACTTTTCGACGACGGTATTCTTTGACAATGCCTTGGACTTCCAGCCTCATAGGGGTTTGGGTTGCGCGAGTTTACTGACCAAAATACTCGCTTCATACAAGAAGGCCACAGGAATCGTCACGATAATTTGGGAAAAGACATCCGGCGGGGTGATGACCGCAGCCAATGCCAAAATACCGATCCAAGAGTGCCGGCGGTAGGTCCGCATCCCTGCAGGGGTGACAATGCCCAAGCGGCTCAGGAAATAGATGACGATGGGCAACTGGAAGAGCACCCCACAAGCGACGATAATGCTCGCCACCGTGGAGAGGTAGGAGCTCATCTCAATGAGGTTGGTGATTTGGTCCGAAACGATGTAATTGGCCAAAAACTGAACGCTCAAGGGGGTGATGATGTAGTAGCCAAATAAGGCCCCGGCAAAAAAGAGCATGGAGGAGATCCCGATGAAGGCGACCGATTTTTGACGCTCCCCTTCGGTCAACCCTGGGGCAATAAAGAGCCAAAGTTCCCGAAGTACAAAGGGTATGGCCAGCACCAAACCCGCCATTAGAGACAATCCGATGTGCAGGGAGAACTGTCCGGCCATTTTGCTGTTGAGCAAGTCCAACTTGAGTTCGGTCACACACATGGACGCATTGCCCAACTGATCTCCGAGCAGGCACAGCCACTGGTAGGTGATAAAACTCGGGGATTTGGGTGCCAATAAGATTTCATCGAAGAGAATGCCGCGAAACGCAAACGCCACGCCTGCCGCCACGATAATCGCCAAACTCGCGCGCATCAGGTGTTTACGCAGCGCTCCGAGGTGCTCAAGAAATGTCATGGAATCAGTGGTGGACATGATGGGCAAAAGTACTTTATTCCGTAACTTCAAGACATGTTCCTTTTAAATGAATCCTGTGCTATCTGAGGCCACAAGTAAAGCCCTCCTCAAATCATTCTTTGGTTTTGACGACTTTAAAGGCAACCAAGCCGATGTCGTCGTCTCTGTCCTGGAAGGGCGAGACACCTTTGTCATGATGCCCACTGGAGGGGGGAAATCCTTGTGCTACCAACTACCTGCTTTGCAGATGGACGGGTTGGCCATTGTGGTGTCCCCTTTGATCGCCCTTATGAAGAATCAGGTGGATGCGGTACGCAGTTTTGCCGCGGAGGACGGAATCGCCCATGTGTGGAATTCTTCTCTCAGCAAGCGGGAGATGGTCCAAGTGCGCCAAGACCTTTCTTCGGGCCATACCAAGCTTCTCTACATGGCCCCAGAATCGCTGAACAAGGAGGAAAACATTGCTTTTTTGAAGGATTTACCTATTTCCTTCTATGCTATTGATGAAGCCCACTGCATTTCCGAATGGGGCCATGATTTCCGCCCGGAATACCGGCAATTGCGCCACGCCATCCAAGCGATTCAACGGCGCCCGATTTTGGCCTTGACCGCCACCGCGACACCCAAAGTCATGTCGGATATTCTCAAGAATTTGGAAATCACCGACGCCGCCACCTTCACCACTTCCTTCAACCGGGCCAACCTCTTTTATTCGGTGCAACCCAAAACGAATGTGGAGAAGGACATGATTCGCCTTCTGCGCGAACACGACGGGAAATCAGCCATTGTCTACTGCCTGTCTCGGCAAAAAGTGGAAGAAATCGCTCAACTGCTTCAACTCAACGGCATTTCATCCCTGCCCTACCATGCGGGACTCGATAGCGGAACCCGTGCCCGCCACCAAGATGCCTTTCTCCAAGAGGATGTCAACGTCATCGTCGCGACCATCGCCTTTGGCATGGGCATCGACAAGCCCGATGTCCGACTGGTGATCCACCACGACATCCCGAAGTCCCTAGAGAGTTATTACCAGGAAACGGGCCGAGCAGGGCGCGATGGCGGAGAAGGTGTTTGCGTCACATACTACAGCGAAAAGGATATTGAGAAACTCGATAAATTTCTCGCCCGCAAGCCCGTGGCGGAGCAAGAGATTGGGCGACAACTCCTGCAGGAAGCTCGTGGATATGCGCTGACGGCCACCTGCCGCCGTCACTACCTCCTTCACTACTTTGGCGAGCATTACAGCCAAAAAAACTGTGGCGCGTGCGACAATTGCCAGGGTAATCCGAGCGATTACGATGCGACGAAAGGCGCTCGACTTATTTTGGATACCGTCTTGGCGGGCAAGGATAATTTCCGGACCCCACAAGTCGTTAACACCCTCATTGGCCTGGAAACCGCGGTGCTCAAAACCTTCGGAGCGCGGGATTTGGAGCAATGGGGCGCCGGAAAAGATCAATCGGACGGCTACTGGACGGATCTCGTGCGCCAGGTGGTCCTTCAAGGGTTGCTTACCAAGGACATCGAGCGATACGGCGTGCTCAAGGTCACAGAGTCCGGGCAGGCTTTCCAAGCGAGCGATAACATCTTCCGCGCTCGGGCCTACCGCCCCATGGCGGACGATAGCATCGAACTCGGTGCGGTCAAACGCGGGGCAGCCCTGGACCCAGAGCTCTTTGGCGTGCTCAAGGCGCTCAACCGCCAATTGGCCAAACAGCGGGGCATCCCTCCCTATGCCCTCTTTTCCGAAGCAGCCCTGCAGGAAATGGCAACGAGCTATCCCATTACGGAAGACGAATTAAAAGTTATTCCCGGGGTCGGCGAAGCCAAAGCCAAACGCTTTGGCGCCAGCATGGTCCAAGCCATTTCCCAGCATGTTGAGGCGAATCAAATCGAACGACCCGACGATTTTACGATCCGCTCCGCGGGGCAAAAAGGTTCGCTCAAAGTCTACATCATTCAATCTACGGATAGACGGATGACCCTCGAAGAAATAGCCAAAAACAAAAACATTCGGGAGGATGAACTCTTGCGTGAAATGGAACTGATTGTCCAAAGTGGCACCCGTATCGCCCTGGACTACATTATTGAGGACCACCTCGATGAGGATTCCATGGAAGAAATCATGGATTACTTCAGTGAAGAATCAGAAACCGGGGACATCCAAGAGGCCTTCAAGGACTTTGACGGGGCCTACACCGAGGAAGAGCTTCGGTTGGTTCGTCTCAAGTTTTTGTGTGGCGTCGTTTAATCAGACAGGTATGCAGACCGCGGCCAAGTCGTCCCAGGTAACCTGAATCTCAGGGCGCGCCGCGAGGACTCCGTCAATTTTGATGGACCCAGTAAGGCTCCTCGATCCCGGCCGGGCGAAGAACCACGAGGGATTGGGAGTATTGGAGGATCATTTGGAGATCGTGGATTTGGAGTGTGGGAATCGCCTGATATTCAGGACGTTCAGGAGTACATTGCGACATAGGCGGTCTTTAACGTTCGTATACACCTAACGCCTAGCCCGCCCAATTCGTATTGCTACACCGAAGGGACGCCTAAAATTTTACGCAAATTCACCAGGGCGTAGCGCATTCGACCCAAGGCCGTATTGATGCCCACACCGGTTTCTTCGGCAATTTCTTTGAAACTCAGCCCCGCATAAATTCGCAAGAAAACGACCTCCCGTTGGTCCTCCGGAAGGTGATCGAGGGCGCGTTTCACGTCAGTGTGCCATTGGCTTCGCAAAGCCGCCTCTTCCGCATTCATGTGCCCATCCTCGACGCCCATGACCGCATCTCCGCAACGCTCCATGGAGAGTTCCGGGCTGCGTTTTTGTTTTCGAAGGTGATCGTACGCCAGGTTTGTAGCGACGCGGTGAATAAAGGCGGGAAAACTGCCCTTCTCCGTGTATTCCCCCGCTTTGACCGCGCGGACAAATTTGATCCAAGTTTCCTGATGAATATCCTGGGTGAGATCGGGATCTTGAACCTTGAGGTAAATTTTATGCAGCAACGCATCCGCGTGACGCAGCACTAATCGTTCGAGGGCGGGTTCGTGGCCTTGTACATACTTGGATACCAATTCGGCATCCGAAATCCTTACGGTTGACATATTCCAACATGTTTTGAAATGGAGTAAGGATTTTTACAATAGGCCCGAGATTTTTTGGAATTATTCACGAATCTAGCATTTTTCCCCCAACTACAAAGGGTATTTTTGCGTTTTCCCAACTATGTCCCAGTCCGAATTACGCATCGAAGGCGCCCGCGTCAACAACCTGAAGAACCTTTCGGTCGCCTTTCCCCATGGGGATTTGGTGGTCATCACGGGCGTGAGCGGAAGCGGAAAATCTTCCTTGGCCTTTGACACCTTGTATGCAGAAGGCCAGCGACGCTATGTAGAGTCTCTGTCATCCTATGCGCGTCAGTTCTTGGGAAAATTGGACAAACCTGAGGTCGATGACATCAAAGGGCTAGCACCAGCCATTGCCATCCAGCAGAAAGTCATTTCCCGCAACCCGCGCTCCACCGTGGGCACGGTCACCGAAATCCACGATTACCTCAAAGTCTTGTTTGCTCGGGTGGGCAAAACGTATTCCCCGCATACCGGCCTGGAGGTAAAGCGCCATCAATTGGCGGATGTCCTGAAGGCCATGGCCGACCGAAGCCCCGAGGACCGCGTCCTGGTATTGGCACCTGTGGACTTCAAAGACCGCAGTGCCACAGAAATGTGCCAACTACTCGCCCAACAAGGCTACGCTCGCATTCTCCTCGGAGGCGAGGAGCTCTGCCGGGTAGATGAATGCCCCGCGGATTGCACCCATTTTGAACTCGTCGTGGACCGCCTTGCGGGTGGACTCCGCGATGAAGATGAGGAAATCCGAGCAGCCGACTCGGTTCAAACGGCCTTTTTTGAAGGCCAAGGGGAGTGCATCCTGCAATGGAGCGATGGACAGCGAATGCCCTTTTCCAACAAGTTTGCGGAAGGAGATGTTGTTTTCGAAGAGCCCTCACCAGCCTTCTTCTCCTTCAACACGCCACAAGGGGCCTGCCCCACCTGCGAAGGATTTGGATCCGTGCTCGGAATTGATCCCGCGCTAGTGATACCCAATCCACAACTCAGCATTTTTGAGGATGCCATCGCACCCTGGAAGGGCGAACGATTGAGTGAATGGAAGGACCAATTGATTCGAGGGGCGGAAGCGGCCGGACTTCCAATTCACACTCCGATAGCCAAACTTTCAGAGGAACACCTCGCGCAATTGTGGAAGGGTTCTGCCCACTTTGAGGGCATCGATGCCTTCTTCAACTATGTCGAGAGTAAGTCGTACAAGATTCAGTACCGCGTGCTGCAAGCGCGCTACCGAGGCAAGACCACCTGCCACGATTGCCGAGGTCACCGGTTACGCAAAGAGGCGAGCTATGTGCAAATTGAAGGCGTCCACATTGGCCAAATCTCCACCTGGTCCATCCGTCAGGCCCGTGAATGGTTTGACGGCCTGAAGCTCGCCGGGTCCGAAGGGAAAATTGCCGAACGGCTTTTGACAGAAATCCGGAACCGCTTGCACGTCCTCGAGCGGGTTGGCTTGCACTACCTCAGTCTAGATCGTCCTGCTGCCACGCTCAGCGGTGGAGAATCCCAACGCATTCACCTGGCGACCAGCCTGGGCTCTAGCCTCGTGGGCTCCCTCTACATTCTGGACGAACCCAGCATCGGTTTGCACGCGAAAGACGCCGATGACTTGCTCCAAGTCTTGCAAACCCTTCGGGACCAATGCAATACAGTCGTCGTGGTGGAGCATGACGCCCTCTTCATGCATGCTGCGGATACCCTGATTGACATCGGGCCCGGGGCAGGCAGGCATGGCGGGGAAGTCGTTTACGTCGGATCGGGTCAGGGCGTCCTTTCACAGGCCACCTTAACAGCCGACTACTTGACGGGGCGAAAGCGCATTTCAAGAATCCAACGACCTATGGACGGGGCCAAGTGGATCCACCTGGCCGGAGCGCGTGCCCACAATGTCCAATCCGTGGACATTGATATTCCCCTCCATCGCTTCACGACCGTCTGCGGTGTAAGCGGCAGTGGCAAAACGACCCTCATTCGCAGCATTCTTGTCCCTGCTATACAGAAGTTCCTTGGTGAATTCTCTGGACGCGGCGGGTACTACGACGCCCTCACGGGAGACCTGCGGGCCATTCGGGCCATCGAAGTGGTGGACCAAAACCCCATTGGAAAGTCCTCACGTTCTAACCCGGTCACCTACCTCAAGGCCTACGACGACATACGCGCCCTCTATGCCAACCAAAAAAACGCCCAACTTCGCGGCTTTCAAGCCAAGCACTTCTCTTTCAACACAGATGGAGGACGCTGCGAGGTTTGCAAGGGCGATGGCTTTGTGACGGTGGAAATGCAATTCATGGCGGACGTCCACCTGCAATGCGAGCAATGCCACGGGAAACGCTTTCAAGATGACGTGCTGGAGGTTGAGGTCCATGAAAAAAATATTTCGGACATCCTTCGCATGACGGTAGACGAGGCCGTCCAGTTCTTCCGTGAAATCGGCCAAGTTAAAATTGCACAAAAAATTCAGCCCCTCTTGGATGTGGGCTTGGGGTACATTCAATTGGGCCAATCCAGCAGCACACTTTCGGGTGGCGAGGGGCAGCGTGTCAAGCTCGCCTCCTTCCTGTCCAAAGGCCAAGCAGCCGATCCGGTATTCTTTGTATTTGATGAGCCCACCACCGGACTCCACTTTGATGATGTCCAAAAGCTGCTTAGCGCCTTTGACGCGCTATTGGACATGGGACACAGCATCCTCGTTATTGAGCATCAAACGGATGTGATCGCCCAATCAGACTGGATCATCGAATTGGGGCCAGGAGGCGGTCAGGACGGAGGTCAGCGAATCTACCAAGGCGTCTCACATGGTATTTTTTCTGAAGAAAAGTCGATTATTGCCCCATTCCTAAAAGAAAATGCCTGAAAAGGCGATACATTTTTTTGTAAACAAGTTGGCCATAAAAGTCCACCGTTGTAATTTTGATTTTAATCTAGGCACAAGCTTAGGTTATTGGTTTGGTGTGAGGCCTGGGTGAAAATCCGGGCCTTTCCAATTTTTGACTTTCCAAACCGAATTCCTCAACACGCGCAATCCCTTCATTTTGAGATCAATATGCGCTATGGGCGCTGCTTATTTCTGTGCACGTTGACGCCCCACCTCGTAGAGAATCACCCCAGCTGTGACTGATACGTTCAAGGAATCGACTACCCCAGTCATGGGTAATTTGAGTCGACTTCCGGGCAAAATATTCCAAGAACCATCTAACCCGCGATCCTCTGAGCCAAGAACCAAGGCCAAGGGACCCGTCAGATCGGTGGTATAGGGACTTTGGCTTCCATGCAAATGAAGTTGAAACACGGGGATCTTCTCCCGATCCAACCACGTTTGAACCTCCGAACGTGAAGCATCTACGAGAGGAACATGAAAAATTCCACCCAGGGAGTTCCGTATGCTTTCGGGGCTGTAGGCGTCGCATTGAACCGAAGAAAGAACCACGGCATGCACCCCTGTGGCATCCGCCGTACGCAGGATTGCCCCCAAGTTTCCAGGTTTCTCCAACCCATCTAAAATGAGAATCAGGGGGTTTTCTGGCCAGGTGAGGTCCGTCAAGCGATGCTGTGGCGTCTGGAAAATGCCCAGAACATCGACGCCTCGTTGTCGAACAACCATCTTCTCAAAGACCTCGGCCATGCAGGCCAAGGGCCGCATGCGCATACCCGAAAAACCAAAGTCTACGCCTTCCCGGACATAGCACGCGGTCATGTCCCAGCCGGAACGCAATGCGCGTTCTACCTCTCGGGCTCCTTCGACCAGACAGACTCCCTCCTTTCGGCGGCTGGCAGGCTTCTCACGCCAACGCAACACCTGTTTGACTTTTGGGTTCTGTATGCTTTCTATGACAAGACTCATCCTCCAATACGTTTTACGGTCCACCCTTCTTTTGTTAGGAGGGACAGGACTTTTGTGCGAACATCCCCTTGCAGGAGGATTTGGCCATCTGCTTCTACACTACCGCCTACCCCCAAGGATTGTTTGAGGCGTTTGGCCCACTCGGTGGTTTCGGCATCCCCGAGGGAATCAAAGGTCAGGAGCGTCGCCATTTTTCCATTGCGCCCTTTTTTCTCAAAACGCATTTCTACCCGCTTGGACGTCATGGGGGCGTTGGCATCCTCGTCATCATGCAGCACAGACTCCCCTGGACCTTTGGGGGCGTCCACCCCAAGGGCCGATGCGAGAGCCGCCGCGAAGGGATTGACCACGTTTTCCGGGCCTGAATTCCGTTTATCGATGCGCTTGCTCGCCATGCAACAATGAGGTGTAAAGATCGAGGTAGGCTTGGCCTATTTGCTCCATGGAGAAACGATGTGCCGCTTCCAAAGCTTGCTGTGAAAACATCGCCAGTGTCGACTCGCTCGACAAAATGTGCAAAGCCCGTTGAGCCATGGCCGAGACATCGCCGATGTCTTCCAAATACCCCGTTACCCCATGGTCCACCACTTCGGGAAGTCCCCCTGCTCGGGACGCAATCACGGGAACGGATGAGGCCATCGCTTCCAAAGCAGCTAAACCAAAACTCTCCGTTTCGGAAGGGAGTAAAAAGAGGTCAGAGACTCCTAAAATGCGTTCGACATCGGAGGTTTTGCCTAAAAACAAAACATCCTGAGATATCCCAAGCTCTGCAGCCAAACGCTCCGCGGGCAAACGTTCTGGACCATCCCCCACCATGACCAATTTGGCAGCCCGTTGGGCTCGTATCTCCGCAAAGACGTGCAGTACATCCGGGATGCGCTTGACTTTGCGGAAATTACTCACATGGCAAACGATCGCTTCATCCGGTTGAGCAATACGGCTTCGCGCCGAGGCGTCACCCCGGCCGTAGCGTTTGACGTCCACGAAGTTGGGAACGACTTGAATGTCGCGCTCAATATTGAACTCACGAATGGTTTCGGCTCGAAGGCTCTCGGATACCGCCGTCACCGCCGTGGAGCGGTTTATCGAAAAACACACAGCTGGCTTGTAGGCCGGTAGCTGGCCAACAAGGGTAATGTCCGTTCCGTGCAAGGTGGTAACCACGGGGATGTGGATGCCCTGGTCGGCCAAAATTTGGCGAGCCATAAACGCCGCATAGGCATGCGGGATGGCGTAATGGACGTGCAGAATATCCAGTTTTTCCTTGCGCACGGTTTCGACCATGGCGCTCGATAAGGCCAACTCATAGGGCTGGTATAAAAACAAAGGATAGTCTTGGACTTGGACTTCGTGAAAATGAACGTGGGTGTTAAAGGGATCCAGGCGCACCGGTTGGGCGTAGGAAATCACGTGCAACTCATGGCCCATGCGGCCCAAATGGTTGGCTAATTCTGTGGCCATCACCCCCGAGCCGCCAAAGGTGGGGTGGCAAACAACGCCGATCCTCATTGCGTGTCTTTCACTTGGTTGTGGACGTAACGCACGATCTTTTCGACGGTCCCTTGATCCGTATAGTAGGTCGCCGATCCATGAATTTCGCCCTGAACATAGGGGAATTCCACGGCGACCAGGCCGTTGTCATGGTACCATTGGGCCGTACCATGCTTTTGATTGTTCACCCAAGGAATGCGGCTTTGCACCACGCTCGTGACATAGTAGGTCCGCTCCTCGCCATGCAAGCGTCCGTATCGCCAATTTGTCACATGGGTGAGTCGACCAATTTGGTCAAATTCTTTCTCTTCCCCGTGTTTTTGCCCCTCCAACCATTCGGTGTAAATCAAAACTTGCCCTGAGGCATGAAACTCCCAAGCCGGACCTTGCTGCAGTCCATCTTTGAAGTGCACAATGGTTCGGGGCTTGCCATTTCCAAAGTAGCTTGCATAGGCACTGTCGGTCGGCCAGCCAATGGCCGCTTGCTGCACCTGCGCCCAGGCAGGCAGGCTCCACATAAGAAGGCTAATCGACCAAAGCCACTTGAACCGCTTCTTGAATGCGGGTGCGGATATCGAGCTTGCTGAGAAGAGGGTTGCTTGCATCGGGATATACTCGGTTGGAGACAAAGACAAGCACGATGCCAGTCTGTGGGTCTGCCCAGGCAAAAGTACCGGTAAAACCGGTGTGCCCAAAGCTCAACGGGCTCACGCAGCCACAGGTGGGGCCGGGACCGCTCGTTTGGGGACGGTCAAATCCCAAGCCTCGACGATTGCCCTCATCGCAGGCATAGCAGGAAGAGAAGGCCTGGATGGTCGCTGGCTCCAAGTATTGGTACCCATTCCAACGCCCGCCTTGCAAAAAGAATTGCATCATCGCGGCCACGTCCTGGGCGGAACCAAAAAGACCCGCATGTCCGGCCACGCCGCCTAAGAGCGCCGCACCCTGGTCGTGCACGGTTCCCCGGATCAATTGGCGGCGGAAGATTTGGTCATTTTCCGTCGGTGCAAGGTGAAGAATGGCTGAGCCACCATCCCCTTGGGGGACCACTTTTTGCAAGGGGTTGTACTGCAAATGAATACCCATGGGCGCATACCAGTTGGTTTCGAGCACCTCATCCAAGGGGGCCCCATGGTAGCGTTCTAACCACCGCTGGTGGAGGTAGTAGCCCAAATCGCTGTACTTGTATTTCTTGGGACCTAGCTGGGTGGTTGCAATGCGAGCAAGGATGGAATCTCTTAGGTCTCTGCGACTAAAAACACCCAGGGCAACTTGGTTGGGAAACGCATCGCTTTGGGTCGTTCGGAAGTACCGGTTGTCCAAATTTCCATCCTTCCACAAGTAGTCCTGATAGAAAGGAATCCACGCAGGCAAACCGGATTGATGGGATAAGATGTCTCCCATCTTTAAATCGCCTACGGGGGAAGAACCAAGCTCCGGCAAGAATTCCACCATAGGCGTACCCAGTAGAATAGCCGTGCCCCCAGTGGCCTCTGCAAAGTCCATGATAAGGGGTACGGAGGCCAAAATTTTCGTGACACTTGCCAAATCGTAGCGATCCGTAGGCTCCACGGAGTTGGTGCCATCTAATGTCCCCCAGACTCCGTTCAAAACAACTTTTCCGTGGCGCGCCAAGAAGACTTGGCAGCCGGGATAGGCCCCCTTGCGCAGCCCCTCTTCCACAATGGCGTCAATGTTTTTGATCAAATCGGGTTGAAACCCCGCATCACCGAGGGTGGTTCTTGGCATCTCAGGATTGAAATGCAGCCCAGAGACGGGGATTCGACCGGGCAACCGTTGAGGGCTGAACGATTCTATGGCCCCTTGAATGGCTTCCACCACCTCCGGGACGTTTTCATAGCCCAGAATAAGGGCATCAAAAGTTTCCGTGATCACGGAAGGAGGTAGCACGGAGCCATCGGAAAAAGCTCTAAGCCCATAGGGGTTCCCCAAGTGCACCAATCCGACCTCCACTCCCTTGGCTTTCCACGCTTTGGCTTGTTCGATGACCGATTTGGGGAGCCGAGCTGATTTCCACGGATTGGCGGATGAACCCATGTGGAAAATCCAAATTCGAGGAGGGGTAAATCCTCTCGAATCCTTGAAGTAACTCGCCAAACCGGCCTCCACATTGGCCAGGGCGTCAAAGCCCACCAAGCCCGTGGGCACGGACTCACCCATAGCCACCACATAGAAGGGATCTGATACCAGAGACGAACGTGATGTCCGACTCATCATGGAATCTGGATCATATACCAAAGTGGCCGCCGCCACATAAATCGAAGCATTGAGCTGTGTGCGATTGGGCATGGGAGCCTCCGAGGGAGAGGGAATCGCCCCGTTTTCCGGGATATACTTGGCTTTCGCCCACAGGATGCGCTGCACATGTTCCTCCAACTGGGCGCGGGTCAAACGGCCGCTTTCCACCGCCCGAGCAATGGCTTTGACCGCCGCCTTGGGATCTGCCACAAAGAGCAAGACATCGTTGCCGGCCTCAATAGCCCGAATTTCCACTTCTCCAGGCGTCAAGTCCTGCGCTAGGCCCTTCATATTGAGAGCGTCCGTGAAGATCAATCCCTCAAAGTGTAAAGAGTCGCGCAACCAATGGGTCACGATGGGTTTGGAAATGGAGGCGGGAGTCCCGCTCGGATCCAAGGCCGGAATATTTAGATGGGCCACCATGATGGCGCCGACACCCGAACGAATCGCGTTCTCGAAGGGGCGCATTTCACGGCGACGGAGCGTCTCCAGCGAATGGTTGAGTGTGGGGAGCGTTTTGTGGCTGTCGCTGTCTGTATCGCCATGACCTGGAAAGTGCTTGGCACAGGCCATCACTCCCTGGCTTTGTAGCCCCCAAAGTTCATTGGTCGATAAGCCGTTGACCTGGTCCACATCGGATCCCAGGGAGCGCTGACCAATAATGGGGTTGGCGGGATTGGTGTTGACATCCACCACGGGGCTAAAGTTGACATGAATGCCTAACGCCCTCGATTCTTGCCCTAAGGACTTCCCGTAAGCACGCGCGAGTTCTGGGTTGCGGGTAGCTCCTAGCGTCAAAGGCCAAGGCAAGCGCTCTAACGAGTCCAATCGCATGGACGCGCCCCATTCGGCATCTTGGGCGTTGAGCAAGGGCAGCCCTGTCCCGCGCATGGCCGCGGCTTGGGTGCGCGCTATGGCATGGACCTGTCGCCCGGGTCCGCCTTGCATCCAGATGATGCCACCAATCTGACCGGCTTCTGCCCAGGTGGCTAGCTGCTGCAGGTGGCTCTCGCCTTGGCGGCTGTATCCGGCCACCATGATCATTTGACCGGCCAAGTCCTCTACGGTCGCCGCGGCCATCCAACTCCCGTAATTCCGGGAATCATAGGGGTTCCTATCGATGTATTCGGCTGGTCCCCAGCCAAAAGAAAGCAGGGCCAGCGTGACCGGCCACATCCGTTTTACCATACCCGAAATGTACCCCAAAAAAGGCTTTACCTTTGAGGGTCTATGGGACTCTTTTCTGCCTTTTCTAAACAACGCACGCCGCGAGGGTTTTCCCTCCAGCACCGATACTACGACGAGAAAAAAGCTAAAATGGAGTCGCTCCGTGCGGCCCGCGAGGGCCAGCCTTTGAGTGCATCGGAAAACCGCCGCGAAGAACTCCGTTCGGCATGGGCCTCGAAGCGGACCACCCATGCCAAAGGAAGCTCGGCCCGTGGCCCACTGATGTTGATTTTAATCCTCGGAGCCTTGGCGTTCATCGTCCTCCGTTATCTGGCGATTCCTCACGTCCTCTAAACTGATGCCCGCCATTCACTACCTCCCTGAAGAGGTCGCCAACCAAATTGCGGCGGGCGAAGTTGTCCAACGTCCGGCCTCCATCGTCAAAGAATTGATGGAAAATGCCTTGGATGCAGGTGCAACGGACATCCATGTTGCGATTTTGGATGCGGGGCGAACCTCGATTCAAGTCGTGGACAACGGCTCGGGCATCGCCCCAGAGGAATTGCCGGCCGCGTTTGCGCGCCACGCTACTTCTAAGCTTCAATCCGCTGACGACCTTTTTGCATTGCAAACCATGGGGTTCCGGGGAGAAGCCTTGGCTTCCATTTCCGCCGTTTCGCATGCCACCATTAAGAGCCGAACCAAGGAGTTCGCGGTGGCCACCGAACTAAGTTGTGAGGGCGGTCAGCTCGGTCAGCCCAAAAAGAGCGCAGGGGTTGTAGGAACGAGCATCACGGCCAAAAACCTCTTCTTTAACGTACCCGCCCGCCGGCAGTTTTTGAAGAATGATGCGATTGAATTTCGGCACATCTCAGAAACCTTTACGGCCATCGCTTTGGCCCATCCAGCCTTGCGCTTTACACTCAAGCACAACGGCCAAGATGTCTGGATGCTCGAAGCTGGGAATGCCCGCCAACGGGTGGCGCACATTATGGGCAAAAAAGCCAATGAGCGCTTGGTTCCCGTGGAAGAGCATACCGATGTGGTCACGACCGAAGGATTTGTCCTCCGCCCCGAACATGCCCGCAAAACCCGGGGCGATCAGTACCTCTATGTCAACAAGCGCCCAATCCGAAGTGGATACCTCCATCGAGCGATCGTTGAGGCCTTTGAGGGACTCATTCCCGCTGAACACCATCCCGCCTATGTGCTGTTTTTGACCGTCCCGGCTGACCGCGTCGATGTCAATGTGCATCCGGCAAAGACCGAGGTTAAGTTTGAGGATGAGCGGGCCATCTATGCGATTGTGCGCAGTGCGGTAAAGCGTGCCTTGGGCATCCACCAAATTGCCCCGACTTTGGATTTTGAAGCCAACCTGGGCTACCATGTGGATCTCGACCCATCCCACTCCCCTGCACCGCCCCAAATCCACGTAAACCCGGACTACAATCCGTTTCGGACCGGGAATTCCGGATCAGGCCCTCGGGCCACTGCGCGCGAGTCCCTGGACTTCTTTGCCCCGCCAAATAGACCCCCGGACCGCCAGAGCGAACTAACGTGGGAAGCACCGTCCTTGGACCAAGGGGCAAGCCCGGGCGCAGGGGAAAGTTTTTGCCTAGCTCTGGCCCCCCACTTTGCGGTTGCCTCGTTAAAAAATGGCCTAGTCACCGTGCACATTCCTCGGGCACGCCGCCACATCCTTCAGCAGCGCACCGCTGCCGCCCTGCACGAGGGAGAACCCATCGCCGCCCAAACCTGGCTTTTTCCTGAACCCATCGACAGCCCTTCCTTACCTCGGTGGGAAGCTTGGGTGGACATTTTACCCCGCTTGGGCTTCCAATGGAGCGCCGACGGAACAGAAAAAACCATGGTGGCCGGGCCCTATTTCCTTGCGGCCTCCGAAGCCATGGCTTGGTTCGATTCCATGCTGGCCTCGGACCCAGGGCAGGAAGAAGAAGCCCTCACCAAGGCCGTACACCACTGGCTCGAAGAATGGGCGCGGCAGGCCCCTTTGCCCGCAACCGCTGACCTCCGGCAAATCTTGGACGAACTCTTTGCCTGTTCCAATCCTTGGACCAATGCACAAGGCAAACCCATTGCGCGTATTTTAGATGGAGCGGCGCTCTCCGCTCAATTCCTCTAGTATGTTCCAACCTCGCTCCTTTTCCCTCCTCCCTCCAGTGATCAAAAACCTATTGATCATCAATGGATTAGCCTACTTTGCGAGCATAGTTTTTGCCCAAATGGGACTAGATCTGCTGTCCATGTTTGGTCTCTATCTCCCACAATCGCCCGAATTCCAGCCCTACCAACTTGTTACCCACCTCTTCTTTCACGACCTCTCCAACTTCAGCCACATTTTCGGCAACATGTTCGCCTTGTGGATGTTTGGCATGTCACTCGAAAACCTTTGGGGCAGCCAACGCTTCTTCATCTACTATTTCGTAACTGGATTGGGTGCAGCGCTATGCCACTTGGGAGTGAATATGTTCGAGTACTACAGCTACGTGAATGAATACCAAGTGATGGGTAGTCTTCAAGCGGGTCAAATGGCACAGATGATGCTTTACATCCCTACGGTGGGGGCGTCGGGAGCCGTCTTTGGGCTGTTGCTAGGCTTTGGCATGACCTATCCCAACCAACGGATCTACCTCTATTTCTTAATGCCCGTCAAAGCCAAATACTTCGTATTGGTTTATGGCTTGTTTGAACTATTTGCCGGATTCTCCAATTCGGGCAGCAATATTGCCCACTTTGCGCACATCGGGGGCATGCTCTTTGGATTTTTGCTCCTTCGCTATTGGAAGGGCCAACAATTTCGACGCTAGGAAGTCATGGGAGGGCCTTTCCCAAAAAATGAATTCCATCAGGGTTGGCAATCCGTCCGACGCTGGACCCAAGAATCCCAGGTGCACAAATGGGTCGCGTTGCTCGTGGCCTGTTTTGCCCTTCAAACCGCCCTCGAAGTCTTAGGATGGCTTACAGATGTTAACCTTGAAGGAGCCCTTCTTTCCTATGTGGCGCTCCCAGCTTGGGGGCAGTGGCACATGGGGCCATTTTGGACACTTCTCTCCTACGGTTTGCTGCACTACGGCTTCATGCATCTTGTGCTCAACAGCGTGATGCTCTACTTCGCGGGACATATGCTGAAGACCTTTTGGACCGACCAGCAAGTCATCCGGTTATTTCTGGCGGGCATCCTCGCTGGGGGACTGGCCTTTGTAACCCTCAGCGTTTGGAATCCCGAATGGAAACCCTTGATGGGCGCCTCAGCCGGGGTATTGGCAGTCCTGTTGGCGGCCACGCGAATGTCCCCAAGAATGCCTGTCTATGTATTGGGGGTTTTCAAAATTCCGTTGTGGGCCATTTCGGGCCTTCTCGTCTTTTTCAGCCTAGCGGGGTTGTCCGGGCCCAATGGCGGTGGGCAAGTCGCCCATTTGGGCGGAGCGCTGATCGGTTGGCTTTTGGGGCGCTCTCCCCAAGCCCTTGCCTCCTTCCAGTGGAAGATGCCCCGCAGGAGGAGCCGAACCCCCTTGCGGGTCGTGCGCGATGAGCCTTTGGAGCTGGATGCCATTCTGGAGAAGATTTCACGGGTGGGTTATGCCAAACTCAGTTCCGCCGAAAAAGAATTTTTAACGCGCTATGGCCAAAAATAAATCCCTCTGGCGCTGGATGGCGGCCTGGCCACATTGGGCCGCCCTGCCCTTTACGTTGGGCTCAAGCTTGGGCTATTATTTTGCGCCCAGTCCTTTTCCTTGGCTGGCCCCACTCGCTTTGGTTTGGCCCGTGTTTTTTCTTTGGCATGCCACCTGGACCCTCTACGCCGCCAGCCAATTTCGCGCCACGGCGCTCATCGGCTTGGCCATCTTGACTTTGACATGGCCCCAAACTAAAGGCTGGATCCACCTCAATACAGAAACCGGTCACGAGGGTCTGTTGCGCGTGGCCACCTGGAATGTCCACCAATGGCGCAATGCGAGCTGGACCGATACGGAGGTTACTGAAGCGCGGATGCAGCAACGTGCGTTGGACCTTCATGCCGACATCCTCGCCATCCAAGAGAACCGTTTAGGCTCTGCCCCCCAACGGGCGCTTGAAGCCTGGTATCCATACCACACCGAGCACATGGACCAAGGCTTGCAGATTTATTCCAAATACCCCATTCGTCAATGGAATTTCGAGGCCTTTGAAGCGAGCTACCCCGGCCACCGCGGCTTTGTCTGGGCAGACATTGAAACCCCCCATGGGCTCCTCCGGGCGGTCAATATTCACTTGGTTACGACCACCTTCGTCGCACGCGAAGCCGAGGCAGAACGGGACTCCGCCGGGATCTCCACGTCGATGTTTCGCGGGGCCTGGAAACTAACTCGAACTGCCAAAATCCGCGCAGAGCAGGTCGATCAAATCCTTGCGTGGGCCGCCAAGCGCGATCAACCTCGTCTCGTTTTCCTCGGCGACTTTAATGATGCTCCCAGCAGCAACACCGCCTTCCGTATGCGTTCATGGCAGGATGCATTTGCCCAGCGCGGAAGAGGATTTGGGTCGACGTATTCCGGCCTCTGGGGGTTTCCCCTGCGAATCGACTGGGTCCTTTTTGAGCGAGATTGGGTAGCCGTGGACATGCGCCGCGTCATCCAGTCAGACAGCGACCATCATCCCGTTTGGGTCGATTTAGGGACCGCTCAACCTTAACGGCGTCGTGCGCGGCGGAGATCCAGCATGTTCATCGGATGGGGCGGGATGCCCACCCATTCATGGTGGAACACACGAATGCTCTCGTCGTAAAACAGAGGAATGCAGAGTGCGGAACGGTGAATTCTTTGGTCGAGGGCAAAGGCCGCTTCAGCCCCTTGACCAGTGCGTTCCGCCATGGCCCATTGGGCGATTCCGGCATCGAGTTCAGGAGATTCTATTTGGGAGGCATTGGCCCCTAAGGGTGCGGCCCACTTGGAATCAAATAGCATGAAATAATTCCCAGCAGAGGGATAGTCGGCGATCCAGCTCGCTCGATAAACGGGCAGTCGGCCATTGGCTTTGTCCTCCCGGAACGCGGCGGAGGGCATTACTTGGACTTCCACCGGAAGGCCCAACTGATTCCATGCACTTTGAATGTATTCACAGATATCCCGATAGCTTGCGGTGGTGGAAACAACAATGGGTTCCAAATCGGGTTTTGGTCGGCCATCGGCATCGAGCAAACCCGCTTCGTGGAGCAAGGCCTTGGCCCGACCGGGATCAAAGGACCAACCCGGCGTCCCTGCGGCCTCCCAAGCGTCCGCCTCGCGGTAGCCTGGCATGCCTGCAGGCAGGACACCCCCATGGGCTGGGATGCCTACATTGTTTTTGAGGTAGCGCATCATCGAAGCCCGATCGATGGCCCAATTCAACGCTTCGCGAACGCGCACATCGCCCAAATAGGCGGGAGATGGGTTCTTTTGGCGAATCCCTAAGAATTCGGTGTTCAAAAACGGCGCCTTCTGGAGGGAAAGGCGTCCCTCCCACCGAGACTGCAGGGTGCCCTCTTGGGTAAACAGCTGATCCTTGTAGGAGGCGTCCATCCCGCTCACCATATCCAATTCGCCTTTGACAAACTCCAAAAAAGCCGCTTGGCGATCCGGAATGCAGCGAACCGCCACGGCTTCCAAATAAGGCAAGGGCTGGCCCGCGGCGTCCCGACCGAAATACCGGGTATTCCGGCGAAGCACAATCTTCTCCTGCCGCGCCCAAGCTTTCAAGTAAAAGGGGCCCGTTCCCACAGGGTGACTGGAGAAATCGGCTCCGTACATCGCAACCGCTTCTGGAGCTACGATGCCACAGTACGGCATGGCCAGGCGCCCCAGCATCGCCTCTTCGGGCTGGGTCAAGTGAAAGCGAATCGTGGCGGAGTCGAGCACCTCTATTCGGCCGACCTGGGCCAATATCCACCATCCCGGACTTGACGTCTCCGTGGCCATCAGTCGCTCCAAAGAGTAGGCCACATCCGCGGCAGTCATGCGCCGGCCTTGACCGCCCGGAAAACAGGGGTCATCGTGGAAGTACACATCTGTGCGGAGGTAAAACGTCCATTCCATTCCATCGAGGCTAGCTTCCCATCGATGGGCCAATTGAGGAACGGGGGACAAGGTCGAATCACTGTCGACCAAAGTCGAAAATAACTGTTTGGACAGCCACCCATGGGCCTGGTCGCTGGCAAAGGCCGGATCCAAGCTTCCAATGGCGGTGGGCTCATTGTAGCGAAACACCTCCCCTTCGGATGCTGGGGCATCGAATTGGCAACTCCCTCCTAGGGCCAAAAGACCGAGCAAAAAAAAGTTTCGAAGAAAGGGGATGCGCCACGTCATGTCCCAAAGATAGCACCGATGAAAAGCCGTAAATTCGCGCGATGGGGCTTTCTGGAAAATCTGTTGCGTTTCATACCCTGGGCTGCAAGCTAAACTTTGCCGAGTCCAGCACGATCTCCCGTGACCTCCAAGCCGCGGGGATGCACCTGGTGGATTTGAACGAAGGGGCCGACGTCGTGGTCATCAATACTTGTTCCGTCACCAACCAAGCAGATGTCGAGTGCCGCGCCGTGGTGCGCAAAGCGCTGCGCGCCAACGACCAGGCCTTTGTCGTGGTCACCGGCTGCTATGCCCAACTCCGCCCTTCTGAGATTGCCGCCATGGAAGGGGTGGACCTCGTTGTGGGGGCCCAGGAAAAATTACACCTACGCAAATTCCTCACGGACCTGAGCAAGCACTCCGAAGCACAGATTCATTCCTGCGACATTCAAGCCGTGGAACAATACCAGGCAGCGTACAGCCTCGGGGACCGCACACGCGCCTTTCTAAAAGTTCAGGACGGCTGCGACTACAAATGCACCTATTGCACCATTCCCATGGCCCGCGGCGTCAGCCGTTCGGCCCCCCTGGATCAAGCGGTGGCGCAGGCTCGGGCACTGGTCAAGAAGGGGGTGCAGGAAGTCGTGCTCACGGGCGTAAACATCGGAGACTACGGCAAGGGTGAGTTGGGCAACAAACGCCACGACCACCGGTTCATTGATCTGCTTCATGCCCTAGACGACGTCGATGGATTGGACCGGATTCGGATCTCGAGCATTGAACCCAACTTGCTTAACCAAGAGGTCATCGACTTTGTCTCCGGAAGCCAGCGCTTTGTCCCACACTTTCACATCCCATTGCAAAGTGGAAACAATGAGATCTTGGGCAAAATGAAGCGCCGCTACCAGCGCGAGCTCTACCAGGATCGCGTGGAGGCCATCCTCGCACGGCATCCTGATGCCTGCATCGGGGTGGACGTCATTGTTGGATTTCCAGGAGAAACCGAGGACCACTTTCTCGACACCTACCAGTTTTTACAGCATTTGCCGATTGGCTATTTGCACGTGTTTACCTATTCGGAGCGACCAGGCACCGAAGCCATCGATCTTCCAGGCGTCGTACCCCCCGTGGAACGCAAAGCCCGAAACCACCGGCTGCGCTTGCTTAGCGCCCAGAAGCAGAAAGCCTTTGCTCTCGCCCACCAAGGCACTGTCCGCCGTGTACTCTGGGAGGATGCAGACCGCCAAGGCTCCATGCAGGGCTACACCGAAAACTACATCCGGGTTTCGGCCCCCTTCGACGCACACCGCGCAGGAACCGTTGAACACATCGTATTGGGTCCGTGGAATGCTCAGGATACCATGAGCGTTCAGTCCATCGTTCAATCCTCTGTGGCCTCATGAGCTGGGACGAGCACACGCGCCAAGGCACCTTGGACCTTGTTCGCCAAGTCGGGGCGTGGATCCAGAACGAGCGTCGGCATTTTGAAACAGGCCAGGTGGAAACCAAAAGCCTCAACTCCCTCGTTAGCTATGTGGACCGGCATGCCGAGGATTCCTTGATTCAAGGGCTTCAGACCCTGGTTCCCGAGTCGGGATTTCTTGGCGAAGAAGGAGGAAGTCAATCCTGGGTAGACGGCGGCTTGAACTGGATCATTGACCCCTTGGATGGCACCACTAACTTCATTCACGACCTCCCTCCCTATGCCATTTCCCTGGCCTTGATGGACGGCGATTCCCTTCGCTGGGGCGCCGTCTATGAATTGGGGCAGGATCAATTGTATTGGGCCGAAAAGGGTCTCGGGGCCTTCTGCGGAACCAGGCGCTTGACCATCGCCGACGGCCCAGCGATAGACCAAGGCCTGGTGGCGACGGGATTTCCCTACCATGATTTTGATTCAATGGAATCCTACCTGCAGGTGCTTCGCGCCTGCTTCCAAGGTTCGCGCGGGGTGCGGCGCTTCGGCTCCGCCGCGACAGACTTAGCTTGGGTGGCCGACGGCCGTTTCCAAGCCTTCTTTGAACATGGACTAGCCCCTTGGGACGTCGCGGCAGGCATCCTTTTGGTGCGTGAAGCTGGCGGCCACGTGGGCACTTTCTCTGGACCGGCCGCCTCCGACCTCGACCTCGTTCATTCCCGCCAAATTGTCGCGGGCAATCCCACCGCCCATGCCACGTTAGAATCGTGGACCAAAACCTCCTTTTCCCTATGAACCCTTTTGGCCTTCAAACCATCGCTGAGCCCCTACCCGGCCTCCTACTCCTCGAACCAAAGCGCCACGGCGATGACCGTGGGTACTTCATGGAAACCTACCGCGAAGGGGAGGAAGCCATCCGCTGGGTCCAAGACAACGAAAGCATGAGCCACCGCGGCGTACTCCGCGGTATGCACTTTCAACGCCCCCCACACGCCCAAGCGAAACTGGTGTCCGTCGTTCAGGGATCAGTTTACGATGTGGTGGTCGATCTCCGGCCGGCCTCACCGACCTATGGGCAGCATTTTGGCACCGTATTGAGTGCAGAAAACCACCGCCGACTCTTTATTCCGGAAGGCTTTGCCCATGGATTTCTGACTTTAGATGATCACAGCATTTTTCAATACAAATGCAGTGCACTGTATGCCCCCGACAGCGAGGGCGCAATCGATTACCGGGATGCCAACTTGGGCATCGACTGGGCCGCCGCATGGGGATCGGACCCCCAGTCATGGCGCGTTTCGGACAAGGACCAACACGGCATGGCCTTTGCCTCCTTTGATTCGCCCTTTGTGGGGCCCGAATATACCCCAGCATGAAACGCAGCACCCTCACTCTATTCCTAGCCGGACTCCTCCTTTTGGGGCTTTGGGGCATTCCCGACCCCGGAACACTGAGCGAGCGATTGCATTTCTTGTCTGAACACAATCACACCCGCTTGGTCCCCCTTCCAGAAGCCTTGGATTTAGCGGGTGAACTGGTCCCCTTGCACAGCGAAGACGCCCAAGAACGACTAACCAAAGAACTCCTCACCAATACCTATTGGCACAGCAATACCCTACAGCTCCTCAAACGAAGCAGCCGCTACCTCCCTGCGATGGGTCGCATTTTGGAGGAAGAGGGCATTCCGCAGGACTTCCTCTATTTGGCGGTCATTGAAAGTGGCCTGGCCCCCGTGGTTTCCCCTGCTGGCGCCGCCGGCTTCTGGCAGCTCATGCCGGGGACCGCGAAGGAATTGGGCTTGACGGTGAACGACGAGGTAGATGAGCGCTACCACGTGGAAAAGAGCACGCGCGCTGCGGCCGCTTATCTGAGGTCCGCGAAAGATCGCTTCGGCTCCTGGACGCTCGCGGCCGCCTCCTACAACATGGGCATGAGCGGACTCCAGCGTCAAATGGACCGCCAGGCCGAACATCAGTACTACGACCTCCTCCTCAATGAAGAAACAAAACGCTATGTCTTTCGCATCTTAGCCCTCAAGTGCATCATGCAGCAGCCGCGGGCCTATGGCTTTGACCTGAGTCCGGCCGACTACGATGCCCCATGGGAACACCGCCATGTGCCCGTCGACAGCGCGGTATCCAGTTGGGGAGAATGGGCCCATCAATTTGGTTGGAGCTACAATGAACTCAAGCGCCACAACCCCTGGTTGAGGGAGGCTTTTTTAAGTGCCCCTCAGGGAGACACGCTATGGATTGCCGTTCCGGTTTCTGCCGTCCACCAAACCTCCGGCTCGCCGGCACGTTAAGAAGGCTATGGCTGGAAAAATTGAAATCCTCGGTGCCCGCGAGCACAACCTCCATGGCATCGACGTTACCATCCCACGGGAAGCCCTCGTGGTCATCACGGGGCTGAGTGGCAGCGGCAAATCCTCCTTAGCCTTTGACACCCTCTACGCTGAAGGCCAACGCCGGTACATGGAAACTTTCTCCAGCTATGCCCGCCAGTTCCTGGGAAGCATGGAGCGTCCCGACGTGGACCGCATCGAAGGATTAAGTCCGGTCATTGCCATTGAGCAGAAGACCACCAACCGAAATCCTCGATCCACGGTGGGCACGGTAACAGAAGTCTATGATTTCCTCCGCTTGCTCTTTGCCCGTACCGCGACCGCCTATTCCTTGGAGACAAATGAACCCATGGTCAGCTACACGGACGATGAAATTCGCCGCCAGATCATGGAGCGTTTTTTGGGTCGCCGCATGGCCCTACTCGCCCCAGTTGTCAAGTCCCGCAAAGGCCATTACCGCGAATTATTTGAGACCATGGCCAAGCAAGGATACCTCCGCGCACGCATCGACGGAACCTGGACGGACATCACCCGCGGCCTCAAGTTGGATCGGTATAAAACCCACGACATCGAAATCGTCATTGACCGTCTTGTCGTCGAGGATTCGAGCGAAGAGCGCATTAAAAAGAGCATTGTCACGGCTATGCGCCTCGGCAAAGGGAACATCTTGGTCGCCGATTACGACAGCGAGGACATCGTTCACTTCAGCCGACACCTCATGTGCCCCACAACGGGTGTCTCCTACCCGGAACCGGAGCCCAACAGCTTTAGCTTCAACTCCCCCAAGGGAGCTTGTCCGCAGTGCCATGGCTTGGGCCAAGTTCAGGTGGTGGACATGGACAAAGTCGTCGCCAACGCAAAATTCACTCTGCACGACGGCGCCCTCGCTCCGTTAGGGACGTACCGGCGATCATGGATTTTCCAGCAGATGGAGTACCTAGGCATTCGCTTTGGCTTTGATTTGCACACCCCCTGGGAGCAGATTCCTGAAGAGGGCAAGCACGCTATTATGCATGGACACGAGGAGTCCTTCACGACGACAAATAAGACGGTCGGCGTGACGCGTAAAATCAACATTCAATACGAAGGACTCGTCGCTTTCATTGAGTCCCAGAAGAACGAAAGCCAGAGCAAAACCCTGCAGCGTTGGGCCGATGATTTTATGGTCGAAGAGGTCTGCCCAAGTTGCCAAGGACAGCGCCTGAAGCGCGAATCCTTGCACTTCCGCATCTTGGACCAGAGCATCGCAGATCTTGCAGCCATGGGCTTGGGCGATTTGGCCCAATGGCTCGATGCCCTGCTGCCCCAATTAAGTTCTTCTCAAGCCCGTATCGGGGGTGAAATTGTGAAAGAACTGCGAACCCGATTGGGCTTTCTGGTGGATGTGGGTTTGCATTACCTCAGCCTAAATCGTAGTACACGGACATTGAGCGGGGGTGAAGCGCAACGCATTCGTTTGGCCACCCAAATCGGATCACAACTCGTGCATGTCCTCTACATTTTGGACGAACCGAGCATCGGCTTGCACCAGCGAGACAACATGCGCTTGATTCAAAGTCTAGAACGCCTCCGCGACCTCGGGAATTCGGTGGTGGTTGTGGAACACGACGAGGACATGATGCGTGCAGCCAACCACATTGTGGACATGGGGCCGCGAGCCGGTTTACACGGGGGGCGGATTGTGGCAGAAGGTTCGTTTGAAACCGTTTCCCAATCGGGGAGCTTGACGGGCCAATACTTGCGCGGCGAACTGCGCATGCCTATCCCCACCGAACGCCGTCCCGGCTCTGGGGAGTTCTTGCACCTTCGCGGAGCTACAGGCAACAATCTCCAAAATGTCGACTTGGCGATTCCACTCGGTACGTTGACCGTCGTTTCCGGCGTGTCTGGTTCGGGAAAATCCACCTTGATCAACCACACCCTCTACCCTGCCCTAGCCGGGCCTTTGCATGGACTTCTAACCAAGCCCGCTCCCTACGAAACCTTGGAGGGATTGGATCACATCGACAAAGTCATAGATGTGGACCAGAGTCCCATTGGGCGCACCCCGCGGTCGAATCCGGCCACCTACACCAATGTGTTCAATGACATCCGAAAGCTGTTTGCAGAACTCCCGGAGGCTAAAGTCCGAGGCTATGCTCCGGGCCGCTTCTCCTTCAATGTTAAAGGGGGACGCTGTGAAACCTGCCAGGGTGGCGGCATGCGTACCGTTGAAATGAACTTCCTTCCGGATGTCTACGTCCCCTGTGAAACCTGCCAGGGCAAGCGATTCAACCGGGAGACCTTAGAGGTTCGCTACAAGGGAAAGAGCATTTCGGACGTGCTCAACTTGTCCATTGAAGATGCTCTCCCCTTCTTTGAAGCGGTTCCAAAAATCAAAAAGGTCCTGAAAACGCTCGTGGATGTAGGCTTGGGCTACATTACGTTGGGGCAGCCATCCACCACCCTGAGTGGTGGAGAGGCCCAACGCATCAAGTTGGCCACGGAACTTTGTAAACGCGACACGGGTCGAACGCTCTACATCCTCGACGAACCCACAACAGGGCTCCACTTTGAGGACATTCGCATATTAATGAAAGTGATTCAGCGTTTGGTGCAAAAAGGCAATACCGCTCTCATCATTGAACACAATGTGGATGTAATGACCCAAGCAGACTACATGATTGACCTCGGCCCCGAAGGCGGTGCAGGAGGCGGACGCATTGTAGCCGTCGGCACCCCTGAAGTCTTGGCTATGTCTACCGTGAGCTTGACCGCGCCCTTTATTGCGCGAGCCCTGCAGGTTAGCCAAAACTAGCCCCAAGGCACCAACTCTAGGGAAGTTGGCGTACCTTCTAAAGATTAAACCTTATTCTATGGCCACCAACTCCAATGAACCGATTTCCAGGGCCTTCAAACGCAAGTCTTGGAACGAACAGCGCACCAATGATTCTTGGGCCATTTTTAAAATCATGTCTGAATTTGTGGAGGGCTACGAACGCCTCTCCCGCATTGGACCATGTGTGAGCATATTTGGATCCGCTCGTCTGAAAGAAGATGATGCATGGTACCATGATGCGCAGCGCATTGCCGAAGGTTTGGGCAAAAAAGGCTATGGCATCATCAGTGGAGGTGGACCCGGCATTATGGAAGCCGCCAACCGCGGTGCCATGGAAGTGGGCGCTCCCTCTGTAGGCCTCAATATTGAGTTGCCCCATGAACAGAAGCCCAACGACTTCATCGACTTGGACAAGAGTGTGGATTTTGACTACTTCTTTGTTCGAAAAGTCATGTTTGTCAAGTACTCCCAGGGCTTTGTCGTGATGCCTGGCGGGTTTGGAACCTTGGATGAAATGTTTGAGGCCATCACCTTAATTCAAACCAAGAAGATTGGCAAGTTCCCGGTTGTATTAGTCGGCAAAGACTATTGGAAAGGCCTCATAGATTGGATGGAAAGCACGCTGGGCGGCAACCATCTGATTAGCGATGGCGACATGAACCTCATGAAACTTGTGGACAGTCCGGAAGAGGCCATTCAAGCCATTGATGACTTCTACAGCCGCTATTTGTTCAAGCCGAATTTCTAAACGCTTGCTGGCTGGCGCATTTCATTAGGCGCTGGAATCATTAAAAGGGGCTGTCCAAAACTTGGACCTTCTTCCGGTAATAGGCTTCCCCTAAGCGCACCGTTTCTCGCCCAAATCGATGGAGTCCGATGCTCCAGATTTTGCCACCTCCGCCAAAATCAATGGTAAACACTGGCCGGTTGTTGATCAGAAAGGGATGCATGGTCATCCCAATGCACATAAAACCCTGCTGTTCTATCCGCCTCAACGCCGATGAAAAAGGATTGACAATGGCCGCGGTTGAATGGTAACTCGACTCAAACGTCGCCCCGAGAAAGGACGTGATAGATCCTGCATCAGGCATGCCCGAACCATATCTATAGAGCGGCATCTTGAGGGCTATTTTATGCCGAATAATCTCTGCACTTCGGACTGTTTTTGCAGCACTGACCTGAAACGTAGACGCCGTGGAATATTGACTCCAAGACATCCCGATTATTGCCGCATGGTACACTTGGCTATTCTGCATAAGAACGGTTTCGCGCTTTAGCCCTGCATACCTCGCAATCACCACTTGGGAGGTGAAGGGCATGCGAACCGCCTCCCCGGAAAAAATGGCGCCTTTCGGCCCTCCAACGGTGGCAACCACTTCAAGGGGACCAGAGCGCTTTCTGCTTTGGATGGTCCAAGGGAGATGGTATTCATAGGTGAATCCCCACTGATTGCGCACGTAGTCTTTGGTCAACGACTGACCTAGGTCCAGGTCCACAAAGTGAAATGTCAAATCTGGTTTCAACTTCAAGTAGGTGGCATTAAACCCGCCCGTTCCGGGTCCCCATGTTTTCAGGGGTAAGCCTAATTTCATATGGCTGTAGAATAGCTGGATGGGCGGGCTGAGCTTGGGGTCATTCCCAAAGAAGACATGCACCGTATCAAACGTTCCGTTGTTGTATTGAAAGGGAATGGTCGAACTCGGCTGCTGGGCCTTTAACGCAGGGCTGGCAACAGAAACGACCAGGGCAAGTATTCCAATAATTCCCGTTATTTTCATCGCCATGAAAGTACTGTTTTTGCGCAATGCTTCGCGGCTGTTCATGCTCACACTCTTGGCCACAATGTTGGCGTCGTGTTCCGTCTATTTTTCCAAGGAATGGCGTGAGGTCAAGCCCAAATTCAGAAAGCGGTATTACCTCCCGGAGCAATCGGACAAGGTCTCAGAAATTCGGTACGAAGTATTCAACGCGAAGACGGGCAAAGACATGTCTTCGCGTTTTAGAGCGAAAGAGACGCATTACTTTAAGGGGAATCAAGAACTCTTACTCGTTCGCTACATCGACTTTACAGACAGCACAAAAGGCATCTTCGTCCAATCCATTTCGTTTGAAAACCAAATATTTGGACTGCCCCTGGGAACGATGGCCATGGGGAGCGTAGACATCGCAACACAGAGTTGGAACCGGCGGAACATAGATATACCCTTTGTTACGTATGGATTGATCTTGGATTTCGCCAGCTGGATGCCAGCACTCGCTCAGGTCATTGACAAATCCTACATTTCCTTCATACGTCCTCTAGAGGTTCCCAACTATCCGGAATGGCTACGGGACCACTTAAAAATCACGTTGAATATCCAAGAAGGCTTTGAACAAACGGGCCAAGTACTGTACTACGTTCGCTAGGTCCTACATCCCCAAACAAAAAAGCCCGGCGATGCCGGGCTTTTTTATGCAAACTGCTGCCTTTTATGGTCGAAGGATGCGAATCGCACCCTCATGCCCGTCTAGGCTTCGGAAACTCAAAACATACAAGCCCTTGCTCTCTGGGAAGGGAATGGTGAAGCTCCGGTTTCGCGTCCAGGCATCGCTCCAAACTTCTTTACCATCGAGGCTAAATACACTGAGTACTAGGTTTGGGAATAGAACTTCGCCACAAACGAGCGTCCAATGATCCTCAGCGGTATTCACAGTGAAGGGGGCGGGATCGTTCTCGTCCACCGACCAAGACCAAGAGCCAATTAAGGTATCGTGCGGATACAAGCCAGACGCCAGACTGATAAATAAGCTGTCATCGCCCAAGCCTACGCCGGGCATGCCCATTTGGTACTCAAAGGGGTAAATCAAGGTATCGTTGGTGGCTTGTGCAGCGCTGTATACCACGACCCCATCTGCATCTGCATACAAGGTGTCGCCACTGTTTTTCCAATAGACAAAATCCTTGGAGGTGATGTTTCCATAGGTTACGTTGGTGCCAACGGCGTAGTTAATGTGCCCCAATTGCACTTTCAAACGGCTGACTTCGGGGTATTCAGGTTCCAAGATGAAGAGGCCTTCCTCCATGTCGGAGGCCAGAATCCGGCCACTGGGCAAATAGGGATAGGCGCCCCAATTGCCAAAATAGCCCCCACCCGTAAAGGGCGACGTATCATAGTAACCTACCAATACAGGCAGTTCGGGGAATTCCGTATCCAGAGCATGGACACCAAAGGTGTAATACGAAGTCACCACCTGGTTGCCTGCCACGTGGGCATTGTGTGGAATGAGTGACGTATTAGGCTGCACTTGGTGGCGCCAGAGTTCGTCGACATTGCTCAAGTCCGAAATATCGTAGCCTGTGATGTAGCCATTGGCCACCTCGTCGGTCGTGTAAATCGTGTTTCCATCATCGCTGAGCCAACAATTGTGGGCAAAATTGCTGGGAGTCGCCCAACTGGTGACCGCCTGGGGGTTGGATTTGAGTGTGACATTGACGACCACTACGCCAGAATACAAGGCGGCCCCGTATAACGTGTCGTGGCGGGCCACCCCATCGTGGAAGTAGTGCCCATCGTACAGACCTACGGTGACGGGATTCCAAGGATCTGTGGCCACATCAATCAGGATGGCACCTCCCGCTCCGACATTGCTTCCAAACGCGTAGAGAATACCGTTCTCGTCCACAAAAAGGTTGTGCGCACGGGCTAGGGTATCCACTTGGCCATTGGCGCGGGGAACCGGAAGCTTGAGGAATTTCCAGCGGTTCTGGGCCAAACTGTCCATGTCGATAATAAGCAAACCGTTGTAAGGGGGATTGGCGCCGGAAGGCACATCGTGCACCACGTATGCATAGTGGTCCCACGTTTTGATATCGCGCCACAGGCTGTTGGTCCCGGGCACCCAAAGAGCATTACTGGGGCTAGAAGGGGTGGTTACGTCAACCACTAAGGTCCCTTTGCGGTTGCCAATGATGGCGTATTCGGTCCCGGATGCACTGTCTGCATAACCCCAAATATCCGCGCAATCCGGATCTGCCCCTGAGATGCCCCACTGTGAAACAGGGTAATGCAGCAAGGCGCGCATATTCAAGCTGTCATTGCTAGGCTGGGCGAGCGCTGTGAATCCACACAGCACCGCGGCTACCAAAAGGTTCTTTTTCATCCTTAGAATTTTAACGTGAACTGACCGTCCTCCTCTTGATCCACGTCGTCCTCGACTTCAGGCGTCGGGCTAACAGGGGGCTCGGGGCTGCGGGGCTCAGTGGTCAAATCTACCACTTCCAAGGTGATGCTCGGCGCAGGGGGCGGCACAGGAATTTCTTCCGCTGTAACGGCGGTGGGCCTTGCATCCTCTATGGAGGACTCCAAGACGGTGGGATGCGGATCAGGAGCTTTTTCGAAGTGCTCCTCTGCGGGGGACGTAGCGGCTTCTACACGCGGCTGGGAGGAAGCTCCCATCGGTTTATCCGACTCTTCCCCTGGCCCTTCAGCCGGCTCTGGGCTCAATTCCGTCGGTTCTTCGGACATGGTCCAGGCTTCGCGATGGATGAGCACATTTTTTACGGGCCACGCGGACAGCTGATTTCCCGCTGCTTTCCAGCCTTTTACGGCTATAAACTCCTGGAGATGCACTGTTTCGGCCTCTTTTTCTTTTCCCTTTACTTTCCGGAAATGAACGGAGACCTCAACATGATCTGCCGCGCTTAGGACCAAGACTTCGGACTGTGCGTGGTCTGAAATCAAATAATCCCACTGATCATTTTTGGGCTCCAAAATGCAGCGTTTGACCATGTGCTTCTCCCGTTCCCCATCATAGTAGACCAAGGCATAGGGGGCCTCTGATTCCCATTTGGCTAGGAAATAGGGGGCTTCATCAAAATGCGTCGTCAGCTCGGGGATAAAAATCCGGTAGCGTCCACTTTTCTCTACTTGGAGCAAGCGATCCTCTCCACGGAAAGCGCCTAAAAGGCGACCCCGCTCCTGATCGTTGATTTTTAGTACGGCGTCATCAAACCAAAGTTTGCGCGCAGCGAGGGTGCTGACTCCTTCGGATTTGAGCTCCACTCTTTTGATCGAATTTTTGGTCACCGTATTCCCGCGGGCGCTCCGTGAACGCACCGACAATTCGGCAAAATCCAAATCCCATTTGAGCTTCTTTAAATTGGGAATAGTACGCAAGTGTACGGTGACCGTTTCCGCTTCACCATTGGGATTGACGGACAAATAGAGCACTTGAGAACCCTTAGAGCCCTGTGTTAAATCATACTCCTTATCTCGGGTCACCCCTGTCATGGCAAAGCGCTTGGCAAAGCTGGCACCCTTGGATCCATCGCGGTAGATCAGATTGTAGACGGTCCGGTCATCGCCTTTTTGGTAGACCCCGAGGTACAAAATGTCCTTGCCGACGAATTTCTTCGAATCCACCTTCGTCACTACCAAGGTGCCATCCTTTCGGATGACTAGAATGTCATCCAGGTCAGAACAATCGCACACAAACTCGTCGCGCTTCAAGCCGGTACCCATAAAACCCTCTTCGCGGTTCACGTACAACTTGGCATTGGCCATGGCCACTTTGGCTGCCACGACCGTATCGAAGCTTCGAATCTCCGTTTTGCGCTCACGTCCAGCAGCATATTTCTTCTTCAAGTTCTTGAAGTACTCGATGGTGTATTCAACCAGGTTCTCGAGGTGGTTTTTCACCTCAGCAATCTTCCCTTCCAACGAGGCCAAATGGTCGTCCGCCTTGTTGGAGTCAAACTTGGAAATCCGTTTGATCTTGATCTCCGTCAGTCGTGCGATGTCTTCTTCTGTGATTTCTCGAAGCAAATGACCAATGTGGGGCTTTAAGCCCTCCCAAATGTTCTCCAACACTTGCTCCCAGGTTTCCGCTTCTTCGATATCGCGGTAAATCCGCTGTTCGATGAAGATCTTTTCCAAGCTAGCAAAATGCCATTGCTCTTGAAGCTCGTTGAGTTGAATGTTTAGGTCCGCCCGGAGTAGGTCCACCGTGTGTTCCGTGGAACGCTTGAGCAGTTCCGAAACGCCGGTGAACAGCGGCTTATCGTCCTCAATGACGCAGCACAATGGGCTGATGGCCGTCTCGCAGGACGTAAAGGCATACAAAGCGTCTACGGTTTGATCTGGGGAAACGCCTGGGACCAGGTGAAGGACAATTTCGACGTGCTCCGCCGTGTTGTCTTCGATCTTTTTGATTTTGATTTTACCCTTGTCGTTGGCCTTGATGATGGAATCAATCAAGCTCGTGGTGGTCGTTCCGAAGGGTAGTTCCGTGATCACCAGGGTCTTTTTGTCGTCCACCGTGATTTTGGCTCGGACGCGAATTCGGCCTCCGCGCTCTCCGTCGTTGTATTGGGAAAAATCTGCGATGCCCCCGGTGGGGAAATCCGGGAGAATCTCCACTTTCTTCCCGCGCAGGTGGGCCACCGAAGCGTCAATGAGTTCCACGAAGTTGTGCGGAAGGACTTTGGTGCTCAAGCCCACCGCAATGCCTTCGACCCCTTGAGCCAGTAAGAGCGGGAATTTGACTGGCAATGCCACGGGTTCGCGACCGCGGCCATCATAACTCGCCTGCCACTCGGTGATTTTCGGGTTAAAGCCGACCTCCAGCGCAAATTTGCTCAACCGCGCTTCGATGTATCGCGCTGCCGCGGCGCTGTCCCCCGTGTAAATGTTTCCCCAGTTTCCTTGGGTATCGATCAGTAGATTTTTCTGCCCGAGCTGTACCAGGGCATCGCCGATGGAGGCATCCCCGTGAGGGTGGTACTTCATCGTCTGCCCGATCACATTGGCCACTTTGTGAAAGCGGCCATCGTCCATTTCCTTCAGTGCATGCATTAGGCGGCGCTGGACGGGCTTCAGCCCATCCATCAGGGCGGGCACGGCGCGCTCTAAAATGACATAGGAGGCGTAATCCAAGAAGTACTCGCGGTACATTCCCCGAACGCGGGATTCCACCGGGCGCATCTCCTCCCCCGTTTCCGAACCCACGACCAATCCCATTTCGGGATCTTCCGGCATCCGATCATCCATGGTCTACGAGGTCTTTTTCCACCTTCAGGTGGTCAATAATGAATTCCTGGCGCTCTGGGGTATTCTTGCCCATGTAGTACTCCAGCAAGGCGTCAATTTGTTCTTTTCCGAGCATGACGGGCTCCAAGCGAATGTTCTCGCCGATGAACATCTTGAATTCCCCCGGAGAGATCTCGCCCAAGCCCTTAAAGCGCGTAATCTCGGGGCGAACCCCCAATTCGGCCATGGCCGCCTGCTTCTCAGATTCGTCGTAGCAATAAATCGTCTTCTGTTTGTTCCGTACGCGGAAGAGCGGTGTTTGAAGAATGTACAAATGGCCTTCGCGGACGAGCTCGGGGAAAAACTGCAAAAAGAAGGTGATCAAGAGCAAGCGAATGTGCATGCCATCGACGTCAGCATCGGTGGCTACCACCACATTGTTGTAGCGCAGCTCTTCTAGGCCGTCTTCAATGCTCAGGGCCGCCTGCAAGAGGTTGAACTCTTCGTTTTCGTAGACTACTTTTTTGGTCAGGCCGTAACAGTTCAGGGGCTTGCCCTTTAGGCTGAAAACCGCCTGAGTCTGCACGTCGCGGGAAGCTGTAATGGAACCGGATGCCGAATCGCCCTCCGTAATGAAGAGCGTGGTTTCCAAGCGCCGTTCGTGCTTGATGTCGTTGTAATGCACCTTGCAATCGCGCAATTTGCGGTTGTGCAAATTGGCTTTTTTAGCCCGTTCGCGGGCCAGCTTTTGGATTCCAGAAAGCTCTTTTCGCTCGCGCTCGGCGCGGAGAATTTTGCGCTGGATCGCTTCGGCGACAGCCGGGTTGCGGTGAAGGAAATTGTCCAGTTCCGTCTGCAGGAAGTTGGCGATGAACGTGCGCACCGTGGGACCTTCTGGACCCATGTCGTTGCTTCCCAATTTGGTCTTGGTTTGGGACTCAAAGACCGGTTCGATAACCTTGATCGAAATCGCCCCGATCACACTTTGCCGGATATCCGCCGCTTCGTACTGCTTCCCAAAGTGCTGACGCACGGTAGCGACTAAGGCCTCACGGAACGCGCTTTGGTGGGTGCCGCCTTGGGTCGTGTGCTGCCCATTGACAAAACTGTAGTATTGCTCACTCTGGGAACGTTCCGCATGGGTCAACGCCACCTCGATATCTTCCCCGCGAAGGTGAATGATCTCGTGCATGACCTCGCCGGACAGATTGTTCGCGAGAAGGTCTTTCAAGCCATTTTCGGAATAGAACTTCTCTCCGTTGAGGGTGATGGTCAAGCCGGGATTCAGGTACACATAGTTCCAAACTAGCCGCTCCACATACTCCATCTGAAAGCG